>CAZBNW010000088.1:0-10169 GCA_964493385.1 uncultured archaeon | reverse complement strand
GAGAAATGGAAGAATATTCCTCCTAAAGGAATTACTAAACTATAAAAATAATTATAAAAAAAAAAGAATATAAAATTATGAATATCAAGTTATCATTAGATAAAGAATGGCAAATGCAATCTTCTGAAAAGGTGTCCAAACATGGTGAAAAAATTTCAACAATTGAGTTCGACTCAGAAGATTGGCATGAAGTGGAAATTCCAACAACAGTAATAAACGGTCTTCTGCAGAGTAAAAAAATCGAGGACCCTTATTATGGACTTAATCTTAAATCGTTAGCAGGATACAAAAAAGAAGTAACAACTCAGAACTTCGAAAGTCATTATAAACCGGATGATAGTCCTTATAGAAGCTCTTGGTGGTTTAGAAAAGAATTCAAATTAGATAAATCTATGGATATTAATAATAAGCAATTTTGGCTACTCTTCGAGGGTATAAATTATTCTGCAAACATTTGGCTAAACGGGCAACGGATTGCGGGTACTGATTATGTTATTGGGACATATAGACAATATGATTTTAATATAACCCATTTAATAAAGCAAGAATCAACAAATGTACTCGCTTTGGAAATCTTTTCTCCAAATCCAGATGATCTAAATATAAGTTTCGTTGATTGGTGTCCTCTGCCGCCTGATGATGATATGGGTATTTGGCAGCCTGTAACTCTTTATTCTACTGGCCCTGTGGCTATGAAATATCCTTTTGTGAGAAGTAAACTAAATGTCGAAACTTTGGCAGAAGCTGATCTAATAATAAGTACAGAATTGCAGAATAATCAGAAAGATGAAATTAAAGCATTACTCGAGGGTAAAGTAGAAGAAATTAATTTTAGGAAAGAAATTCTTTTAAAACCGAATGAAAGGAAAAAAGTTGAGGTCCCTTATATAAGAATAAATAACCCTCGTGTGTGGTGGCCATATCAGCTAGGTTCACCTGAGGTATATAAGCTGAATCTTCAAGTTAAAGTTAACAATGAGGTTTCTGATTCTACTGAAATCATCTTTGGAATAAGGGATATAAAATCTGCTATAAATGAGCATGGAGCGCGAGTGTTTACTATAAATGGACATGATATTCCTATATATGGTGCTGCATGGACTCCAGATATGATGTTGCGTCAATCTAAGGAACAAGATATAATTGATGTGGCTTTTGTTAAAAATCTCAATATGAATGCTGTTAGATTTGAGGGTAAACTCGCAACAGATCATTTCTGGGACTTATGTGACAAGGAGGGAATCCTTATTCTTGCCGGGTGGTGCTGCTGTTCACATTGGGAGAAATGGGAAAATTGGAAAAAAGGTGATATTAGAATTGCTGAAGAATCATTACGGTCTCAGATTCTTAGATTACGAAACCATCCGAGTTTTATTGCATGGTTATATGGTAGTGATTTTCCACCTCCAGGATCTGTTGAAAAAGTTTATCTCAGAGTATTAGAAGAAACTTACGTTGACCTTCCCACAATATCAAGCGCGTCTGGTTATCGTTCTGATTTAATGGGTGAAACTGGAGTAAAAATGACTGGTCCATATACATATGTTCCTCCAATCTATTGGTACTCACAAGAAAGAAGAGGGGCTGCCAACGGTTTCAATACAGAAACGGGACCTGATGTGTGCATCCCCCCTTTTGAGAGTTTACAGTTAATGTTACCTGAGGGTTATAAGTATGTTGGAAGCGATGTCTGGAACTACCATACAGGGCTTGGTGCTTTTAACAATACTAAAATAATTGAAGAAGCTATAGAAAAACGATATGGAAAGCCAAAGGATCTAGAGGATTTTGCTAATACCGCCCAAGTATTAGCTTATGAATGTTGGAGAGCAATGTATGAAGCTCATGCAAGAAATTTTCCTAAAGCAACTGGAGTTATTGGGTGGATGCTGTGCAGTCCTTGGCCAAGCCTTATTTGGCAGTTGTACGATTATTATCTTAATCCTAATGGAGCTTTCTTTGGCTCTAAGAAAGCTTGTGAACCACTTCATATTCAATACTCATATGATGACGCCTCGGTCATTCTCATCAACAAAACTCTTCAGAAAAAACAAAATCTTACTGCTACTATTAAGATTCTTAATATAGATCTTGAGAAGAAATTTTCTCAATCATTAAAAAATGTAGTAATTGACAAATACTCTAAAAAGGAACTTTTATCAATCCCAAAGATCAATGGACTCTCTAAAGTGTATTTTTTAATCCTTACACTTGAAGAGGAATCAACTATTATAAGTCTGAACTTTTACTGGCTTCCACTAAATAATGATATTTTCAAAGATGATGATGATTATGATGAAGATGATGAATGGTTTTACACACCATTAAAAGAACATGCTGATATGAGTGCTTTACGAAATCTCCCAAAAGCCGAAATAAAAAAATTTATTAACATAAATGAAAGTAAAAATCAGTATGAGATTTCTATAGAACTTGAAAATGTTTCTGATGGGATTGCTTTCTTTATCAGAATTTTTTTAGTCGGTGAAAAAACTGAAAAAATTATTACTCCTGTGTACTTGAATGATAATTGCATAAGTCTTTTACCATCAGAAAGAAGGAAAATTGATGGTTTTATCCCTAAGAAAAGTGTAACTGAAAATGTGTTAGTCAAAGTTCAAGGTTGGAATTGTTAAGAGTAGTACACTATCATCAAAAAAAATATCTTTTTTTATGATTTAGAAGGTTTTTCAATCTTATGGGAATTAATAACAATATAATTGTCCTAGATTTAAATGGAACTTTAATTAAACAGGTGAAAGCCTAGATAAAGAAATAGCAAATCTATTACAGGCTTAAGTAGATAAAATTTTCCTAAATACTCAGTCTTGGGCTGTCTTTAGTAAAGTGGCTCCAGTAGATAGAGGTTTTCAATGCATGGATTCTGTTAGAAAATATCTTGTAACAAAATTTGGTATTAAATTATTATCCCCTGCTTATACACGATTTTATCCAAAATTGAAAGGAATAAGTACTTTCCCACCTGGTCTTAAAGAAAATGCTTCAATTTTTTGTCATTCTAATCCTTGGGCAGAAATTGCAGAATGCATATTAGGAAGAGGTGATATTGCATTTGAATATTTCACAAAAATTGCACCAACTAGTAAAAATAAAATTGCAGAAATACATCAAACTGAACCCTACATCTATTCTCAAATGATTACAGGTAATGATCATCCAAAATTCGGAGCTGCGAAAAATTCATGGCTTACAGGAACAGCATCATGGACAATGAAAGCTGCAACAGATTGGATTCTTGGAATACAATCAGATTTTCATGGTTTAAAGATAGACCCGTGTATTCCAAAAAAATGGGATAAATTCAGAGTTATTCGACATTTCAGGAATGCAATTTATGATATTCAAGTACAAAATCCAGAGCATTTATCCAAAGGAATAAAGGCAATTAAAATAAATAACGTAAAACTGGAAAAGAATCTCTTACCAGTATTTAAAGACGGTAAAAGACATGATGTTGAAGTGTTGATGGGATAATAATTGTATCCTACTAATTATAATCACCTTAAGGAGGAAGTAACTTCTTAATTTTATTATGATTTTTGCGTACAATTATTAAAATTATATAGCCAATTAAGGCGATTACTATAAAAATCATACTATATATAAATAGTATTTGATAATCCTTGTAGGACCCTCCAATATTGTATAAAAGCGCAAGAGCCATACCTAGTAAATTTCCAACAAATCCTGCTAAAGTTAAAATAGAAATATATATACTTGTGCCAAGTGCCTTTTTTTCTTTAGCAAAAATATTATTTATCGCATATGTTAAAGCAGGCCACATTATTCCAAACTGATTAAGGATTTCTAACAGTAAGAATAAGGAAATGGTATCGGGAGATATTATAGAAATGTAAAAAAGGTCCTTTATAAGAATGAAAATCACTCCTAGCATCAATGGATATATATAATTATACTTTTCGGTAATTTTACTCGAAAGAAAGAATAATGGTAATTCAAAACTAGCCCATAAACATGCTAGGAATCCTACAAAAACTACACTCCCTCCGAGTTCTGTTGCGTAAATTGTTTTAATGCTAACTGCTAATACTGATCCAATTTCAAAAATACCTGCAATAATCAATAATCCGAGGAATTCATATTTTTTATGTAAAATTCTGTTTTTAGGAGCAAGAGATTTAATATTGGTATTTATATCTTTTCTTTCTATATTTAATATTTGTTTAAAATCCTTAGTTAAAATATAAAAATAAAATGCTATAATTATATACCCCAATGAACATAATAAAAAAGCAAATGAAAATCCATATATTTCTATTAGATATCCTGCGATTGGACCTCCAATAGCCCATCCAAAGGATCCCATTATTCGGAATTTAGCATATTCTTTTACTTTTTTCTCTTCAAAATTAGTATTTTCAACTTTTTTAAGAAATTCTCGTTTTTCAATCACCTCATATATTAAAGCTGTAATAAATGTCTCCCGACTTAACGAATTAGTTAAGAACACATAGATCATAATTGTTATAAAATTAACTTCAAAAGCGATGAAGAGTACTCCAATTGCGTAAGTGAAATTACTAATTTGAATAAAAACTAATCTATTATTTATTTTGTCTGAGATATGGGAAAAAAGATTAGAAAAAATTGCGGTAATAATAATAATTGCTAAATTATAGGCAAATATTTCAGCCACACTTACTTTATTTTGATTAAGCCAAATTAAAATGAAGACCATGTAAAAAACTGAAATAAAATAATTAAAAAAAATAAAGATCTTCAAATGAATTATTTTTTTTCTAATTATTTCTAATAGGTTGCTTGAAGACATAGCTAATTAGTATAGCTTTTAATGGTTAAAAAAATTATATCCTTGCGAAAGTGAATGTAATTAAACATAGTAGAGCACCAACTTTTAAAATCAAGTTATTTTTCTTAAATTCTTCTTGTTGTAATTTGCATTTTACTACTAATGCTAAATATAATGCAGATGATTTCCGAATCAAATTCTCATTAAATAGTTAGGATAAAAAGTATTGATAAATACTTTAAGATTATTGAATATAAGATATATTCTATATTCAATTTTAACTAAAATTAGAAGAAATGAGATGAATTATAGTAGTAGAACCAAAAACACAGACGATTTGGGCAAAATAACTGAAAAAGAGATTTATGAAATACCTGCGATTTTAAATAAAGTAATAGAAAATAAGGCGAAAATAATAGATGTTGCTAAAAAGATTGTATCAAGTGGAATAGAACATATATATTTAATAGGATCTGGAAGCTCATATTTAGCAGGTTTCACTATATCATACTTATTCAATAATATAGGATCTATTCCTACATATGCAATTTATGCTACTGAATTTCAATATTTGATTAAACCAATTTTAAATAAAAATGATTGTATTATTGGCTTATCCCAAAGTGGTGAGACTAAAGGAGTTATAGAGTCTATTAATATTGGAAAAGAACATGGATGTCTAACTATCGCTATAACTAATAATATGGTTTCAAATCTAGCAAAAATAAGTGATATTTCACTTTATTTACAATGTGGTGTTGAAATAAGTATTTTATCAACTAAAACTTATGTTTCAGAATTAGTCATTTTATCTATTTTGTCTCTTGAGATTGCCAAAAAGAAGAAATCAATTACAAATAATGAATATAATACAATCTGGGTAAATTTAGCCTCACTTCCTACAAATATCCAAACACATCTTTCTAATCTACATAAGAAAATTAAGTTAATCTCTAAAAATCTAAAATTGTTTGAGTTTTGCTTCTACTTAGGAAGTGGAGCAGATTATCCTACAGTAATGGAAGGATGTTTGAAATTAAAGGAAGGAGCAAGATTCATTGGTCATGCGTATCCAACATCTGAATTCTCACATGGGCCGCTTACTCTTGTAGGTCCTAATATTTGCGTTATCTCAATTATTCCACAGGAAAATGATAAGAAAAAGCAAAATATATTAAAATTATTAAAAAAAATTAAGGATTTGAATGGAATAATTTTGGTATTTTACTGTTCTAATGAAGTTTATGATCAATTTGATTTCAAAATTAAAGTCCCAACCACAAATAAATATTTGCGGCCGATTATTTCGGTAATAGGATTTCAACTTCTCACCTTAGAAATCGCAAGATTGCGAGGAATTAATTGTGATACTCCGAGGTATCTCACTAAAATTTCACATTGATTATTTTGAGTTAAATCTCTCTATTAACTATAGTTCATCTGTAATCGCGGGATACTACATTTTTTTTTCTTGATATGGTTTGTGTAATTTCTAGAATTATTAATAAAAAGGGGAATAAATCAACAATATCTAAAGATAAAGCTTCAAGATTTATTTTCTAAAAATCAAAACTTGAAATTATATTAATCTAAAAATACTTATGTTGATCTTAAAGTTTTTTACTCTCTAGACACATAATATCTAAATTTATCATCATCAATCTGCCATGCTTCAAAAAAATCAAAAGGTTTCTTAGTATCCCATAGGTTCTCTATATTTTCAATGCCTTTGTAAAGATCTGTTAAAAGTGTCTTATCACATGGATATTTTCTATGTGATGGATAGAGTTCAAGACCTTTTTGTTTTTCACACAAATCTATCAATTTAGAAAGAGTTTTCAGAACTTCAGAAAAATTCTCTTTTTTAGGCAAGAATTGATCTCCATAATAAGCTACATCACTCGTAAAAAGTTCACCCGTGCTTGTAAGTAAACATATTGAACCAGGAGAATGTCCTGGACAATGTATGATTTTTACCTCAATTTCACCTAAATCAAAAATATCTCCATCTTTTAAGGGTTTAATTGTTTTTGCTGGAGGGATTAAAAAATTTTGTTTCGCGTATATCTTTACAATTTCATTGGGAGAATCTTTAAAGTATGAAACATCATAAGGTTTCGAAACAATATCAACTTCATTTTCATGGATGTAAACTTCTCCAAATTCTACATTACCCAAAGGGTGATCCCAATGATAATGAGTATTGAAAATTAATAATTTCCTTTCACCAATTAATCCATCTACTAATTGTTTTAGTGGATAAAGTCCACACCCAGTATCAAGTAAAAGAGCAGTATGGGATCCTAAGAGTAAATACATGTTAAGAGGATCATTTGTATAAACAGGATGAACAACAGAGATATTTTCTTTTATTACATATAAATAATCTTTATGTTTTGAAATTTCAAAATGTGGATTATCAATACTCATACTTCAAGTTAAGTATATAATAGATTTAAATTTAGGTACTAAAAGAAATATTTTAAGAAAAAAAAGTATATTATGCTTTAGAAAGCTTTTATTTCCTATAATCAACGCGAGGTAGTTTATTTATCGGATAAGGTAAATAAGCATCATCAGGAATAGGATCAATATAAAAATGCCGGAAGTTTTTATCTTGCATTCTACAGAACGGGCTTCGGTGATTGAAGGCAGGATGTTTTACCATTCGCATCCATATCTTCTTTAAGGATTCTTTTCTGATATTTCCAAAAGAAAGTGGTGAAAAATCACAGGGAGAAATATCTCCATAAGCAGTAGCGTAATATTGAATATTTCCAGCAAGACATCCTATTCCTGAGAGGTATGCTTCCACAGAATTCTGCCAAGATTGAGATGAAAGAGGTGGTACAACTTTCTTTTTAAATGCTTTAGCAGAATACTTATGAAGTTCTTCTCGCAATTTAAATGTCAACATTTCACTTGTATCATGCAGCAAGTGTCCAGTAGGTACACAATCGAAATAAATTATATTTTTAAGACCAAGATCCGATGCTAATTTATGTAATTTCTTATATAATCCTCTTTCTGTCCCAGAACGAGTTGCATATCCGGAAAATCCACCAAAGATCCCCTTTGATTGTACTCTCTTAATTCCTTCTATAGCAGTTTCAAAAAGACCTGGCATTCCTCTTAATTTGTCATGTTCTTCAGCATAAGGTGAATCTATACTCAAAAATACTGAATAGAGTCCAGCTTCAGATAGTTTGTTCACATTTTCCTCTGTGAGGAATTGTCCATTTGTGAACATAACAGGCAATGCTTTTTTCTTATCTACATAAGAAATTAGCTCGAAAAGATCTTCTCGTAGTAAGGGTTCCCCTCCAGTGAAGGCAATAATAGTTACTCCTATTTTTTGAGCTTCATCAATTAACTTTTTTGCCTCTTCTGTAGATAATTCTTTCTTATCTTTTCTTAGATGCCTCCCAGCACTACAATGGACGCATTTACATTGGCAATTATAAGTTACTGCAAAAGTCATCGCAATTGGTAATGGATACGGCATTAACTGGGACTTTATTAAACCCTTCAAAGCACGAATCATAGGTCGACTCCCAACTGGTGGAGCAAAAGTATTTGTAACTATTTTTCCTTTCCATCTTCCAACTTCCATATTTTTATAGAAATTGGCTTGTAAGAGGATCATGAAAATTAGTCGGTAAATACTTAACCTATCAAGAATTGGATTGAGAATCCCTGAACCTACAACTTGACCATTCTCAAGCTTTTTATAACTTATGAGATTTCTCCCAAAAAGTTTCAAAAAAACTTGTTCTTTTTCCATAGAAATTCCTATCCACTAATTATTAAAATTCAAAATTTAAATATCTTAAAAAGTCTTTTTAACAAAAACTTTTTTGGTTTTTTTTGTTTAAAAACTTGTTTATTTAATTAACTAATTTAATATATCTAGTTTAACCTCTAAAATATTTAAAAATTGTGTAAAAAAAAGTCCCTTTTTAAGATGCAAATATTAAATATTTATTACCCTTTTTCTTATTACGATAAAAATTTAATAAAATATAATTATGATTATTAACTAGTTTTTTAAAATAGATTATTTCATCAAAAGGATTTTTAAAAAAAGAGATAAGTATGGGTTGATTATTATGGATTTTTCCTTAAATGAAAAACAAAAAATGCTAAAAAAAATTACGAGAGATTTTGCTGAGGAATATCTTGTACCTGTAGCAAAGGAAAGCGATGAGAAACAAGAATTAGATGAAACTGCCTTTCAAAAAATGAAAGAAATGAATTATTTTGGTGCTTGCATCCCAGAAGAATATGGAGGTGCTGGGCTTCACAATGATACATTAGGCTTTTGTATTGTTATTGAAGAAATTGGGCGTGCAGATGCAGCTTGGGGAATTACGATTGCTGTACATAATGGTGTTGCTACTTATCCTATTTATAAATATGGAACTGAAAACCAAAAACAAAGGTTTCTGACTGATCTTGCGAAAGGTAATAAAGTGGGAGCTTTCTGTTTAACTGAACCAAATGCAGGTTCAGATGCAGGGGGTGTTCAATTAACAGCAGTTAAAGATGGCGATGAATACATACTAAACGGGACTAAGATATTCGCTACATCTGGAGGTATCGCTAAAACGTTGTTAGTAGTGGCAAAAACAGGTGAAAAAGATAGTAGGAAACAATTGACTGTTTTTATTGTAGATGCGGATACTCCTGGTTATTCTGTTGGAGTAAAAGAAGATAAATTAGGTGTTCGGGCCTCAAACACTTCAGAGCTTGTGTTCCAAGATGTACGGGTGCCCCAAGAGAATATTTTAGGAGGGACTGGAGAAGGGTTTAAGATGGCAATGAAAATCTTAGATTTCGGTAGAATAGGTATTGCTGCTCAATGTGTTGGTTTAGGGCAAGCAGCGCTAGAAGCTTCTGTTAAGTATTCAAATGAAAGAGTCCAGTTTGGAAAACCTATAGGACGATTCCAAGGGGTACAATGGAAGATTGCTGATATGGCATGTGCAGTGGAGGCCGCTCGGTTATTCACTTATAAAGCAGCTTATTTGCATGATAATGGAATGGAATTTGGAATGGCTAGTTCAATGGCAAAATTAGTGGCTTCTGAGGCGGCAATGCAGGCTGCTCATGGTGCTGTTCAAATCCACGGAGGATATGGCTTAATGAAAGCATACCCCGTAGAGAGATATTTCCGCGATGCAAAAATGGGTGAAATCTATGAAGGCACGAGTGAAATTCAGCGATTAGTAATTGCGGGTAATTTATTAAAAAAAGGAGTGTAATTCATAAAAAATCTATTAGTCATTATGAAATAATTATACTTCTTCTCAATTTTATATATTAATATCGGAAAATTTATTTTGCTAGAATTTTTTATTCGTTTTAAAAAAAAATT
>CAZBNW010000087.1:0-10195 GCA_964493385.1 uncultured archaeon | reverse complement strand
TATAGTAAAATAAATTTAGATAAATTTAAGTGTTAAATAGCACTTTAAAATACACCTATGTCTCACCCACCAATAATTTTATTTGATTTTGATGGTGTTATTATTACACAGAAGGCTCTTGAATATACCGCATTAATGCATTTAAGAAATAGGTTTTATAAGTGGCAAAATACAGAAGACATGAGATTAATAGATTTTGCCAGACTTTTTGAAGAATCAGATTCAAAAAATAGATTGGTAGCTTTCAAGCGAATAAATAAAGCATATAAGCATATTATTACTAGTATATGGCGGAGAAATCTCTTCTTTATAAAATTTAGGCGGATGTATCCAAGATATGAAAAGTATGAAATTTTAAAGCCAAATCTAGAGAATGTTTTAATACAGCTTAAAAAGAATGGTATTCTCTTAGGAGTTGTCTCTAATACTAGTAAAAAAAGATTGGATTATTTTAGACAGAAATTAAATTTAGATAAATATTTTTCGGTTTTTATTTCCCGCGACGATACTGCCTATAGAAAACCGAATCCATTTCCAATTATAGTAGCATTAATGAAAGTTAAGAAAAATTTCAGTTACTCTATAAATAAAGATAACGTATACTATATCGGCGATCTTCCCGCAGATATTGAATGTGCTAAGAATGCAAAAATCAAGAGCATTGCTTTACTTTCTGGACATGGCACAAGAGAAGGTTTAGAAAAATCTAATCCAACTTTTCGGCTTCCAGATATTAAGAATATTTTAGAAATTGAAGAATTCAAAAAATTCTTATTGGATTAAACACTCAATTACATTAAATATGTTTAGTCTTGACGAATTTGAAAATAGTCTAATTCTTGAAAAAGTTGACAAACTTAACAAATATCTAAGTAAAAATAAAACGGATAAAATAAAAAAAATAATTAATGAATTAGAAAGTTTATTAGATAAACAAAAGTATGTTGTACCTATAACATACATTTTATCAGTTTTATCAGAGAATAGAATAGAACTCATTTCTGAAGGATTAATACAAAAGATTGAAGTTTTTCTTCAATCTGAAAATGTGAAATTAAAAATTAATTCACTAATAGTAATTGGATTTGCTATGTTAGCAAATTCAAAATATATCGATAAATATTTTCAAGAATTTGTAAAATTTCTGATAGATGAATCTGAAGATATTAGAAATAATATATATTATATCTTACAAGAATTAGTTAAAAAAAAACCAAATTTAGTAAATTCTTCTATAGATGTTTTATTAGAAAGTCTTACGATAGAAAAAGATAAAGATAATATCATTTCTCTATTAAATTTTCTTGATTACTGCGATAATTTAGAATTTGATCAACTATATCGCTTTAGAAATATTTCAAAATCATTAATTGCCTCATTTGAAGATAAAAGAACAAATAAAGTTTTTTTTAAATTAATAATTCTTATCAAAAAGTTTTTTCCACTACTTAATCAATTTGATTTGGAGAACCAAAATACTAAAAATGTATTAAAATCATTAGATAATCAATTTTTAATGAAAAAACACAATTTCACTGCATTAAGTAAGAATTCAAGCTTAACATTAAAAGAATATATAAAAAAATTTGCTAAATCAAATCTTAAGGATAAAAAAGTCTATTTTTACATAAAAACAAAAGAGAACTTAATTTTTATCTATGAGTTAGAAAAAATAAAATTAAAAAGTTTCTTTGAAGAAGAAATGAAAATACCTGATGAGAAAATTCATAAAACCTTTTCTCAAATCATAGATAATAATTCGGAATTACATATTTTTATCAAAACGTTAAATAATTTAAAAATAATTGATGGTTATTATTCTAATATTGGATATTTTTATCCTTATATCTTTTTAAAAGCGGAATTCTTAGATGAGTGTCAATTAACTGGTTCAATAAATTTAAAGCGTTATAATTTCCTTCCACAAAAATTTATTGAGAGGATTATCAATGATATTTCTAAATCTGCTAATCAAAAATTTTTAAAGAGTAAAGATCTAAAAACATTTTTCTCTTTAAAAAAGTTTCAAGATGAAATTAATTTAGAAGCCGCGAAAAATAGCGTTATAGATCTTAAATCATTTCGCGAGATTTTATTGGAGGAAGATTTCATAAAATTAATAAAAAATTTACCAAGGGAATATTTATCGGATTTTCATAAAGGAACTCAGTGGTTAACTAATTTAGGTACACAAAAAATTACAAATGAGGTTCAAAATTCTAAAATCCTAGGTTATTTCGATATTTCGAGAATTTCAGATAAATTAAACATAGCAGAACTTTTGCTATTAGATGTATTTGATCAATTTGTAGATTATAGAAGTGGTATATGGAATAAGAAAAAAGATATCTTCTACTATTCTAAATATTTAAAGGATAAAATCAATAAGATTAGTTTAATTTCTAATGAAAAAGAAAAATTAAAACAAATTGATCACATTTCCAAGGACCTTGATATCGATAAAAGCCACATTTTATCTAAGATTGATGAAAACTTACAATCAATTGCTGAAGAGATAAAACTAAAAAAGAAATTAAAAATCAGTGAATACCTTGAAAAAACTGGAATGAATATCGATGTATTTATGAAATTTGTTAATGATATAGGAGTCTCTTATTTTAAGAAAGCAGATCTATTAATATTTAATCCATATAAGATAGAAGAGGCTAAGAATGATATTAAATACATGTTAATTGATAAATCAAAATCCGATGATTATATCTCCTTAGGAACTTATGATATTACCTCAAGCTTAATTGAAGATTTGATTAATGATTTATTAATGGATGGAAAATTAAAGGGAATTTTTCATGAAAATGAAGGAGAGGTTCTTTTTTATACAGAACGAGGAATTCGGAATTTAATGTTGGAAAATAGTTTTCTCTTTTCTTTTCATGATTTATTTTATGGCAAAGATTTAAATCAAACTGAGATTGATTTGTTGAGAGAAATTTTTGATGATTTAATGAAAAATAAGAAGATTAAAGGGACATTCGATGAAGAATCTTTAACTTTTTCAAGTGATGAGGTATTATTTGCTAAAGATTATAATACGGTTCTCTTCGAATTTGAAAAAATGGTCGGTACTTACACTAAGAAGTTTGAAACTGAATTTCAAAAAATAAAGAATATACTAACTAAGAAGGAAGAAACTATTTATCCACAAGAGATAAAAATCATTCAAGAAATTATCGATAAAATTAATGAAAAATATGTTAGTTGGAGAAGTAGTTTGGAAGTATTTATTCATAGAGCTAATAAGAAATTATTAAGAGATCAAGGTATTAGTGTAAAAAAATTCAAGAATCTTTTTTCAAAAGAAAAGAAAGAAGAAATAAAATCTTTAGAAGAAGACCCTGAAGTATACGATCTATTAAATAACTTTAAAACTTGGGTAAGAAGATTTAATAAACTCGAATTAAAATATCCAAATGTAATATTTTACCAAAAACGGTTGATAAACAACCCGAATGATAAGGAATCTAAAAATAAGTTGAGTGAATTGGTAGATAAACTAGACTTAAATTAAGGCTCATTTTTTTTGTTTTTCTCAATTTGGGAAAGCACATTGTTAACATCAATTTTTTCCTTTGTCATAATTTTGTAAGTTTTAGGATTTGCTACTCCATTTAAGGTTAAAATTCCTTCTTCTTCAAGACATTTTAGAGCTCTCCAAATAAAATTAATCTTAGAGCGATTTGAAGATTTAATATTGTAACATCTTCTAATCCTTTTAGTATTTACAATGGTTACATTATTATCTATTAATTTATTTATCGCTTCAAGTGTATCCTTTAAATTCTTATGAAAAAAATCCATATTTAACAGAGTTCCCCCTTACTAAAATATAATTAGATATACTCTCCTCATTTAAACTATTAATTTAAAAAGATTTTAAGTATTATATTATTGTTTTTATTCCTTTAAATATTTTTTTTGTAACAAATTTGCCAGTTTTATAAAGAATAACGTGTTAAAAATTAAGGCCAAATTCAAATAAATGATTTTTGGAATATTAGAATCTTAATGTCGGAAAACCCTCTTTCCGCAGAATATTAAAGCGCAGTCTAACTCATTTGCCCGTCTAATTATCGCTTCATCCATTATTGAACCACCAGGATTAATAACAGCTTTCGCTCCGGCTTCAACAGCAGCTTCTAAACCATCAGGAAATGGAAAGAAGGAGTCTGTTCCCATAAAAGAGTTCTTTAATTCTTCTTTATGCCCAAACTCTGTAGCTTTTTGAGCAGCTAATTTAACTACATGAACTCTACTTTGTTGTCCGGCTCCAATTCCTATTGTATAAAATCCATCATCATGTATTTGAGCAAAACATGCTGAATTTGATTTAGTCCATTTTGAAATTTTATATGCAAAGATTAAAGCTTCCTTTTCAATATCACTTACATTTTTCTTGCTTACAACGTTCCATTCTTTAATGATTGGTTTACTATCATATTCTTGAATAAGTATTCCACCCAATACTCCTCTAATTTCGAGATTTTTATATATATCATTTCTTTTATCAAGGAAATCTTTATATTCTATAATTCTTAAATTTTCTTTTTGAACTAATATTTCTAGAGCCTCTTGCTCAAAGGAAGGTGCCATTAAAACTTCTACAAAGATTTTTTCCTTATTAACAATAAAATCAGCTACTTCTTTTGTCAACTCTTTATTAACTCCCCAAATTCCTCCAAATGCAGATAAAGGATCTGTACTGAATGCTTTTTTTACTGATGTTAGCTGATCTTTTTTATCAATTGCTACTCCATTTGGACTTGTATGTTTTAAAATTGCCGTGACATAATGCTCAGTACCGAAATCTAAAAGGATTTGCATACAGGAATCAATATCTAAATAATTGTTAAAAGAGATTTCTTTTCCACCAAGTTTTCTTAGATTATGAAGACCCAATTTAGCGGAAGTGTCTTTATAATAAGCTGCTACTTGATCCCAATTTTCTCCATATCTACAATCTTGTACCTTTTCATATACTTTTATCATTGTATTGGGTAATAAAGCTTCTGGATTATAATATTTTTGGAGATAATTGGCAATCGCAGCATTATAATCTGCCATAATTGAAAAAACGTCTTGTGCGAGGATAATTCGAGATCTTTCAGTAATAGCTCCTTTATTTTCTCTGAGTTCTTCAATAATTTCGTCATAATATTCTGGGCTTGGAACCACAATGACATCGGGAAAATTTTTTGCTGCAGCACGAATCATCGTTGGTCCTCCGATATCTATCATTTCTAATGCATCATCAAGCGCTATACCTGGTTTTTCAATTGCTTCTTTGAATTGGTATAAATTACAAACAACCATATCAATTGGTTTAATATTATATTTATTAGCATCATCAATATCTTTCTGTAAACCTCTACGATATAAAATACCACCTCCAATTTTTGGATGTAATGTTTTAATTCTACCATCAAACATCTCTGGTGACTCAGTAAAATCAGAAATTTTTGTATAATTTATTCCATTTTTTTCTAATAATTTACCGGTACCACCTGTAGATAAAATTTCAACTCCAAATTCATCATTTAATGCTTTAGCAAACTCAATAATGCCACTCTTATCAAAGACACTAAAAATTGCTCTTTTTATTTTTTTCATAAAAATTCAATTTAAACTATTTTGTTTATATTATAAAAGTATTAATTACAAAGAAAAGTTTACTGTTGTTAAAACCTAATTAATAGAGCTTTAATAAGGGAAATTAGAGATAAGATTTTAAAATTTAAAAACATCCCATAAATTATTGTAAATCTGTATTTTTTTTTCTAAATTTTTTAATATTAATCTAGAGAAAATAATTAATATTTTCCAATAAGATCATGGGGTTGGGTTTCACGTGATCCCACAATAGATATTATTCCTACTGAGACCTTTTTCATATCTTGAATAGATTTTGCCCCTGCATAAATCATCCCATTAGCTAAACCTTCTTTCAAAGTTGCTAAAACTCCGGAAACATCTCCCACATAGGGAACATAATTAGAAACTCCCTCTGTTAGCATTTTTGAACCCTCTATATAACGATCTGAGATATAACCAAAAGTCCTTGCTTCTTTACTTCCCATACCACGGTATACTTTTACTTTTCTCCCTGCAATGGTATCAATAAAGCCGGGAGATTCTTCAGTACCAGCAAAGAAATGTCCCGACATTATAAGATCGGCACCAGCAGCAAATGCTTTTGGTAGATCCCCAGGATTCTTAAACCCTCCATCAGCTATTAATCCTATTTTTGAGTTATAATTTGCAATTGCATCTGCAACTTGAGCAGTTGCAAAGAGAGTAGGTGCGCCTACTCCTGTTTGTATTGAAGTAGTACATATTGAACCTGATCCCATACCAACCTTTAAACCAATAAATTTTTCTTCTGAAAAATCACATTTAGTTATTAAATATTCTGCTGCTTCATATGTTCCGACATTTCCTAATACAAAATCTGAATCCAAAAATTTCATTAACTTTTTTGTACCCTCAATATCAGCTTTCTTATAAAAATCAGCTACGTCAATGAAGAAGATATCAACATACTCATCAATCTCTTTCAATAACTCTTGATTCTGAGAGGATTCTGGAAACTTAGGAGATAAAGCTAGTGCACATAGTAGATGTCCTTCTTCATCTTTAGAAGCAAAGGGAAATTCTGGCGCTAAATCCTTCCTTGTAATTAAACCTTTCAGATATCCTTCATCATTAATAATTGGCAACTTTTCCTTACGTGACTCATATAAGATCTTTAGAGCTTCTTCTCTTGAAGTACCAGGTTTTATAGAGATAACATCTTTAGTCATATAATCTTTTACAGTACCATTTTGTATATCCTGTTCGAAAAATGGTATATCCCTTTTAGTAAAAATCCCACAAACTTTCTTATTCTCATTAGTTACGACAATACCACTTATGTTATAAGTTTCCATCATATATTTGGCTTTTGCAACTCTTGAATTAGGGCTAATTGTTGCTACATGCGTATCATCAATTATAAAAGATCTAGCTCGCTTTACAATTCTACACATTTCTAATTGTCTCTCGTAAGAACAATTACGATGCAAAACTCCAAGACCACCATGTAAAGCCATATCAATAGCCATTAATTCCTCAGTGACTGTATCCATCGCAGAAGACATTATAGGCAAATTAAAATGGTATTTTCCTAAATTGGAAGATATATCAACCTCATCTGGAGCGAAATTTGTAAAACCAGGGAGTATCAGAACGTCATCAAACGTGGCTATAAGTTCATTTGAATGAATTTTTTTGCGATAATAATTTGACACTAATAATCACCGATTTTAATTGATTTAATT
This sequence comes from uncultured archaeon, assembly GCA_964493385.1. Lineage (GTDB taxonomy): Archaea > Asgardarchaeota > Lokiarchaeia > Sigyniarchaeales > SOKP01 > Loki-b32. The sequence continues at coordinate 2,861 of CAZBNW010000087.1, read as the reverse complement.
ATGAATTTTCGAATTAATAAATAAATTTTGAATTTTAATAATAAAGAAAATTCTCCTTATAAAATTTTGTTACGAATCAATAATTACTTCTAAAATTACAATTATAAAGATTGCCGTAATGACAAATCAATAGACTTATTGAATAATAGAAAATATCAATCTTTATATTTTCTATAAAATATTAAAAATCATATTAAATTAATTTTAAAACATAAAATAGCAAGATGAGAATCATATGAAGATTACAATTAATTTACGATCATTAAAATCACCACATGTTAAAATAATCTTATTATTAGCAATTTCTTTCTTATTATCAATGATTAGACCTATATTACTTTATTTTGGGTATTCTATGGCAGATATGCCTGATGCTGTACATTATGCTACAATGGTAGAATCTTTTCGGGGAAATGCAAATCTATTTGATGTACCAAGCGCATGGAGAATAAGGATTTTGATACCCCTTCTTGCATCAATAATACCGGGGGATGCTTATATATCTTTAAATATAGTAAATCTTATTTTTAATCTACTAGCTGTCTTTTACTTCCATCAATTCTTGTCATATTTTAAAATCACTCCTAAACAACAATTTTTAGGAACTTTAATCTATATCTTTACTGCACCAACAATAGTTTTAGGATTTACACCTCTTACTGATTCAGCTGGGATGTTTTTCATCATTTTTTCTCTTTATCTATATTCCATATTGATTAAAAAACCATCAAGAAATAATCTCAAAATTTACATAATAATTGGACTTGCAATAGGATTAGGTGTTCTTGCTAGAGAAACTGTAATATTTGTTATTCCTGTTATCGTTTTATGGAAAATTATCGATGAAAAAATTCAATGGAAGTTATTAATTCAATTTATTATTGGTATAGCGTTAATTCCTGTAATTATATATTTGATACTAGTAATATTTCTTGGAGAAATATCTATAGGTCCAATTAGTCTTTCTAGAATAGTTGATAATTTTTATGATTTATTTGATGAGAGAACTCTAGCAACAATAGCCCAACTAACATTTCTATTGTTGATTGGGATTTATGGAAATTACTTTCCAATTGTAAAAAAATCTAAAATTATTTGGAAATTGATATTAGGGATGGCGTGTTTTGTGATACCCTTTATTTATGCGTTTTTATATTTAGATATGTCATTTCGATTCTTTTGGGCATTTTTCATTTTTGCTATACCATTTTTCATTCTTAGTATTGATAAATTAAGCTCTAAGACTAATCAGGTTAAATAAATTTTTTTTAAATGTATTTTACTCAAAATACATTTGAAGTTACAAAATTCAAAAAATAAGAAAAAATAGAAGATTTAGACTGGGATATCCCGTTTATTGAAGATTATTACTGACCCTGCTGTTAAAGCAATAGAATAAATTGAAAGAAACGAAATTTTTAATGGAACCAATTCCCAATTACTATTTACAAGCAAATTCGACATATCAGAATAATAGAAAATGCTAATATATTTTATATTTTGTATACTTTCATCAAAAGATTTCCAAAATTGACCTACTACATAGAAAAATATTATTACTCCCATCGAGAACACAAGTGCCATTTTAGGATTCCTAAACGTCGAAAAGAAAAACGCTGTACTTATTAAAGCAAAATTGAATAATAAAACTATAAGAAAAGCAACCCAAATTTCAGTAAAATTAACTTCACTAGGATTGACATTCGGAAAAATGAAAACTGCTAGTATCGTTGCTATGAATACTCCTCCAAGAACAATGCAAGCACCGATGATATGAAATAAGAATTTTCCTAATGATAGCTCCCATCTAGTAATTGGTTTGGACAACATTAAATCAATTGTTTTATTATCAATTTCTTTTGGTATGTCTTGTGAAGATTTCAAAATAAAGTAGATCCCAAAGAAAAACCACGACATTGAGATTAGATAAATATTTAGAAAACCACCAAATGTAGCTAATGAGATATATTCCCCCACCATTTGCCGGATGATTTCGGGATAGTTTTGTAGCAACTCAGCCATTTGTTGAAAAAATACAGGATCCCAGAATGATGTAAACCAGATGTAAAATATTGCCATAATAGTCGTGTATATAATAATCCCTTTACGGCTTGCTTTTAGTTCCTTCCATATTATCTTGAATACTTTTATGCGATTTCACCTCCTTCTGAATTCTCATTTTTATAATATTGCATGAAAATATTTTCTAATGTAGAATGAGTAACTGTAATATCTTTTATAGGAGCTCCATCCCAGTTTTTCTCACTAATTTCATGTAAGACAGTTCGAGTCTGTTCAGGTGGAACTAAAAATTGTAATTCAACCTGATAAGATTGTTTTACAATAGCTTCAGGAACCTCAGATGCCAAATAAGATTGAAAGGCTTTCAAACTCGCAGGAGTTTCAAAAATTAATTCAATATTTTTTAGATTTTTCGCTTTAAGATCATTCACATCGGAAATTTCTGCGAGTTTTCCCTTCTTTATAATAGCTACCCTATCGCAGAATTTCTCTACCTCTGCGAGTACATGGCTACAAAGAAATACTGTACATTTCGATTCTTTCTGGCGCTCAGACACAATTCGGTAAAATTCTGATTGCATCAAAGGATCAAGTCCAGAAGTTGGTTCATCCATGATTAGTAGATCAAATTTACCCATCAGAGCTGTTAAGACGCCAACTTTTTGTTTATTCCCCTTACTTAAAACACCCATTTTTCGTTCCAAATCTAATTTAAGACGCTCTGCAACTTCATCAACGAATCTCCAATCGATTTCAATATCATAAAGCTTAGCAAAATAGCTTATCAATTGATTTGCTGTCATATTTTTATATATTCCCAATTCCCCTGGTAAATATCC
>CAZBNW010000086.1:2141-10282 GCA_964493385.1 uncultured archaeon | reverse complement strand
AATAATGATAAAAAGAAGATAAGAGATTTTAAGAACTTCCGTAAAATTATTATTTCTGCTTATTCTTTATAAGTTTATATGCATATAGGATGAAGATAAATTAAGATATGCAGGAATAATAAACGACAATGGGAGGGCAGCAGGACGATGTGGACTTGGGGCGCTGATGGGCTCAAAAAATTTAAAAGCAGTAGCTGTAGCGGGAAATTTAAAGCCAGCGTTAGCAAACAGTGAACGAGTAAAAGAATTAGCCAAAGAAATGGCAACTTTGATTAATGGTAGTTTTCTCTCATTAGCTTATCGTGAATATGGCACTTTATTTTACATGGATATGGGGATGGTTTTAGGTGATGTTCCTGCTAAATATTTTCAGAAAAATGTATTTCCGGTACAAAAAGTTACTAGTCATGCATTAAGACAGAATTATATAGTAGAAAATAGTGCTTGCTTGGGGTGTCCCATTGGATGTGGTCGTGTAATTAAAGAGTTTAATAATGAAGTTGATATTATTGATGGGCCTGAATATGAGACGGTAGGTGCTTTTGGACCTTTATGCATGAATTTTAACTTTGATTCTATTATCATGGCAAATCATCTTTGTAATATTCACGGCCTTGATACGATATCAACTGGAGCTTCCATAGCATACGCAATGTACCTTTATGATATTGGGGCACTCTCTAGAGAGGAGGCTAATATAGAATTAAAATGGGGCAATGGAGAAGCAATAGTTAAATTGGTTGAAATGATTGTAAACCAAGAAGGAATTGGTAATTTAATTTCCCAAGGAACAAAAGAAATGGCTTTAAAATTAGGACGTGATGTAGACGAGGCAGCCCAAGTCAAGGGTCTAGAAATGCCACTTCACGATGGGAGGGCATTTCACGGATTGGCAATATCCTATGCTACAAGCCCACGAGGTGCATGTCATTTAAAAGGAGATTATTATAGCGTGGAAATGGGCGGAGGGGTGCCAGAATTTGATATCATTCCTAGTGATCGTTTATCTTCCCTAAATAAAGCTGAAAATGCAGCTAAATATCAAAGTTTTAAGGATATTTTTGATGCATTAACCCTTTGCAAATTTGCACCATATACAGTGACGAAAATTTGCGATATATTAAACGCTATTACTGGCTGGAATGTAGATTCTAGCTCTTTACTCGCTATAGGAGACAGATCTGTTAATATAAAAAGAGCCATTAGCAATAAACTTGGTTTGACCAAGGAAGATGATAGAATACCAAAAATATGTCTCAAACCCTTAAATGAAGGCAGTACTTCGGGAAGTGTGCCAAACATGGATTATCTTCTTAGAGAATATTATAAATATCGTCAATGGGATTGGGAAACTGGTAAGCCTTCCAAAGAGAAACTATTTGAACTCGGCTTAAGCGATATAGCCCTAGATTTGTACAAATGATATATTAATATATTTTATTTACATTTTTCTTGATAGATCTTGATAATTAATATATTAAAACTTTTATTTATATATTGTTAACGTCAAAAATTCTTATTTTTTAGAAGACGATAAAAATGAATGAACTTCCGTATATTAAGTTTACAAATATTAGATCAATAAATATAGAGGAAAAAATATAGAAAGTTCTTATAATTACCGTAAAATACTTATTTTTATCTGATCTTTATTATTTTATGCTTAAAATCTATAACACGATGACTCGGCAAAAGGAAGTATTTAAACCTCTTGAAGAAGGACGAGTAAAAATTTATACTTGTGGGCAAACTGTTTATGATGATGTACACGTAGGCAACGCAAGAACTTATAGCTCATGGGATGTTGTTATTAGGTACCTCCGATATAAAGGTTATGATGTATTCCATGTCCAAAACTTCACTGATGTTGGTCATTTAACCGATGACGCAGATCAAGGAGAAGATAAAGTAGAGAAAAGAGCAAGAGAACAAAAAATCAACCCTTGGGAACTGGTCGATAAACAAATTCAAGAATATTGGAAAGTTATTGATGATTTAAACATACAAAGACCGAATATAACCCCTAGAGCTACAGCTCTAATTCCTGAAATGATTGAAATTATTCAAATTTTGTTAGATAAAGGCTATGCTTACAAAGTACAAGGAAATGTATATTTTGACATTAGTAAGTTTAAGGATTATGGAAAACTTGCGAGATTAAAACTTGACGAAGAAAAAGCAAGAGCCCGTGTAGATCAAGATCCCTTGAAAAAGAACTATTTTGATTTTGCTCTGTGGTTAAATGCACGGAAGGGGAATCAAGTCCATATTATGAGATGGAACTCTCCTTGGGGTGAAGGATATCCTGGATGGCACCTTGAATGTTCTGTAATGGGCATGAAATACTTAGGAGAGACATTAGATATTCATGGTGGAGGAATTGACCACATTTCTACTCATCATCCTAATGAAATTGCGCAATCTGAAGCAGCTACTGGAAAAAAATTTGTTAATTATTGGATGCATGCTGAATTTATAACTCTAAATGGTAAAAAGATGAGTAAAAGTCTTGGAAATTATGTTACTACCCGTGAATTAATTGATGAGTACGGAGGTGTTGTTGTGCGAATGGGACTGGTATTTGGACATTATCGGTCTACAGTGGATTGGAATCAAGATGTAATTGAAATTGCTAAAAATAATGTAGAAAAAATAAGAAATTGTTTAAATGCAATCGAACATTCATCTGGTGGAAGTGAGAAAACTCTCAAATCAACAATTAAAAATGTTAGAAAGGATTTTGAAGAAGCGATGGATGATGATTTTAATAATCCAAAAGCTCTTGCTGTAATTTATGAGTTTATAAAAAACATTAATAGTTCATTAGATAACACAAAAGAAATCCTTATTAAAGCAAGGGAAACGCTACTTGAACTCCTCGGCATTTTTGGTCTTGACTTCTCTAAGAAAAAAGAAGATGTTGATATAAAATTAAATGAATTAATGGATATTATCATAAATATCCGTGATAAAGCAAGAAAAGAAAAAAATTACGAAATCAGTGATGAGATAAGAAATAAATTAAAAGAAGCAGGAATAGAACTTGAAGACACTCCAGATGGTTCTCGTTGGAAGAAAATTTAACTTTTTTCTAGTTTTTGCTACATTATATATTTATTTCTTAAGAAAACAGGGGCTTATCTAATAAAAATTTAATTAGTGTAGGAAGGATATTTATAAAAGAGGACTATAAATTTAAATTTTGAATCCTTCATCTTTACCAGATACCTTTAACTTCAATACTAAAGTCAATTGAAAATTTAAAAAAACAAGGTACTACAATTACCGACTTATATATACGTGATTACATTAATAATTCAGAATTATAATATTGAATCATTTTATTGATGAAAAAAAAAGAATTAAGATTACTCTTGAGTTTTTTCTAAAATTTTTATATATAATAATTAAAAAAAAAGATCATTCGACTGTTTTTAGTAATTCCTCGATTTCTGCTTGAATAACTTCCGGCTTTTTTGCCGTTTTGCCTGCTATCGCGAGTTTCCTCTCTACAATAGGCCTATGTAGCGTATTCATAGCGCAGAAGGGAATCTCGCGAACTTTTGTAGGATCGTCCGGATCGATAACTCCGTAATGGACAAGACATCTGCATACTCTATCGAGGTCAAAATTGTAGCTATCCTGAAAATGCATGCTGCTGATCATTAGATTGCGGTCGTGGAAGAATTTTCCAGCAGATTTTAAGTTTGGAGCCATTACTAAACGAGCAAATGCTTGATATGTTTTACTTGTAAGAATTTTTTGTGGACTTTTAATATATCTTGCTGCTCCAGCAAAGAAATATGCCTTCATAACTTGCCTATAACCTAAACTGGTTATATCATCAACAAAGTTTCCAATTTTGGAAGCAATTTGCCCAAAATCATCTAGGTTGATACCTTTCAATAATCCAGTAGGTTTTGGGACTTCTCGTTTTTCAATCATATCCCAAACTTGATTAGACCATCGAATCAATCCTTCAGCTTCAAAAAAGTTTTCGATGGGCTCCCACTCATCCTTATCATTAATAACGCATATCGTAGCGAATCCACAATCGCTATGGCTCGTCATGCTGAATGGTGGCATATCGTCAAACCAGGCTAACAATTTTGTAAACTTCGCTGTGAAAGCAATTGGGTAAAACTTGGTTACTGAACCATTTGTATGTTTATTAATTGCCTCTTTTAAGTCAGAGGTAGTATATCTAATATCCATTAATTCCTCAAAACTTATACGTCCTGTTAAAGAAACTGGTTGGAATATTACGCCTGATATAACATCACAATTATCTCTCGCATAATCCAGAATATTACCAATTTCATGATCATTTACTCCTTTTGCAATAACTGGGACTAACATTATACCATAAAATCCAATTTTCCGAGCATTTTCAATGACTCTCTGTTTAAGTGGCCATAAATTAACTCCTCTAATCTTTTTCCATATTTCAGGATTATCTGTAGCATCAAATTGCAGATATATCGCATCCATTCCAGCATCTATGCATTTTTTCATAAATTCAGGTAATTTGCCAAATCGGACACCATTAGTAGTTACCATAACTTCTGTAAAGCCTAATTCTTTACCTTTACGGATAATTTCTGGAAGATCATCTCTTACAGTAGGTTCTCCTCCAGAAAGTTGAAGTAATACTGCTGGAATGGGTTCCATTGATCTGAAATGTTCCATGATTCGAACGAGTTCTTCGAAAGTAGGCTCTACCACGTAACCCTTGGCAGAAGCGTTAGCAAAACATATGGGACATGTGAGATTACATCGGTTAGTGATATCTATTAAACAAATATTTGGAGCGCTTTTATGATTGCTACATAGACCACAATCATATGGACATCCTTTATTTACCTCTTTAATGCCAGAAGTAGTATATTCAGGTTGAGTAGAATTATTTACAGTAGAACCAATTTCATTTGTAATATTCTGTTGCCATTTATATTCTTCGGGGTTAATAGATAGTTTATCTTTAAATTCTCCATGATCCTTACATGTTTTTCGCATCATTACCCAGTTTGTTTCGGGATCTACGTAGATTTCAGCCGCAAGATGTTTCATACATTCAGGACAGATGCTTGTAGTTGTTCGGATAATTTCTACATCTTTTTTAGCAGTTTGAGTAATTCCTTCAGTCATAAGAATCAATACATCTTATTAATTTTTTAATTAAACAAATGTTTTATTGAATAATTATTTTACTAATTAACCTTTCTAATCTTAAAAACCTTATAATACCTTTTAACATATTATCGATATTATTAAAAAAGATTAAAAATCTTAATAAAATTGATAACTATAATTCATTTTTTAAAAGTTTTTAGGGGATTAATATCTCTATCCCTATAAAACTTAAACTATAATAAATTATTGAGATTTTCCTAACTCTATATCGTTAAATCTCTAAAAAAGCTATAAAAAGTCCTTATCACTCCTTTTTATTCTGCAACAAGGGGTATGAGTATTAATTTCTAGTTTAATTTTAGAAATTAGGATAATTTTCTTGATCCTTAATATGAATAATATGCTTTAAAGGGTGACTCCTGCCCTACGAGACGCAAATAAGCGTCGAAAATAAAATAGGGGGAGGAGGGCGAAATCAGAGTGTAAGAATTTACACTACCAAAAGACAAAAATCCAGGGTGTAGGCAGGAGTCATAATAGGTTTTAGTTAATCCATTCTTTCGAATTTAATTTTTGGTTGCTATTTTTTTAGATTTAAATTTTTTTTTAATTTTATTTGAAATTATTTTAGTTTTTGCTAAATTGGTGTATATTTTTATTGGTATATCAAATTTAAATTTTTATCTTAAAGATAATATATGACTAAGGCTTTATAAATAAAATCATTAAATCTTATTAGGCATTTATTTGTATTAATTATGTTTTAAAGAAAAAATAAATTAATGCATGTAAAATACCAAGTTCTACCATGGCGATTAGAGAGAAAGAACAAACTGTAGGAAGACCAGAACCGGAATTTAAAATTGATATATTAACAATATTATGGTTGATTATAGGCTTTGGCATATCTTGGATGAACATGTTTCTAATTTTAGGTTCTATGGAGATTTGGTCGTATTTAACAATAATTTTTACAACTATAATACCTACAGTTATTATAGGTCTAAAGAATCGTTATTGGGGATATGGCTATTTGTTTGGTTTTGCCATAGCTGGAATTCCTTTCTCCCTTTTAGAGCCACCTTATGGGGATTTATTTATTGGATGGTATACATTTGCGACATCTTTATTTATTTTTATTATTTTATGGTTAATCTTTTGGAAGGCGTGGAGATCACTCTCATCAATTAAACAAGTGAAAACATAAAAACGAAGTGAAATGTGAAAAGTTAAATCTTTAATATTTATCTAAGTAAATACTAATTGTTTACATTTTATGCAGAGTTTTCCTTCGAGTTTTGCTTTTTTAGCACATTCTAAGCAATAATTTGTTTTGCATGCGGGACATGTGTAGATTTCACCTTGGATATCTCCTTTATGTAAAAGACAAAAGTTTTTTGTTACTTTAAATAATGGTGGCAGTACTGGTGGAGGAGGAACTTCTTTATCACTCATTAAATCACGGAAAAACCATTATCTTAATTTTGATTAAATCTCTCTTTATATTATAAAAGAATAAGATATGATGTTGATATTTTATTTTGTTACGTTAAAGTTGGAATATCTTCAATAAAAACGCTAAGAACATTCGCAACAGACATAAATTTATCCTTAATAATATCAACAGTTAATTCACCAGTATCTATCATATCTCCAATAAGATAAGTCTCATAGAAACATTTTTCCATTTCATAACATAATCCAGTAGTATGTAAGATTTCTCTGCTTAAATTCAATTCATTCAATACATTAGATATTCCTTTAACGAGATCTGGTGAAAATTCTTTTAGTTTTACAAGAATCTTTTTAATATTTTCATTTTTTGTTGGAAAACAGCTTATTTTAACAACATCTTCACGGGAAATGAAAATTAATAAATAAAAGGGTGAATTTAATATTTCTTCCTTAATTTCTGAAGGAAAAATAGGATTGGTGGTAAGTTCATTATTGTTTATAATAAGACCTATAGAAATTTTATTTTTTTGAGTGCTATTGTCTGTTTCCATAATAATCAAAAACCTAAAGGTAATTAAAAGTTATATTTGCGTAAGGATATATAAAGTTTTTTTATTTTTATTTTTTTACACCATTTCCATAAGTTGATTTTGAACAGATATAATAATTCATTATATTTCTTTTTATCCAAAAACTTAGTAATTTTCTATATTTAAAACTCCCATATTATTAAGATATTATTTGTATTTTATATCTAAATCCAATTTTCATTATTTAATATTACTATTAAAAAAGATGTAATTATAGTTCAAATCATGGAATTTCAAAATAATTTTAATAATAGTGGAAATAAATTTGGATTCTCGATTGAAAAGTATAATTCCCAAGAGTGTAGGTTTCATGCGATATATTTCATTGATTATGAAAGCGGTGCTTTACTCGTAAGTAATAGATATTCAGATACCTTGAGTTTTTTAAAGGATGACCTAATCTGTAGTTTTCTAAACGCGATAAATTTATTTATTAATGAAATAAATAAAGGAGCCAAGGAAGAGCTTCAAGAAATAAATTTTAAAGGTACAAGAATCTTATATGAGCGCGAAGGGCGACTATTAGCTATTGCGATTACAAAAAAAACAAATTTACAAATGGAAAGAGGAATACTACGTGAAATTGTAGAAGATTTTTATATTAGGTTTAAAAATTTTATAAATAATTTTAATGGAGCAGTAGATCCTTCTATTCTAAATTATAAAAAAAGATTAGAAAATATGAATTTAAACTCACTATTCAAATTTAATATTCATATTTAGACAGTTAAGAAGTATTTTCTTTCTCTTCATCTTTTTTAAATTTTTTAACTTCAGATTCGAATTTTTTAACGATTTTTTCTGCATCGGTTTTTATATCGATTCGATGGTCGTCAATTTCGCGTTGTTCTTCAATTTTTTCTGCCTGTTTTTCTATTGTTCCAAAAATTTTCTCTCCAGTTCCTCTTATATCAGGGTGTAATTCTTTTCTTTGAGCGATACTTTCCTTCCTTCTATCAATCA
>CAZBNW010000086.1:0-2041 GCA_964493385.1 uncultured archaeon | reverse complement strand
CTTTCTTTCTGTCTATCAATCATGAAAGCTTTTTCTCCTACCGATTTCTCAATTTTATCTCCAGTACCTTCAATATCCGGATGTAATTCAATCCGTTGAGCAACGCTTTCTTTCTGTCTATCAATCATGAAAGCTTTTTCTCCTACCGATTTCTCAATTTCATCTCCTGTACCTTCTATATCTGGATGCAATTCCCTCCTCTGTTCATCAAGTTCTCGTAGTTTTTCAACTCGAAATGCTTTCTCACCAATAGATTTTTCAATTTTCTCTCCAGCACTCTCAATGTCAGGATGCATACCAATACGTTGTTCATCAAGTTCGCGTAATTTTTCAACCCGAAATGCCTTTTCTCCTAACGATTTCTCAATTTTTTCTCCAGTTCCTTCAATATCTGGATGCAATTCCCTCCTCTGTTCATCAAGTTCGCGTGATTTTTCAACCCGAAATGCCTTTTCTCCTATCGATTTCTCAATTTTTTCTCCAGTTCCTTCTATATCTGGATGCAATTCCCTCCTCTGTTCATCTAGTTCTCGCTGTTTTTCTATTCGAAATGCTTTCTTACCAATAGATTTTTCTATTTTTTCAGCTGTACCTTCCATATCAGGATGTAATTCTTTTAGTTGAGCGGCAGTTTCTTTTTGACGATCAACTCTAAACGCTTTCTCATCAATCAAATATGAAATTTGTTCTTTTACTTCCTCAAAAATTCTTTTTCTCTCTTCTTCAGTACTTTTTAAATATTCTTCTCTTTCTTCTTTTTCTTTCTTATAAAGGTCGCCAACAAGTTTCTTTTGTTGTTCTATTTCTTCACTAGATAACGGTTTTTCATTTTTACCCAATATTATCACTTTATAAAAATTATTGAAATTTTTTTAAATATAATATCAAAGTTCGTATTTAATAATTTTTATATTTAGACTATAAATTGATTTTAAACTAAAGGAGGAATGATACTATTCAATAAAAATTATTAGATTTTTCACTAACTATTTTATAGGGATGGGCTCAAAAGAATCATCTGGAATATGTTCCATGAGACTTAGTATTGTTAATTTCATCGTGAGCATTTCCATAACTTCCATTTCCAATTTTTTTGATTTTTCAGATTCTTTTGTTAGGTTATGTTTTGTAATTAATCTTTCAAATTCTTGTTTTAAGAGTTCTTGCAACTCAACTTGGTTATCTAAACTGATATTTTGAGTCTTGAACCACATATCTATTTCATTTTTAATTTGAATCTCTGTACCATTAGCTGAATTATAGCTTACTTCAATTTCCTTTAGATTTTCTAGATTTTTGATATAACTCTGGTCCTGATACATTGGTTTAAGTAATAATCCAAGATTCATAATTAGAGGTTGTATTTGAAGTTTCTCTAATGAATCTGCTAAAAATTTAAAAACTTGATCTTTTTGCGTTATTTTGGAATAGTTGATATATTCTTGGACAAAATGCATGATTGAATTTTTTACTAATAATTCTTCAAAATCGAAGATAGAATCAGGTTTAATTTCAAGAGTTTTATTAATACAACTGTATACTGAGTTCATGAAAGGTTTAGTTTCTTTAAACATTGAAAATTTGGTTACAAAATTTAAAATATCGCCTAAAATTTCGAGTTTATTCCCATCCGGCTCCGCCTTATAATAATGATTAATATTTCGTTCCAAATCGAAATTCTCATCAGAAATCGATAAGAGTTGCTTTACCTCAGAATAAACAGAACTTAAATCCACAATAATTTATTTGTTAAATATATTTAAAAAAATTTATTTATTTTTAAGAAAAAGACTAAGAAAATTTTTTTAGAATACTACAGGAATTAATGCTTTAGTACCATTTTTTTGAGCTTCTTGAAGAATTTTCATAGAGTCTTCATATGATAAAGGAGGTAAATCAAATGCACTCATACCAGCTAATTTAAGTTCAGCTTTGATTGTTTCAGCTAAATTATTACAGTCACCTGAAAAAAATACATTTCTCCTACCAAATTCTTTTCTAAGATCTTTTCCAACTTCGTTTATAGCACAATAACCTGCTA
>CAZBNW010000085.1:0-10339 GCA_964493385.1 uncultured archaeon | reverse complement strand
ACTTTAACTTCAAAAGCTTTATCATCCAAGTGTTCTAATACGTACTTGACGAGCTCTAGTGAATTTTTCTTCATATTGTAACACACGAGTCTCTCTTTCGCCAAGTAAAAATTCTTGTCTGGAAAATCCTGAGCCATGCGTTCTAAAAGCCCAACTTCCGTTCCTATTATGAATTCATTAACCTCAGCAGAACTTTCCTTAGCATAATTATACATGCGGGTAGTAGAACCTACATAATCTGCTAATTCTCTTACTCCTCTAATACACTCGGGATGAACGAGAAGTTTTGCTTTAGGATATTTTTCTTTTACTGTTATTATATCATCTACAGTAATTTGTGAATGAACGTAACAATGTCCTTTATACGGCATTTTTATAGTTTTAATATTCGAAATTTGTTCTGAATAATCTGCTAAGTTTGCATCTGGGCCAAATAATACTGCTTCAACATTAAATTCTTGACTAATGTTTTTAACAATTTTTACTGCATTTGCTGAAGTACAACAAATATCGGACTCGGCCTTTACTGTTGCGGTTGAGTTTACGTAAACAACTACAGGAAGTCCAGGATGTTCTTGTCTAAATTCTCTGACCATTTCAGGAGTAAGAAAAGCAGCCATAGGACAACAGGATTCAGGATTAGGAATTAGCACATGTTTATCCTGATTTAATATTGAGGCAGTTTCAGCCATAAAATCTACACCAGCATATATTATATATTCTGTATTTGCTTTTTCCTTTGCCGTTCGAGATAATCCAAGAGAATCACCTATAAAATCGGCGATATCTTGAATTTCTATTGGCTGATAATAATGTGCTAAAATAATCACATCATTTTGCTTTCTTAATAATAAGATTTCTTCTTGTAATTGTTTAACAGTCATATTTGCATATCATAAATCTCAAATTGATGTGTATTGTATTATATTAATTTTTGTTAAAATTTAGCATAAACTAGTTTAGGGAATAATATATAAAAAAAAAAAATTTTAAAAACCTTTTTTTTATAATATATCAGCATCTTTTAATATTTGCTTATGATCAAAAGCTAAATCCATCAATCTGATTTTATCAATTTGTATAGCTTCAGCAACAAGAGCATCTTCTCCACCTTTCATTCTTGAAAGATCTTTTACTATACGGCATTTAAATGCTGTTGATACAACTCTCCCTCGTGGATCTCGTCCTTTTTGATCATATGTCCCAATCTTGTTTAGAATCTCAACAGCTAGATTGGTTTCTTCTCTTACTTCTCTGATTAAAGCTTGTTCTGGATCTTCATTATATTTTATAAATCCCCCAGGAAGTGCATATTTTCCCTTGTAAGGAGCAAATTTTCGTTTTATTAATATGACATTTTGGTCATCATCTTGGATAACTGCATCAACCGTATGTCCCATTTCTAAAGCTTTTGAAGTTATTCTACCGTATATAAAATATCCTAAAATAGCTATTAAAAATGATCCTAAAATTATTGAAATTATTGCATGTATTAAAGGTGAGGGTGGAGCCGTTTCTTGTAAGCCAGAAGCAATTCTTATAGTATTAACAAATTCTACTATGAATCCTGCACCTAATAATATATTCAAGAAGTAAAGTGCTTTCTTAGTTCTCTTTTGGTTTTCTTCATTTCTTTTTGAATATAACTCCTGCATAGAATCATATAGCATCTTGAATTTTTCATTTGTTCTTCTTACTATCTCTTCAATACGGAATTTTTTTATCAAGTGGGTCAAAACCCTTGTATAGTGTTGACGTGGATTCCAATCTAATTCATTATAAATAAGGCTCATCTTAGTTTGAATCATTCCTCTTAAAAATCTCAGATTTTTGGTTTTTTGTTCAATTTTTTCTAAGCTCATAAAGACATCAGAATACCTTTTCATAAATAAAACATCAAGAGAATGATTAATTGTCATTAATGCGAATAATACTGCTCTCATTTTTGGTGTTGGTTCTAATATGTGGTCTTTTATGTATGAAAACTCTGTCTCGAAGTTTTTTTCTGCCATAAAAATAAATCCAGAATTTCTCTTAATATAATGCAATTCAGATACGCGATTAGATAGATTTTTTTTAACTCTTCTCTCAAAAAGATCTTCACTATAATCTCGCCATTGACCAGCATAAATTTGATTCCAATATCCAAGAACTCTTTTGTATTTGTATATATTTTCCTCATCCCATTGAACTTCTATTGGGACTGTATTGCTGGATATCACGAATACATAAATTGGACTCTCCGTATCAAGAAGTAGATATTGGTTTTGTTTTTCTTTACTAAATTCCTTAAGAATATCAAGGACTATAAAGGGTATTTGTTGAATTAAATCTGGGGTAATTTTCTCTTTTTTAAATGGCTCATTTTTGAAATATTCTACTTCTAATTTGAAAAAACCCAAAGTATTATAAACTAAATCTTTGTTATCTTCGGTATATGGATTATCCTCATCGATATATGGGAAATTTTGAAAAAATGGTTCCCAATCACATTCAATTGAAATAGATTTAGTCATTTCTATTAATATACTTCTCTTTTCTTCAGCATGAGGCTGTTTTTCTAAAAATGTAGTTGTTTTTTCTAATTCCTTATCACTTAGATCTTTTAATCTTTCTAATAAAAGAGCTTCTATTTCTTCTGCTTTAGTTTCTCCAATAAACTCATTGGTATTAATAAATGGACTAATGTACCAGTATTCTTTTCTATACATAAATTGTAAATTTCCTTCCATTTTTATTTGCCCTTAATTGTTTAAAGATGGATTGATCGGTTAAATTATTATTAAAATGCTATTCTATTTATTACTTATTTTTTTTCAAAAATTTTACAAAACTTTATTATTTCTATCTTAATTCTTCAAATTCAAAAAATATTATGTGTGAAAAGTTATGCCAATTATAATGCCAAGCCCCCATACGGGAAAAAAACCACAAATTCATGAATCTGCGTATATTGCTCCGACTGCTGTTATTATCGGAGATGTAACAATTGGAGAATTGAGCAATATTTGGTTTGGAGCTGTTTTAAGAGCGGATCAGGGTCAAATTAAGATTGGAAAGAATACAAGCATTCAGGAAAATGTTACAATTCATATGGAAAAGGGAACAATTGTTATAATTGGCTCAAAATGCATAATTGGACATCATGCGATGATCCATGGTCCATTAGAAATAGGAAACGGATGTTTAATTGGTATCGGGGCTAATATCTTACATAATACTAAAATGAATGATGGCTCAATGATCGCTGCTGGAGCTGTAATTACTAATAAAGAAGTACCTTCTAGGCAATTATGGGCTGGTGTTCCAGCTAAATTGCTAAAAAATTTACCAGAAGAAGAAGAATTTATAGGTGCAAAAAATGCTGGCGATTATGCAAACAATGGTAAAAAATTTAGAGAATTTTTTGAAGAGAACCCTGAATCAACTAAATTATAATTATTTCCTTTTTCCTTAATTTACTTATATCGAGCAAATACATTTTTCATTCTTTACAATGTCTATAATATTAAACCTTAAATCTATTAGATTAACCATTAGAACCTTATTTTCCAAGTTAGGAAGCCCTAAAACTGTTTTTATCACTTCTAGTGCTTCTAATGTTCCTAAAATCCCGGGAGTAACCCCAATTACAGGTAAGGGTCCTTCATCAGTAGGGCTCTCAGGAGGGCTAGAGAAAACACATTGATAGCATGCAGTTTCTTTTGGATTGATTGTTATGATTTGACCATAAAATTCCTTTATTCCAGCAATTACACATCGTAAATTATTGTCTACAGCAATTTTATTTACTAAAAATTTTGTTTTAAAATTATCACTACAATCAACTATAAAATCATATTTAGTTTTCTTTAAATATCTCTTTATGGAATTCTCATCTATATAATCTTTATAAGTGTTAATTTGAACATCTGAATTGAGTTTTGATAATACTTCTTTTGCTGATTTAACCTTGTCTTCTCCAATTTGAGTTTCATTATAAAGTATTTGTCTTTGTAAATTTGAGATATCTAACACATCATTATCAATTATCGTTAACTCACTTATTCCGGCGGCTGTGAGGTATAATGCAAAAGGGGAACCTAAACCTCCCGCTCCAATTTGTAAAACTTTTATTTTTGAAAGTTTTTCTTGCCCTTTTTCTCCAATTATAGGAGATATTATTTGCCTTGAATATCTTTCCTTTTGTTTTTCAGTTAAAATACAATATCACCCTTTTAGAATTTTTTGTATATTTTTAATGCTTTCTTCAATCTCAATAAAAATTAAACCTAAATTAAAGTTAAAATCCAATAATGAAACCAAAATTATGTTTTCATCTGCTGCTACAACTATAAGCTGATAATCCTTAAATTCCACAGTTATATTGTTAATTTGATTGGTTCCAAGTGTTGAAGTGGCTGTTTCAATGGCTTGAAACATAGTAGCCGCTAAAGCACCAAATTTCCTATCATCAATATCTCTTGGCAATTTTGAAGAAATCAGTAAACCATTCCGATTTACTATCGCAGTACCAATAATCTCGCCAAAATTTTCCAATCTATCAAGTTCTTTATTAAGATTTTCGATCGTTAAGTTATTCATCAAATATCACATCTAGATAAAAATTAAATTCTCTTTAGATGTTTGATATAAATGTAATTTAAACTAAGAGACTTAAAGTTAGAAAATTAGGCAATAATATTTATAATTTTACAATTAAATTTATCCTCTATAAAAAGATTTCTTTCCATTAAAGCTACGATATCGATTTCTCCATGCGGGCTGTCTGAGCTTAGCTGTTCGTCCAAAACCACAACTGGCGCAAAATTTTTTTCGGCGATGATATGAGTGATTTCCACATCTGCGACATGTTTTATGAGTCGCTGCCTTATTTTTTTTCCCCTTACTCGGTGTTCCCTTTCCCACTTTTCAACCCCTCTTATTACTTATGATCCTTCGCTTTCTTCTCTATGTAATAATTTTTCTTCATCGTTTTGAGCGAAAATTAGTTTTTCTCGATCTTGCCCAATGAAAATAATTGAAGCACCTCTGATCATAACAGTGCCTAAATCTTTGCTTCGTTTTCCACCACGCCCGAAATATATCTCCTTGGCGTCTTTAACAATTAAATTCATATAATTATCGAACTTAGCAAGCTTCCCTGTTAAATAAGTGTTCCAAATCTTTAATTTAATCCTTACCTCATCTTTCAGAATCGCTTTTGATAAAGTACGATGAATAGTTTGCTGAGACATTGATATTAAAACTTCTTAAAATTATTCTCGGTTATAATAGAAATAGAAGGGTTAAATAAATATTTTTTTAAATAGTTGAGAATTTAGAACATTAAGATTTTAGGATATTTAATTAATTCGTGTGGCTTGAGTATGGTTAAAATCGCATATTTTGATGCATGTATTGAAACACCTGAAGAGATCATTCTTGCTGCTGATATGATCCCTATTAGATTATTTGGGGACCCTACAAAAAATATTGATAAAGCTAATGAGCATATCCCTCCAAATCATTGCGTTTGGGCAAGGAACATTCTACAACAAGCAATTGAGGGATTCAATGGTGATATTAAAGGCGTAATCACCACTCATGGATGTGATTGTACTAATCGTGAATTTGATATATGGTTAGAATGTGTAGATTTGGAATTTCTATATTTCCTAAACGCCCCCTTAAAACGGAATAAAACTGCTTTAAAATTCTTTATTAATGACATGAAAGAATTGATTACTCAATTAGAAGATAAGTTTAAAGTGAGTATAACTTTAGAGAAAATCAGTAAAGCTATAAAAAAAATGAACCAAATAAGGGAGTTATTAAGAGAAATTTCAGAATATAGGTCAAAAATGATTTTAAAGGGTTCCGAATTTCACGCTTTAGTTAAGGAAGTACAACAAATAGAAAAAAATGAAGCTTTAGAAATGCTTGAATCAAAGCTAGTAGCCTTAAAATTACAGAAGCCACATTTAGATAACAAATTAAAAAAAGTTTTGTTAACAGGTTCAGTAATAGATGATACAGAGTTCATTAAGTTTCTGGAGAGTCTTGGATTTCATGTTATTTCAGATGATATATGTATCGGTACTAAGTATTTCTGGGGTAATATTGATGAAACTGAAGATCCGATAAAAGCATTAGCAGAATATCACTTAAGTAAGCCAATCTACTCTACTAAATTCCCATCATATGAAAGATTTGAAACAATTAAAAATTTAGCAGAAAAGTATAATGTTGATGGGATTATAAATATAGCACAGAAATTCTGTGAGCCAGTTTTATATGATCATCCATATTTTAATAAAAAATTTAAGGAATTAGAAATTCCATACTTATTTATTGAGATGGAATATAATAGAGAATCCTATAAGCAATTGGCAACACGATTTGAAGCATTTGCCGAGATAATTTAAAGGAGGAATGAAAAATTGTCAAAAGTAAAGAAAAGTGGTAAGATGCTAAATGCAACAAATAAATTAAAAAATGAAATGGGGAGACATTTTTTAGCAATTGAACAAGCATATAGGGAAGGGAAACCTACAGCATGGGCAACAGCAGGAACACCTGTCGAACTTTTATATTCTATGGATGTTCAACCGATGTTGCCTGAAAATTCAGCTACGATTTCAGCAGCTCTCAAGCACTCTCAGAATTTCATCGAACTAGCTGAAGATGAGGGTTTCTCTTATGATCTCTGTTCATATTTTAAAACAAATGTTGGTGCAGTGTTAAGTAAAGCTGATATGAGTATAGGTGGAACTCGCAAGCCTACATTTATGATGTCGAGTGATGTAATATGCGATACTCATGTTAATTGGTTTCAAGTACAAGCAGAAAGATTCAATGTTCCACATTTCACTATTGATGTACCTCATGTAGTAAGTAATACAAATAATAGACAGCGAGAATATTTCAAAAATTATATAAAAGAACAACTCTGGGAATTATTAGATTTCATAACAGAAGTCACAGGAAATGAATACAATAAAGAAAAAGCACAAGAAATTGCACAAAATTCCTATGAAATGGGGAAAATATGGCAGGATGTTTTTGAATTACGGAAAAATATACCTTGCCCTGTTTCTACTAGAGATACATTTGGGGGATTATTTCCGTTATTTACAATGACAGGTTTAAAATCACCTATAAAATTATATAAACGAATGTATCGTGAAGCAAAAGAACGCGTAGACAAAGGGATTGGAGCTTTGGAACAAGAAGATTTTAGATTAATGTTTGAAGGTATTCCATTTTGGTACAATTTGAAGTTCTTTTCGAATCTCGAACGATGGAACGCTATTGTTGTTTATGAACCTTATGTATATGCTTTTACAAAATATACAAATCCAAATGTTACAAAAAATGATGTTATAAATAATCCAGTAGAATGTATGGCAGAGTTAATCCTTAGTTTTTGGTATATATACGATCTTGAAACAAGATTCGAGAAATTCAAAGAAACAGTGAGAGATTGGAAAATAGATGGTGTTTTACTGCATAATAATATGTCTTGTCGCCCTAATGCATGTGGAATGTATGATTTAAAACGTAAGCTAATGGAGGAAGCAGATATTCCCGCACTTATTATTGACAGTGATATGAATGACCCGCGTAAAATGTCAGAAACCCAGGTCCTTAATAAAATCGAAAGTTTCATAGAAATTCTAAGAGAAAGAAAGAAAAGATAATTTAATCTTTTTTTTAAAAGGTTTTTGCTTATTTCGGATTATCTAAAAATAATTCCCTCAAGTGGTAATAATTTAATATTTCCATTATAAGCTTCTGGATTTAAAGCTTTTCTATTAGGGAATGTTGAAAATATTAGTTTTAGTTCTTGAGAAGGGGTTTTTAACAATATTTCTTTGTTTGAAAAATTTAGGTATATAAAAATTTCCTGTGTATCGTGAATTCTTTTATATGCTATACATTTCTTATTTATTTTCCCGAGTTCAATAAAGCCAAATTTTCCTTCTTGTAAAGAAATATTTTCTTTTCTGACTTTTAATAATTTTTTATAGCAATTTAATAAAGAATCTGGATCTTTTTCTTCTTTAGCAACATTAATTTTTTTATATTTATCTGAGACTTTTAACCATGTGTTGACATCAGGATTAGATGAAAATCCTGCATTAGGTTCATCATTCCATTGCATCGGAGTTCTACATCTATCCCTATTTAAAGAAAATCTCAATAATTTTGCTACTTGAGGAATGGGGAATTTTGAAAATTTCCGTCCTAATGGATCTTCGCTTGTTTTTAAGGCAAATTTCACATTTGACATCCCAATTTCTTCCCCATAATATATATAAGGGACTCCTCTCAATGTTAGTTGAAGTGTAGCTAATATTTTTGCTTTTTGAAGGTTATTTTTTAGGCAAGAAATATATCTATCTCGATCATGATTTCCAAGCACATAACTAGGAGTATAAGGTAAAGGTAGAGTTTGTTCAATTTTAGAGATGATTCCTGCAATTTTTATGGGGCTAAATGTTAATGCTGCAGATGTAAACTCAAACAGGAAATTCATGTTTAGACCATTATTATTTGATCCATAATACTTTTTTAAATCTTTCAAAGTACCAAAAACTTCTCCAACCAAAAATCTCTCAGGGGCGTATTCTTCCATTATTTCTCGTAATTTTAATACAAATTCAAATGTTTCAGGAAGATTTACATCGTACTTGTGGTGTTGAAACATTACTGCTGGTTTTTTATCAGATAATGTCAAAGTCCAAGTAAAAGGATTATTTTTTAATTCAATATCTTCATATATAGCATCTAACATATCTAATCGAAATCCATCAACTCCTTTATCTAACCAGAATCGCATAGTATCGAACATTTCTTCTTTAACTTCTAGATTTCTATAATTTAAATCTGGTTGGAATGGCAAAAAGTGAAAATAAAACCATTGATCCGTATTTTCATAATATTGCCATGCTGAACCTCCTGGGATCGCTTTCCAATTGTTTGGTGGTTTCTTCCCGCCAGGTTTTTTTCCATCTCGCCATATATACCAATCTCGTTTTGGATTATCTTTACTGGAAGCAGATTCTAAAAACCATGGATGTTTAATTGAAGTATGATTAAGTACAAGATCTAAAACAATTTTCATATTCCTTTCATGGATTTCTTTTAATAATTTATCAAAATCACTCATAGATCCATAAACAGGGTCAATTTCACGAAAATTTGTAATATCATAACCATGATCTTGTTGAGGAGATTCAAAAAAGGGACTAAACCATATCGTTTCTACTCCTAACTCTTGTAAATAATCTAATTTTTCGATAATTCCCTTAAGATCTCCAATTCCATTTCCGGTACTATCTTTAAAGGATCGAGGATATATTTGATAAACTACAGTTTTTTGCCACCATTTGTATTTATCACTGGACATAGTTATTTCAATTCTTTATCACCTATATTTCTTTTTCTGTTGTGCTATTACTCCCATTAGCCAATAAGGAGGTCTATAAAGAAAAATTCAACAAATATAAGAATTATTCCTTTTTACGTTTGGCGAGAATTTCTATAAAATCTTATATATTGTAGAATGAGTTAAAGGAGATCCATCAAAAGGTAGCAATTTTTTATTCCTAAAGTTTAATACTCAATTTGCAATTTTAATATGCGCATTTGGAGTTAAAATCAAATATTGATCTCCAAGACGCCCCATACTTCCCCCATTTTCTCGTAAAAACGCCTTTAAATCTTCAATGCCTCTTTTAAGCTCAGAAACATCAATATTTTTAAGAATCTCTCTTGCATTGATGAGTAAAATTTTCCTTCCTAAAAGTTGTTTCTTTATATCTTCTACTTGCGCTAGATTTGTAAAATCATATTTTCTTATGATGAAATTTTGAAGCAATGAAGAATATTCTTTAGAAAATCCCATAGTTTCTTGTGGAGAGCCCAACAAGTCAGTATCATCTTTTTTTCCCCAAAACTTGCCCATATTTAAAACCTCTTATACTCACCCTATTAATAATTCATATTAAACATAAATAGAAGAAATATTGAGATGGATATCTAAATATTACCTAGAAAACTTTGTGTTTTAGGAAAAATTTTTATTATTTTCTTTACCAATGTCCAATATGGATCTGATTAAAAATGATTTTATTGAGTTTATAAAACAAAGAAGAAGTGTTAGGAGCTTTATCTATCAAAAAATAAGTAAAGATACAATTTTAAATATTTTGGAATGTGCTCGATGGGCTCCATCTGGAAATAATAGCCAACCTTGGCGAGTTTGTATAGTTTCTCATCCGACTGTAAAAAGAATGCTTTCAGAACTCACTAAATATGGTGGAATTATTGAAGATGCTTTTGTAAATTTAGT
>CAZBNW010000084.1:7143-11002 GCA_964493385.1 uncultured archaeon | reverse complement strand
TTATCGCATCTGATTCCTCTTCATTTTCTTGTTTCGATTCTGAAGCTATAATGAAACCGTCTCTATCACATATTGCTACTCCTAAAATACCTTCTACTTCATCAAAATAATTTTTTATAATCTCTTTTAGCAGTTTAGTACTTGGAAGCTTTTCCATTGGTATTCAATCTATAAGTTAATGATAATTAAATTACTAGATAATTGCTAGATAATATAAATATAGGTATTTAGATAATATTATAATCATATTTCTGAAGACATCACCATACCATACTATTTTTTATTTCATTTTCTAACATATTTTATTCATGATAGAGAATTCATCATCTGACCCAGATATTTTAAAATATGAGGAAAATATTGCTAAAATCTTAGACAGGGCAGTTAAACTCTTTAGAAGGACAAATTTAACCGAATTAGCTGATAAATGGGACAGGATATTAAAGACCTACGATTCAAAAAAAAGAGGTCATTAAGGAAGTCAAGTAAGATTTAGCTACTAAAAGTTTTTAAATAATTCAGGATATATTTTTGGTTAATTTCAGAAATTTTATATAAATCAAAAACTAATGAATCTATTTGTTTCTGGCAGGATTTCAATTCATTAATGCTGGTTAAAATCAGTTTTACATTTTCTATTATTTTTTTAGCTTTCTCCTTTTCATTATCAGAAATAGGGACTTTAATAGGAAAATCTTTTATTTTTTCAATTAAAATTCTTGGAAACAATTGTTTGTAAGAACCAAATGATTTAATGAAATAATAAGATAAAAGATTTGAATTCAAAATTCCTAAAAGATAGAAATTATTAAATTCGGGGATAATAGATTTTTCAATTTTTAAATTATAAAAAGATTGAGATGTCAATGATAAATTCTTATCATATGTAGCACAGATTCTGTTATTTTGGCTTATTTGTCTTATAATTATTCGATCTTCGTAATAATTTAAATCTTTATAATTGATTCCGTTTTTAGATATGTCAATATATTTATATTGAGTTTTCTCATAACGGTTAATTGAATATAAATACAATTTATAATTCTCTTTTATCGCATCATCAGGAAGCGTGTCATAAATTATTTTTTCAATATTCTGCTTATTTAGAGGTGAATTACATTCATGACATTTCAATATTTTTTTAGGAACTGGTGAATATTTCTTACAAGTTTCACAGAATATTATCTCTCCAGTTTTAGTTAACTCAACTCCTCTACTCAATACAAATTTAAATTCATTTTTTTCATTTAAATTCTTTAATTTAGGGAAATTTGTGTTTAAATAATCAATAATTGATATATCAGGTCCATTCAAATGAATTAAAAACTTATAGTCCCATTTTTCTATAATTTCTTGTGGAATTATCTTCTCCGGATTATTTAATACTTTTAATTTAATCTGGTTCTTTTTTCGTTCTAATATGTTTTCTTCCTTTTGTAAAATTATAAGGATATTTGAAACAATAGGATCATTGAATTTTGGACCTGTATGATATATCTCTTTGATTTTTGTGTTATTATATATAAATTTTCTGATAATTGAACGATGAGATAAAGCTAAAACTGAATCTGGGACAATATAACCAAACAGCCCCCGATTTTTTAAAATTTTTATTCCAAGTTCCATAAAGATCTGATAATAATCATACTGACCATCATTAGTTTTAAAATTACTATTTTCAATGAATTGTCTCTGGTCACTTGGAATATCTCTAATAAATAAATAGGGAGGATTTCCTACAACATAATTGTATTTTTCTGCATTATCGATTGTTAATGCGTTAAAATTTTTAATGTTAAATATTGGTAAATAAAAATCTGGATCTGATTTTCTAATCATTTTCAAAAGATCAAATAAAACGTAATTAATATTGATCTGACATAAAATACAGGCAATTCGATTAATATCTATTCCAAAAATATTATTTTTCACTCTTGAAATTACTACTTTAGCTTCCTCAACCGTTAATTCTGAAATTTCTTTTCGTTTATAAATTTCAAGATATCGTTTAATCAAAATCCTTACTATCTGGATGATAAAGCTTCCAGAACCACAGCTAATATCAATTATCTTTTTAGCTTCGATCTTATTTAGATAATTATAACCTACAGCATCCAAAATATAATTAACTACAGAAGCAGGAGTATAGAATTCACCTAACATTTTTTTCTCTATGTGGTTTCGAGTTTTTTCATATAAAGCACTAAAAATATCAAAATCTTGAGTATTTGACTCAAAAAAAGGACGATTTTTTTTTCTTTCTTTGACAATATTTAGTACCCTAAGACTTTCGATAATTCTATTAAGAAAAACTTCATCCTTAAGAATAATGAAGCCATTTTTATAATATCCTTTTAATTTTCTAAATATTTTTTCATTTTCCAGGTATTCAATGAAATCTTGCATTTATATGAGAAACTTAATCTAGTTTTTTTAAAAATTATTCATAAGAATATTTCTTTTTTTTTATTTGTAATTTAATAGTAGCAAATAAATATCGATTTTGACTAATAAAATTGAGGAAGAAAGAAATTGAGAAATAAGGTACTAAAATATAATAAATTTAAATAATATTAACCATATGTTTTTTGTTAGAGTAAAAGAAATTCATGAATGAATTATGATAATAAATATATTTCTTATCATAGCTTCAATAATAATTTCTATGATAGGGATTCTTTATGTTTATTTCAATCGCTATAATTTCGGCAATAAATTAACCAACTTTTTAAACATTCTCTTATATTTATTTCTGGGCATTTTATTTTTCACATCCTTTTCTTTATCCACAGAAACTTATTTTACAGAAAACCTTGTATTAATTTTTTGGGTCATGTCAATAATCTTTTGGATCTTTTCAATAACTATGTTGAGTGTAATTCATAAATTTATCATTAAATTTGAAGAAAAAGCAATTATATCAATTATTTTTTATTCACTTGTAATAGGTATAATATTGGGTTTAACTTTTCTTTCTAATTCGTTTACAATTAAATCAAATAGTGGTAGCTATAGTTTTATTTTCAAGAATTTAATACTATTGGTTTTCCTATTAAGTTATAATGCTTTAATAATAGGAGCAATGTGTTATAATCTCATTAAATATTATTCTAGTATTCGTGATAAAAGATCTGGAAAAATGTTAAGTATACTTACTTCTCAATTTTGTGTTATTATTTCTTTATATTCAGTATATATTATTACTCAAAATATCCTATTCAGATATCTTTATATAGCTATTTATTTGATAGGTGCGTGTTTTGCAACCTATTCTATAATTAAAACGCCTTTTTTATATATTGAACTAACTAACAGAATTTATGACTTCATTATCTTCCATAGAAGTGGTATTCTTTTGTATTCATATAATTTTGAAACCGGAGAAGATACTGATGAATCTCTCTTAAAAGGTTCAATACTAATAGGAATTAACCATATTCTTTCAAATCTTATTGATAAAAAAGATCAATTGGGCCTTATTAAAATGCAGAATAGAGACATTATACTTGAATATGATCATAATCATGGCTATGCACTTTTGTTGACAGCTAATCACAAAAATGCTTATATCGATAAAGCAGTCAACAATTTTATGAAAAAGTTCACTTTATTAAATAAAGAGAAATTGGAAAACCTACATGGATTAATTGATGTCTCAGAATTTCGAAATGCAAAAGAATTAATTATGGAATTTTTTGAACCTTTTTTAATAAAGGATTAAAACTGTTATAAAAATAAGCTTATTTAAAGGATATTAACTATTTTAGCGGAATTGTTCTAATTATTTTTAGAATTTGTCAATAATAAAATAAAGTTATATTTATGATATGTTTTATAATCATTAACAAATTTGTATTTA
>CAZBNW010000084.1:5074-7043 GCA_964493385.1 uncultured archaeon | reverse complement strand
TTATATTTATGATATGTTTTATAATCATTAACAAATTTGTATTTAATTTGTTACTTGTAGAAATCACATAACTGAATAAAATATTCATAATGGTTATTTTCGGTTAAAAAATTAAATGATTTACATGGTATTTTTAATAATTCTAATAATTGGATACATATTCATCTTATGTGTTGGAACATATACTTTAGTCTATATCTATTCTCATCATGAAAATTTTGGGATTAAATTTACAGCAATTTTAAATTTTTTAATGATTTTCAATGCGGTTATGATATATTCAACTCTTTTTGTGCTTTCTGTTTCATTTTTTCTTTCTGAAAACATTAATATTACCTTATGGAAACTTTCTATCATCTTTGGTTTTATTAGTTTAATGCTCACTTCATTGAGTTACACATTTTTAAAAGAATTCAAAAAGATACCATACTTTCCCTTTTTGTATTTTACGACACTTTTTGGATTGTTAATTGGTTCTTTTTTCTCACCAAATTCGGTTCATGTATATATTAATTCTTTAAATTCTCCCCCTTTTTTAATTACGGATATTTCAAAAATAAATTACACATTTGATATCATGACTGGACTGATCATAAGTATATTTCAATGTTCTTTAGTAATTTACTATTTTTTGCTTTCCCACATGATATCTAATAGAGCAAGAAATAAAGAGATTGTTAGAGGTTTGCTTATAAACACTATTATTTTTGCTTTTCCAATCTCAATGTACATTTTATATATTATATTTCAAATACCGATTTTTAGAGAATTACATATCCTTTCTTTATGGATCAATATTCTTGGGATATGTTATGTTATAGTAAAGAAACCCGAGATGTTTTTGGAATTGACCAATAAAATTTATTATATCAATATTTATCATAAGTCAGGAATATTATTGTATTCCTACAAGTTTAGAACCACTAATAATGAGATTGATTCAACTATATGGGGAAATATCCTTATAGGAATTAATCATATTCTTTCTGAATTCGTAGATCCAAAAGACCAAATAGAGGTACTTCAAACAGATAATTCAGATATTATTGTAAATTATGATGAGTTCGGATTCGCTGTTGTTTTAATAACTAATCGTAAAAATGCCATCTTGAAAAAACTAATGGAAAACTTTGCTAGAGAATTTAAAAATAAATACAAAAACGAATTAATTGAAATTCAAGATCTCAATAAACTAATTAACGTTTCGGAATTCAAAGAGACAAAAGATATTATTGAAAAAAATTTTCAAATGTACTTATGATAACAAAATCATTCTAAAATTGGACCACAAAAATCTTTAATAAATTATAAATCTAAACCTTATTAACAACTAAGAAATAATAATCTTAAAAAACTGGTGTTACATAAAGTTGTCTTTAAAATTCTGTCCTAAATGTGGAAATGAATTAGAACCAAATTCAACGTTTTGTGCTTCATGTGGAGCAGATTTAAGAACTAGAAAGGGCAAATCCAAAGCAAATGTCTCTACAATAACAGAAGTCGCCCCTAAACCACAAATAAAACCAGAAACAGTACAATATGCTGATTTTTGGATCAGATTACTTGCTCTCATTCTTGATAGCATTTTAATTGGTATAATTGGGTCAATATTATCATTGATATTGTTTTTTCCGTGGATACAAATTAATATTTTTGATCCCCTCGGAGGATGGTGGTATGTTTCTTTTCCTTTTGACTGGTTAATTGGATTTTTATATCATTGGCTTTTAGAGGCAAATAATGATGGTCAAACTTTAGGGAAAATGGCACTAAAAATTAGAACTGTAGATGAAAAAACTTTAGGGCTTGCGTCTTCTAGTAATTACGCTGTAAATAATATTTTCAAGAGTTCCCCTTTTCTAATATTAGATCTTATTATCGGAATACTCAAATATTCTAAAGATCCTAAGAATAGATTTAGGATAATGCAGCATGTCTCTGAAACTGTTGTAGTTGTATCAAGATAAAA
>CAZBNW010000084.1:2801-4974 GCA_964493385.1 uncultured archaeon | reverse complement strand
CTTAACATGAGATATACAGTAATTACTGTGAAATATAAAGTTACTATACTAAATATCCAATTTTCTCCTCCTAGAAACATACAAATATTGAGTAAATTATAAGCAAAAATAAGCATTAATCCTAATTTTCCTAACCATACCCAAAAAACAGTCTTTATAACATCATACTTTATTAAACCTAGAGGTACTGTTATCATATCATCATTTAATGGTGTAAGTCCAAAAATAAATATGAGAAATGGGGCTAATTTTGGGTGATCTACTAAATATTGTTGATATTTTTTCAATTTTTCACTTCTTTCTGCTGAAATTAATTCAGAAGCTCCCCTACCAACGATATAACCACCCATCTCTCCAACTAAACACCCTAATGAAGCTATAAACCCAACAAAAAGTGGGATAAAAAAGTTTATTTCTCGGAAAGGTTGAACACTAAAGCATACTACAAAAGTATATGGAGTAGGAACTGGGAGTAAATTTCCAATCATACAGACCCAAAAAGTGATAAGAAGACCAGAACCTAAATCCTGAAAAGGTGCATATCTCGAAATATTTTCTATAGCGTCTCTATGTGATGCATTTAATAAAAGATCCAATGAGAGAATTGTTAGAATTACTAACAAAATAATAAAAACAATATCAATCTTTTTAAGTTTCAAATTAAATCTTAGATTCTTTATGATAATTTAGGTAAAGGATTTAAAATTATATAGTTAATGATTCAAGCGCATTTTAAGGCATTGAAAGTGTTATAAAAATTATACTTATTACTATACTAATAAAAAGAACAAGAATGATAATTAAACCAATTCTTTTTCTTTTTTTATTCCTTCTTATAACTGCCTTGCGTTGTTGAGATGGGCTGCGTCTAACATGAGACATTGTGATTTCCTTCAAGAAGAGATGAATTTAAAATTAGTTTTCTTCATTTTCTTTCTTTTTTTTCTTATCAGTTTTTTGTAAAAGTTCAATTAAAACGACGTTATTGAATGAAAAAAGCATCCTAGGGATGTAATTTTCTGCTAAATAAGGACCATCATCAATATCTTCTTTTAACGGAAAAAGTTTTTTCTCTTTTATCACAGATCCTAAATAATTTCTATCATACTCCTTGTAGCCAAATACTTTATTTTGAACTATCACCATTTTTCTTTCATATCCTTCAGGCACCCCAGCTTTTTCAAGAAGTAAAAGTATCTTTTCTCTAGATAACGATTCAAGTAATTCCATATCTTCTTCAGTTCCTTCATAGGTAGGTCCTGTTTGTGCTTCTACATATTCTAGTTCTTCTTCTAAACCAATCATTATTTTGAAGCCTAAAGTTTCATTACCCTCATCAACTGCTGTTATTTTAAAACCGATTCCATGTCTGTCTCTGATACTGGGTGCTATTTTAGCAGCAATGAATTTCATTCGTGTAGTTGTGTTGCTCCCATGCCATATCCACACACGATATCTTTTATAATCTACAAAAAGTAGGATAAAATCTGAATCTAATAATTCAAGTAGTTGAATATCTTCTCCTAATTCTAGTTCTTGAAATTCATTCAGTTTATCATTATATTGAAAAACTATAATTTTCTCTTTTTCTAATTCCGGTAAAGATTCGTCTGACATAATGTTGGTTAAATTGTTTTCAATATATATTACTATATAATTTTACTACTATATTATTATTTTGACTTTAAACATGAAGTGCGGGAAGGGAGATTTGAACTCCCGAACTCCTACGAGAATGGGTGTCTCCAATTAGAATATTTATATTACTATAAACTTTTAACTTTCTGAGCCCATCGCCTATAGTCGACTTTTTATCAAGCTCGTATTAGCCATTGACCAAACTTGGCAATTCCCGCAAAATTTATCTATTTAGTCCTAATTACTTATCTATTTAACTATCAATTATTTAAAATTCCTAAAAATTTTAACGATTTTTATAAAATATAATTATTTATACAGAATAATGCAAGAACTCTTTGATAAAATTGAAAATCTTAAAACTAGCGAGATCAAAGATCGCATTGATGCCCGTTTAATTGAATTTAGTAAGGTTAAAAAGCAAGGTATAAACTCGATATTTAAAGAACTTTGTTTTTGTATTATGACTGCCAACTGTAGTGCCGCGAAATGCATTGAAGTTCAAGAAAAGATGGCTGATGGCTTTCTTACCTTA
>CAZBNW010000084.1:0-2701 GCA_964493385.1 uncultured archaeon | reverse complement strand
TGCCGCGAAATGCATTGAAGTTCAAGAAAAGATGGCTGATGGCTTTCTTACCTTAGCTGAAATAGAATTAGCTAAAAAGCTAAAAGAATATAAATATCGATTCCCAAATATAAGGTCTAAATATATCATTGAAGCAAGAAAAAATATTTCTCAACTAAAAAACATTATTAAATCCGGCAATGACGGAGCAAACTTAAGAGAATGGATTGTTAAAAATAGAAAAGGAATTGGATATAAAGAAGCAAGCCATTTTCTAAGAAATATTGGCTATAATGATTACGCTATAATTGATTTTCATATTATTGATCTTTTGGTTAATTATAATCTAATTCAAAAACCAAAAAATTTAACAAAAAGTAAATATCTTGAAATCGAAGAACTCTTAAAAGATATTGGAAAAAATCTTAAATTAAATTTAGCTGAATTAGATTTATATCTCTGGTTTTTAGAGACAGGAAAAATTCTAAAATAATTAAGTCATTTAAACTTCCAATCTCTTTAAATGTCTTTATGAATTAAGTAAATTTAAATAATAAAGTATGAAATTCAACATTAACAATTAGAATATAAAGACGTAAATTATGCCAAGATACCCAAATAAGGTCATAGAATTAATTAAAGAGCTCCCTGAGGGGCATTCTGGATTAAAAAAGTTAATTAAAAAAAATTATCAGAGAATAAATTTTGATAAATTGAAGGCTTTTGATCTTACAAGTGAAGAAATACAGAATTTCTATAGGCTAGTTATTGAAGAGATTCTTTTACCAAATCCAGAAGCTTTAAAATTGCTTAAGAATTTGATTACGATAAATACAGAGGTAGAGACCAATATTGATAAAAAAAGCATTAAAACTACCTATAAACTGCCAAATATAGAGGAATCCTTCAATGAATTATTGGATACAGGAATAATAAAGGAGAAAGAAGGTAAAGAGGAGAAATATGAATTCTCATTTCCACAAATCCAAGAAGCTTTAGAAATCTTTACAGATAAAAGTTGCCATGAAAAAGCATTACAATATTATGAAAGAAAGAGAAAAAAATTTGGAGTCGATATTTTTGATGAGATTGAGGTTATTTTTCATAAAGCAAAATTAAATCCATCTGAGGAATTAGTCAATGAATTTCTAGCAATTACCAATAATATAGAACAATTTGAATATGGACACAAAAGATTAATTGATGTTGCGCAAGAATTATTTATTCTTGAAGATAAATATAAAGCACCAATCTTAATAGTGCTTGGTAGTATTTTTTCTGCTATAGGAACTTCTGAGGATGCCGAAAGAATCTACCTTAACGCTTTAGATATATACAAAGATTTGGCGAAAAAATATTACAGAATATATCTACCCTATATCGCCGCGACTCAAAAAAACCTCGGAACTTTATATATAGATTTAAAAAGGTTTGAAGAGGCAGAAAAGATATATACCGATGCATTGAGTTCATACAAAGAGTTAGAAAGACAGTATTATGATGCGCATTCACCTGATCTTCATTCAAAAGAGTATAAAGGTCTAGAAAAATCATACATTGATGATTTAAAGTCTTACAATGAGTTATTAAAACGATATTATGGCATATATCTACCTGAAGAACCCCCAATTTCAAGTGATTTTGGTAATGTAGGTATAGATTTAAACTTATTAGAGGATATTCAAGATGGAACCATTGATTCTATGGATAGTTACAAAGCATTAGCGAAAATGTCTTATGATATGTATTTAATCGATATTGCTAAGACTCAGAGTAATCTTGGAATCATCTATACCGAATTAATGAAATTTGAAGATGCGGAACGGATGCACCTTGAAGCATTAAAAATTAAAAAAAAAATGGCGGAACATTATCCCAATCAGGTTTTACCTGAGCTAGTCCTTACTCTATTGGATCTCGGAGACTTGTATGCTACTTTAAATAAATTTGAGGACGCAGAACCAATGTTCAATGAAGCATTAAAAATTTCTAAACAATTAGCAGAACAAAACCCAGAAGTCTACATGCATAACGTTGCTATTATTCAGAACTCTCTTGGAACTATTTACACCAGATTACAGAGGTTTGAAGAGGCAGAACAAATATACCGTGATGCTTTAAAAATCTTTAAAATCTTTGCAAAAGAAGACCGCAAAACCTATTTATACAACGTTGCTGATGTCCAGAACAACCTTGGGAATTTATTTTTAATTTTAGGAAATCTTGAAAAAGCCGAGAATTCTCTTAAAAAAGCAATTAAAGCAGATCCTACCAATATCGATATCCTATATACTATAGCTTGCCTTGAATCACTAAGAAATAATAAATCAAAAGCCTTGGAATTATTATCAAAAGCGATAGAACTTGATAAAAATTATATTGAAAGAGCATCATCAGATGAAAGATTTGATAATATAAGAGACTTAAAAGAATTTAAAGAATTAGTTAATTGATTTAATAATGACTAATTTCAATTTAGCCAATTATATTTACCTAAATTCTGACATAAAGAGAAGGGAAGGGAAAAGAAATCTGAGCAATCAAAAAAATTTAAGAAAAGATTAAACTCAATAGAGTTTAATAGAGGGCGAAATCCAATGTTACGCGTCAGATTATCTTTGAATTAATTTCCCTTCCCTATTTTTGTAGCCACATTTAAAAATTCAAACATTTACATTTTTGTGGATGTAACTTAATAATATGTAATTTTATTCTTCTTTGT
>CAZBNW010000083.1:0-11097 GCA_964493385.1 uncultured archaeon | reverse complement strand
ACCTAGCAAATTATTTATATCAAAATTGACATTTATATCAAAATAAAAAAATTGCAACTTAAACATTGAAGAGTGAAAAACAAATGGTGTATACGATAGCCGAAGGAAAATTCCCTAAAAAGCCTGTTTATGGTAAAGTTTTAGAAATTTGCAGAAAAGATTTCAGAAATTTTAAAAAGGATGATGGAAACAGATTAATTGAACATTTTAACTCAAGGATTAAAAGACTTGCTAAATTGGATGTTCCAAATAAGGTTTTAGTTAATCAGAAAGAAAGTTTAGAAAGTGTAAGAAAACTGATTCATGAAGGTAAAGAAGATATCGCATTTTCGATATTTTTTAGGACATTTCCAAGCTGTTTACCACATAGGTCGAGGAATATTTAGGTTAAAAAATCTTTTTTCACACATTTTCGATAGAATCGATTTTCCATAAGTATTTTTTAAGATCAACTTTGAATCCATCTGTAACTATGATCCTTTCTTGTTCTAAAAGATTTTTTTGATATTCACGATCTTCGAGTGATTTTAATGAAATTATCCCTTTTGAACTTATAACACGATGCCACGGAAGATTGTATTTTTTAGTTGAAGAATGCAAAATCCACGAAACCTGTCTTGCAGCTCTTGGATTTCCTGCCAATTTAGCAATAAATCCATAAGTAAGAACTTTTCCTTTTGGAATATTTTTAATTATATGAACAATTTTTTCTGTAAAATCACTAGGAATTAGGCTTCACCATTTTGGATTATTGAAAATAATTAAAAGCTTCGAAAGTACTTTTTTTCAATTCTTTTCGCCATAATATATAATTGTTCTAATGTCTCTTTATTTAATTCTTTTGTTTCGAATATAATATGATTACAGTCATATTTAGTAAAATCATTTTCGAATATTTTAATCCCAAAATCTTCTCTTTCATCCCACAGACGGGATCCCGGGTAAGGTGTTGCTACAAAATAGTTTAATTCATCATTCTCATCCAATGGTAAAGATTTTATATATTCAATTGTTTGAGAGAAACTTTGCTCAGTTTCACCTGGTAGACCTAATACGAAGTAAGCTTGAATCGCAATATCACAGCTTTTTAGATCAACAATTCCACTCCTCACTCGTTCAGGATCTTGATATTTGAAATTTGTTTTAAGAACTGTTTCATTGGCAGATTCAATGCCGGTTGCGATTAATTGACATCCTGCATTTTTCAATAAGCGTGCTTCTTCATAACTTATAGTATCTACACGGAGTTCACAACCCCATGGCATATCAATATTATTTTCAATAAACATTTCACAAAAATCTCTGAAAAATTTTCGATTAATATTGATATTATCATAAAAGTTGATGTGATTGTAAGTTTGTAGAGATTGAATATCTTGAATTTCTTCCAATATTGATTCAATACTCCTAATTCTAGTATTTTTGAATAAATTTTGTCTTGAACAAAATGAGCACTGATAGGGGCACCCTCTATTAACTATGACATTTGCTACGGAGTAATAGTAATTTTCTTGGGATAGTTTATAACGGGCTGGTAAAGGTAAACTTTTTAAATTAATTTCTTCATAAGAATCATTAACATAAAATTTTCCCTCTGAATTAATGTAAGCAAGACCTTTAATATCATTTAGAAGAGGCTCATATTCTTCTATTTTTTTTTTGGTTAGTATTTCAATTGTAAAAATCTTAACAAGATCCAAAAAGTTATACTCAGCTTCTCCAATACAAATGAAATCTATTAAATTTTCCGTTTTTGCATCGTGTAATAGGATATCTTGATACATAAAAGATACATGAGGCCCACCTAAAATAACATAGTTCTCTTTATTTTGATGTTTTATGATTCTTGCGATATTTAACGCAAGATGGAAAGTATTTGTAAGAGATGTAATCCCAAAAATCTTATAGTCAACGATTCTTTCTTTTACTATATTTTCTACCTCAGATTCGTTTAAATCTATAAATTGCTCAAGATCTAAAATGTCAACCGAAATATTATTTAATTCTAAGATTGCCGCCAAGTATAATAATCCTAAATTTGGTTCTCTAAAAAACTGTGAACGAACTTCTGAAGGTTTAGAAGTTCTAGGATTAATTAGTAGAATCATCTTGAATATCAGTTTCGTTCTCTTCTTCTTCTTTTCCTTCTTCTTCCTTTTCTTCTTCTTGTAATTTCTTAGGAATTTGAAATGCTTTAATTAATGAGTTTATAGAACCTGGTTTATTAAGCTTCTCTTCATAAATTACAGGTATTTCTAACTTCAGAGAAGGAGATTCATCTCCTTTATGAACATATAACTCAATTCCTTGAATTTTTCGTTCTTTTATGATTAATCTAGTTGAGTAATTATGATCTTGAAAGAAAGTAAAACCATTATTTAATCTTCCCAATTTTACCGGCTTTATTGATGTTTTTTCTTCTTTAACAAAAGATTCAGTAATTTCTTCATCCGAAAATATCGTCCCTCCTATTATCATGAATCTTCGAATAAGATTATCAGGTTGAGGAAATTGAGTAACATAGTCAAGCGCCTTATTTATTTTTGGATTTGAAATTGCAATATCTGCAACGTATTTATCAGGAGTGGGTTCTGGAAAATCTTTCTTCTCGATTGGTTTAGCTCGACCGCCACCAATCGGTTTATCTAGTAATTCTTGAAATTCAGGATCTTCATTAGAATATATATTCAATGGATATACCCTATAAAATAATCGTAGTTGTTGCCGTAACATTCCAGCTAAGATGCCAGCATAGATTTGAACTTTAAGAGAGCTTTGAAGACCATTATATGTCCAAATTCTCTTAGTATCGTGGTCTACAAGCAAAAAAACTCTTTCAATACTGTTTTCATTCAAGATATCGCCAACTATCTGTCCTTCACCTACTTCTCGAGTTTCCATGTAAGGGAATTCTGTTAATTCAACTACTTCAAAAATTTGCATAGAGGAATATCCATTAATTTCTTATATAATTGTAATAGGTAATTCATTAAAATAAATTTCATTATCTTATTTATTTAGAAAACAATTCTAAATATTACAATTCCATAAAATTTTTATGAAAATATACATTTAAGAAGTTAATCTTGCTTTTTTAAGTTCAATATTGATGCATCGTGTCTTCCGAAAAAATTGTATACAAATTAAACATCAGTGGTGGGAATGAGGGTCCCGGAAAAGGATTATCTAAGCTAATCGAGATTGATGAGAAGAAATTTCGCTTTGAAGGAATGAAAATCGGGGATATTATCAAGGGTGGGCTTATAGGATTCGCAAACTATGAGTTTGAAATCACAGGGGGAAGCGATTCTAGTGGCTTTCCGATGAGAAAAGACGTACATGGACCATTTAAAAAGAAGATTCTCGTTTCTAAAAGAGCTATAGGTTATAAGCCCCAAAGGAAGGGAGAAAAAAGGAGGAAAATGGTACGAGGCAATGAAATAACACATGACATGACATTAATTAATTTAAAGATTGTAAAATACGGGGAAGCTGAGCTTTTTAAGAAGGAATAAAAGTCAACAAATTCTAAGATGGTTAATAATGGTTAAAGTCAAAAAATGTAGTTTCTGTGGTTATGATATCCCTATTGGTAGAGGAATTATGTTTGTCATGAAAAACGGCACAGTTTTGAATTTTTGCACTAATAAATGTAGAAAAGCAATGATACTATACAAAAAGAAGGCAAGAAGAACAAGATGGACAGCCCACTACGGGAAGCAATAATTTTTTTATTCTTAATTACTTTTTCTAATATTTAAAAAAAGAATATAATTATTGTAAGCGTGGAAATTTAAGCAACTCATCGATCAAATCAACGTGGCCGACGATCATTCTTTTACAACAGAACCGTTCAATTCCTAACTCTTTAAAAGCTTTTTCTGAGCTTTCTCCCTTTTCGATATACTCTAAATATGGTTTATAAACATGCGCGATTAATTTCCCGCAACTAAAGCAGCGGATTGGTATGATGATGGTTGATCTCCTCCATTTGGTTAATAATTTTCACGTATTTGATATTTCCGTTAATTAAATTAAAATAATTTTAAAAATATACTAAATCCAAATTACTAAGTAATTCATTAAAAATAAGTTTTTCTATTTAGCTTCTTGTATTTAGACTACAGTTATTATTTGATTTTTTTGGAGAAGTTTTGGAATTTCTGATATATAATTATTTCTTAAATATAATTTTTTTAAGGATTCTAACTCTAAATGACATGAAAAATTAGGTGGTGAACCAATCTAAAAATATTTTTAGATTTTTTCCATAAATGAAAAATTTTAATTAATCTCCATAATTACATTTTTCATAACAACTCGATGATTTATGAAAATATATCTAAAATTAAATATATTTGAAGGAGATGATTTAAAATTTCTTATGTTAAATTTAAGATTCCAGATAAGTTGAAAAATCAAATTAAGAATGCTTTAATTACTATCGCAGAAACTCGAGATTCTAAGATTAGAAAAGGAATGAATGAAGTAACTAAATCTATTGAAAGAGTTCAAGCAAAGATAGTCATTATGGCTGAAGACGTTAGTCCTCCAGAGATATTGTTCCATGTCCCACTACTTTGCGAAGAAAAGGGGATACCCTACGGATATATGTCAACTAAAAAAGAACTAGGAAACACAGTGCGAATCAACGTCTCTTCAAGTGCCATCGCTATAGAAAATGTTGGAACTGGTAATGAAAGTGTATTGGATGATGTAATTAAGAAATTAGAGGAAATTAAGAAATAATATAAATTGGTGAAGTTTTTTGGTTAAATTAGACAAATCCAAAGGGGTCACAGTTAAGGATCTGTCGACTCCAGCCCAAGTTATTCAAGTCATTGGTCGAACTGGACTTACAGGAGAGATAACCCAGATTAAAGTACGTATTCTTGAAGGACCGGATAAAAATCGAATTTTAACTCGAAATGTTAAAGGACCAATTAAAATAAATGACATCGTAATACTTCGCGAAGTTGAGCGTGAAGCTCGTAAGATTAGAAGGCGACGATAGTTTAATCTTAAATGGAAATTTAGCTATCTAATAAAAGGATTTTGTCGTACTTTATAAATCTGTTCTAAGATATTTTATATATGTTTTATACAATTCTCGATGATTTAATTCTATATCAGCTGTTAAGGTTTATCAAACGATACTCCAATTATGAAATTAAACTTCATAAATATTTTTTCAATAAGACACAAATCGACCCATTCTATATTACCGTAATTACCATCGAAAATATCGATTATCTATTTTTTTTTATTGATAAAGAAAATTACTTTAAAGCACGAATGTATACAAAATCAATAAGACATGAAATTAAAAAAAAAAAAGTCTCGATAATCAGAATCGATAATATTTTGATTAATTTAATTTTTAATTTATTCCCTGACTTATGCATACATAACATTACAATAGAAACTAACAATCTAAATGGGAAGTATGAAATCTCCATTTACTTTTTAAGAGAATTGAATACTTATCATATTGCAGTGGGTCGAAATGGAGGATATATTAAAGCTGTAAATATTTTATTTAAAAAATACATTAATTTTGAGAATATAGATACTCCTATTAAAATCAAATGCCTTCAGATTTCTTCCAATAATTTGCTTAATTCAGCTATGAGCCAACAAAGTTCATCATAAGTGGATGAAGATTTATATATTTCATTAGTTTTTTTCATTATTTCCTTTTCTAATGCCTTACCTTTCCCTTTTAAGAAGTCTATTTGTAATTCAGCAAGTTTTCTACATAAATCTTCATATGAGTTTTTTTCTTGAGACAGGTTATGAGCTGTTATTGTTATTTCAGCCTCAAAATCGGGATCTATTCCCGCTTCAATAAGTTCCATTGTATCTTCAAATTCTATATCTAATTCGGGTCTCTTATCAACAGGAGCGTCTGGTTTTAATCCTTTTTTCAAAATATCCATAATTGCTAAAAATGAGCCATATTCTTGATTTTGATTTATAATTTTAATTTCGGTTGATTTTTCTCTTTGATTCTTCAATTTCTCGGCTCTTTTTCT
The DNA here is from genome assembly GCA_964493385.1 of uncultured archaeon. Classification (GTDB taxonomy): domain Archaea; phylum Asgardarchaeota; class Lokiarchaeia; order Sigyniarchaeales; family SOKP01; genus Loki-b32. Next base: position 5,062 of record CAZBNW010000083.1, on the reverse strand, counting down.
GCTTAAATCTTTCTTTTTCTTAGAAGCTTTTACACCGAACCATAAATATAATGTCCTAAAATCATCAATTAAATAGACTTTAATTTCATTAAAATCTATCTTGTTTATCTTCCTTAAAGCCCCATTCTCAGTGACATTATACAATAGCATTATATTTCTTTAAGAAGTTTAGGATAATATAGTATAGGTAAGTAAATTAATGATATAAATCTTGACTACAAGTAAATAAGTAAAGAGAGTTGTTTAGGAACCTTCCTTAAAAAATCCTAATAATTTAAGATTGTTATACTCATTGTGGAGAAAATCCCTTAAAGCGGTACGTATTGCTTCAGATCTGCTAGCCACAATCTTCATACCAATTAACTTTTTAATATTTTCATCATAAATGTCAGGCAAATTAATGGTAATATTTACCATTTTAGATCTTTTTTTCTTTTTCTCAATATCTGTCATTGCCTAACTCCATGAAAGCCAATTTTCAAAAATCTTTTATTTCTAATAATAAAAGTGAATGAGATACGCAGATATATTCTTTGCCCTAAAATTATTCACTCTTTTCCAATATAATATTATAAGTAAAGTATCTTTATAAAGTTGTTGGGCTATTTAAAGTATTTAAAGCATTCAATATCAGATATAAATTATTTTGATTATTTAATTACTTAGATGAACATTTTGCATTATTGCTTAATAGTGTGGTTGAAAATATTTTATTAAATCTATAAAACTTCTTTCAAGCAATTCTTTCATACGATTTTACATATCTACCACGGGTTTCAATAGCACTAATGTTTTTGATAATCATATTACATTCAAATTTATTTTCCTTTTCATATTCGGACCGATATCCTTCAAGAAAAGAATTAAAACAGAATTTATAGTCATTCCCATGAGAAGAAACTAATACTCTCTTAAAGAGATGAAGATCAACACTCTTATCTTCTATTGTATCAGAATATTCATGCAGACCAAAGTCAATGAGGAAAATTTTTTCATTTTGAGTAATGATTAGATTGCTAGTGGTAATATCCCCATGGATATGCCCATTTTTATGTAAAATAGCAATATTGTACCCTACTTTTTTGAAATATTTCTCTTTTTTAGTGTCATCCAAGTCTCTTAGGACGTTTTTTAATTTTTTTCCCTCAATATATTTTATTATTATAGTAGCATTTTGAAGGTCAATATCATAAACTTGAGGGACATTTATACCGTAATCCTTTACCCTAATCAATGCTCTAGCTTCATTTAATGTTCGTTGAGTCCTTATTCTTTTATCCAATTCTTCTAAACGATATTTTTTAGGAATTCGATGTTTAAATATAACCTTTTTATCAAACCAGTGCCCATACCAAAGACTAGCTTCAGCGCCTTTGTGAATTAATTTCTCTTTATTTATATCAGTACTCATTTTTAGTTTTCAGACCTCCATGGAACTGTTATATGGTCCATTCTCTCCTTTGGTTTAATTATCGTCTCAGTAAGTTCATGACCCCCTCCTGATTGATATCGTAGAATTCCTGTCCATCCGATCATTGCTCCATTGTCACCCGCGTATTTTAACGGTACAACTTCAAATCTAGCATCATGCTCCTTACTGATATATTCTATCATAAATTGCAATCTGTTATTTGCAGCCACCCCCCCTGTCAAAAGAACCTCCTTCTTTTCAGTATGGGCTAACGCTCTTTCAGTAACTTCAGTTAACATGGCAAAAGCGGTTTCCTGTAGAGAGTATGCAATATCTTTTAAATTATATTTTTTACCATAATCTTCAGATTGAAGTAGATACTTTGCCGCAGTATAAAGTCCAGAAAATGATAAATCCATCCCTTTTACAACATAGGGCAAAGGTAGGTATTTTTGTGAGTTTAAAGCTAATTTTTCGATTTTTGGACCTCCTGGATGTTGTAATCCGGCATCACGGGCAAAGGAGTCAATCATATTACCAATTGCTAAATCTAGAGTCTCTCCGAAAATTTGATACCTTTCTGATTCAAACGCACTGACTATTGTATTTCCTCCTGACACGTATAGAGTCAACGGATCTTCAATTTTACATTTTAAACGTCCTATTTCTATGTGTGCAATACAATGATTTACTCCTATTATAGGTATTTCTAAAGTTTGGCTTAACATGCGTGCAACCCAAGCACCAATTTTTAAAACTGGTCCTAAACCAGGACTCTGGCTGAATGCAATTAATGTTATGTCATTCACTGATATTTTAGCCTCGGAAAGAGCTCTATTTATAATCTTCATAAAGTTGTTTAAGTGTTGTTCTCTAACTAAAGCAGGATGAAGCCCTCCCTCTTCAGGTATGAAGATATCATTTATTAAACTATACACATCCCCATTAAAATCTAGAATGCCTACTGAAAACGTATGGGCTGTAGATTCAATACCTAAGCATAAATTTTTCATTAATTTCGCCATAATTTTCAATTTACAGAAATAATTTTTAAGGGTAAAAAAAGAATTATCCAATCAGATATATCAGAGCTTTATTTTTCAGCTATTTAATGTTTATAAAGCCTAATTTAACTTTCCCTACTTTTTGTTCGTTTTCGAGGAGTTCGTCTAGCAGCCTTACTTTTTGCAGGACCTTTTCTTTTAAATACAGTATTCCCACACTTGCCGCATGACCATCTATCATAATGATTAGCGAGGAAAAAACTTGGTCCACATTTAGGACATGATCTATGAGTTCTTACTAACTTATCTCCTTCAATTTTATAATATTTTGATGAGTCCATTTTTAATCTAAACTTATGTTGTTTTTTAATATTCAAATAGATGTTTATAAGGTTCTTTTCTTTTTTTTAATTTATAGATTTCAGCTCTTTTTTCCTTTTCAAGATTGCGTACTTGAACGTGGAATGGTTCAAAAAATTGTAGCTCTTTAGCATCTTTATAAATATACGCTTTCCCAAGAGCATAAGATGCTCCAAAATGAGTATCAAGATGTTTTACTATTGTTAAGTTTTCGTCGCTCCCTTGCATTGCAGCAATCTTTTTCTTTATTTCTAATCTATTTGGAGTACCAGCTCCGAAATGATCAATTCTAAATGTTAATTCTAAGCGCTCAATTAGAGGGTTTTTCTTCTCTTCCGTTATTTCTATATTTAATAACATTTTCAACGTGTTGACTTTTTATAGCTAATCGTTTCGATTAATTAAAGTAAATTATAACATTCAAAAGAATAGATAAAAAATAAAATTTTGCTTTTTAATGTAAGTGAGACATAAATTATAATTCATGAAATGAGAATTAATCTTTAGAACTTTTCCATAATTGATATGACGTTATTAACTTTTCCTTGAGTGTTATTATCAACATCAACAATTACTATTCCTTCAGGAATTACAAAATTAGAATCGGTAATAGGAGGTTGGCCATAAAAAGCAAAGTTTTTTACTCCTTTTAATATAGGAATTTCAAGTACAAGTGGGAGTATTAATAAATCTTCCTCTCCTTCAGTTATTTTAATTAATGTTCTTCTCTCAGATTTAATAGCGTCTCTAAAGAGTTTCCAGCAATCTTTATTTATAGTTCCTTCTGGGTTTTTAAGTTCAATAGTATGTTCAAAGAATTCCTGAAATTCTAAATCAATATGACTTCTTTGCGTTTTTTCATCAATAATACATATTTTTACAAAAGATTTTAAAAACTGATTAGATAAAAAGTCTTTAGCAACAATATCTCCAACAATATAAAAATTTACATTAACACCAGATTCTAGGTAATCCTTAAAAATATTTTCAACTTGAATAATTGTTTCCTCTCGAGAACCTGCAATTAATATATCGAGAGGTTCTGCAAATAAATGCCTTTTATCTTGAGGAATTCGTAAATTATAATCCATCAAGATATTAAATAAAAAAAGCTTTAAAAATAATTGCTACGTTAGAAATAAATTAACGCACTTTATCTAGAGCTATGCTACGTTAGAAATCGCACAGATTTCTAGCGAACTCTTAGGGCGTACTTTCCTGGATAGACGACCTTTAAATGGGCAGCAAACTTTGATTCCTTAGGATTTATTATTATAACTTCCCCTGTGTAATCTTCGCTCAGAGTGTGTGTTTTGCATTTAGGACAGATTGTCTCATTTTTAGTTATCAAATGACAATTTTTACACGCTTTTTCTTTCATATTTACTCACTTCCATCATTAATTTTTATTCTGTATCATCTTCGACTTCACTTGATTCAGCGTGTTTTCCCTCCTTATCAGCAAAAACTTCTTCAATATCGTTTTCAATCCAATCTTCTTTTCCCAGAAACTTTTGTCTCATTGTTAAGCCAAGTTTTCCACTTCTTCCAGTACCCAAAGAAACTGCAATTATTTTAGCTCTCACTTGGTCATTTACTTCGAGGATTTTTCCAGTTTCTTTGCCAATAAACCGATTTCCAACTTGTTCGTAGGAGATATAATCATCACATATTTGAGACACATGAACTAATCCATCCAATGGACCTAAACGCACAAATGAACCGAAATCAACAATTTCCACTACAGTTCCCTCTACAACTTCTGAAACCGTTGGTTTGAATGTAAGAATTGTAAACTCTACTTCATGGAACGTATTTGCATTACCTGGTATGATTATCCCTTTTCCTACATTAATAACATCTACAACTGCGATAATGAAGCCATAATCTCTTGTTATAATACCTTCGTAATCTTCTGAAAGAATTATCCTAGCACTTACAGTTTTTTCTTGGTCAAAAAGAAAAGGAGGTATCTCGATTTTTCCTCCAATAGTAAAAAGTTTAAACATATGAATATACCCGTAAATTAAATGAAATTTAATGAAGTTTAGTAATTGAAAAAATGAACTAAAAAATTAATAGTTTGTGGTTTTTTAATCTTAAAATTAGATGCTAAATGATTCTGATGTATTATTTTTAAAAATTTTTATCTTCGTGTAAGAGAGAGTCGAATTGGTCTAAAATCTACAATTTTCTGAATTCCTGCTTTAATTGAAGGATCATTTTCAAGTAATTCTTTAGCTTGTTCTTCTGTTTCTGCTTCAAGGATTATAATTCCAAATGGATC
>CAZBNW010000082.1:0-11367 GCA_964493385.1 uncultured archaeon | reverse complement strand
CCATATTGGCTAGCAAAATTCTTTAGATGACGTAGCATCATATTTACTTTATAATTAGTACTTTTTATTACTTCTAATTCAGTTTCATCTAATTCATCTAATACTTCTGGATTTTCAAAGTAAATCATGAACCTTGGATCAAACTTACCCTCTAATTCTCCAGCACTTATTAGAAATAGTAAATGGTCTTGGATATTTTGTTTTTTTATTTTTAGTTCATTATTTAAGAAACCAATTGTTAAATATTCGTTTGCTACAGCCTTAATGGTCATATCAATGTACGATTTTAGTATCAAACGTTCCAGTGCTTTTACTTTTTCACTCAAAATCTCTGAATATTCATCAATAAATTTATTGAAGTCTTCTAGTATAAATTTTGATATTTGACCAAAATTTTTTGACTGCCTAGAAAAAACTTTTATCTTAGTACCAAGGTGTCTATTAATCTCCTTAATCTCCGAATCAATACTCTTTGCTCTCTTTTGAATTAATATATTACACTTCTTGAATTCTTTAATTTCTATATTATCTGCTACTTTTCTTTCCAAATTACCAAGCAATTGACTCAAATATATTTTATTATTATTGATAAGAATCAATATTTTTTCGCGGAATGATTCGTTCTTCATTACTATAACATGATCACTAATTTTTTGCATTTTGTTGCTGTATTCATTTGAAAAATTATTTTTTGCTTTAACATATAACTCCCTAATTTCAGGTACTAATTTACTTGAATCACCAGGTTTGTTTGATAATATATTTATTTGTTCTTCAATTTTATCTTGAGATTTTATTAAGGTATCCTTAAAATCTCGCTTTTTACTCTCAAAAGTTTCCTGAGTTTTTAAATAATTGTCATGTCCTTCTACTCCTTTGAAAACTTTATTAACATATTTTATTAATTCAATATTAAGAGTATTGAATTGTTGTTCGATGAAATTCTGCATCTTACTAAATACTTCTAAACTATATTTTATCCTCTTTATAGCTGCTCTTTCATTTTCTAAAATTGATTCAAAATGTTGTTTGGTTTGAAGAAATTCTTCTCTTTCTTGATTAATTTGGAGGTCTTTAACTTTTTCATAAAACTGTTTTGGAAGAACATCTTCAAAAATTCTTAAATCATTGATTCTATTTTCAAGTTCTAGCATATTTATTTTCAATGTTCTATTCCTTACACTCGAATCATATAAAGCTAAAATCTTTCCGATTCTCTCTCTATTTAATTTTAATAAGTTATTATCAATATAATTCTTAAGTTCTTTATTTAAATAATAATAATCTGTAAATACCAAAATAGATTTCTCCTCTTCATTAAGTTTTGCATTAATCTTCGAAATATCAATCATATCCTTTAATCTGTTAATGAGAACCTTACATGATAGTTTTACTTCATTCTTTAAATCGACTAACTTAATATGGTTTGTTTTTTTTTCAATAGCCATTACGCTTATTTTATTTGAAATTATATTGTTAATGTATCCCTCTTTTAAAATTGTCAATTCACTAGTAAAAAAATCATTAAATTTTTCCCATTGTATAATACTTAATTTTGATTTTTCATTAAAATCTTCAATGCTTTTACTACATTCATTTAATTTTTTTAAATATATTTTGTTTGTTCTGTCATAATTGTTATGAAGATTATCGAATTTTTTAATAACATCTTCAATTTTTAGATCAATCGAATTATCTAATTCTGTTTTAATTGTATTTAACTCAGATTTAAATTTAAACATCTCTTGAGAAACAAAATTATCAAAATCTTCGATTTTAGCTCTATTTCTTTCTTCAATAACTTTAGTCTTTAAAGATTTCACTTGATTAGAGATTAATTCAATCACATTAGCTTCCAAATTTTCTAGTTTATCTTGTAAATGACGATAAAGTAAATAGAGTTTTTGTTTGCTTTTTATCTCTTTCTTTATAATAGATTGAAATTCTTTAATTTCATTAATTTTTGCGCTCAGTAAAAGATCTGATTCTCTTTTGATGATTTCAAAGGCATCTTGAAATTGATTTGTGATAATTTTACTTTTAGCTTTTTCACTGATTTTTTCTATATCAATTTTTATAAGCTCATTAATCTCCTCAATCTTTTTAAAATTAATGTTAAAAAATTGAAAACCATCTGTATAAAAATGAAGTTCTGTTTCAAATTCTTCTTTAACTCTTATCCAATTATCAATTACTTTCTTATGTTTTTTAATAATTTTTTTTTCTTTGGTTGTAACCTGTTGAGATACTTTATATATTATTTGATCATATTTTCTTATGTTTTGAGAAAGCTTATTTAAATCTTGAATAATAAAATTGAATTTTTCATTACTGTAGTCTCTTTCAAGGTTTTCATTAAAAAGTTTTTTGAAAGAATCAAATTTCTTGTTCAAATCCTCTTCAACGATAACCACTTTTTCTTTGAGGTTATCCAATAAATTATCTAAATTTCTTAATTCTTCTTTTTCTTGGATTTTCCCTTTAAGATAGGAATCTAATTCTGTTAGCCTTTTTTGTAAATCTGTGTACAGTTTATTCCACTGAGCAATTTCAGACTCTAAAATTGTTTGAAAATTAATATATACTAGAACTTCATTAAATGAGTTTTCAATATTTTCATTTAAAAAATCTGCTTCCATTAAAGCATTACGTAAAATAAATTTTAATCTCTCTTTTGCATAGTCTATCTCGTTAATTAAAAGATAACTCTCGATTTCTTCCTGTATCTGAATAGACACATTCTTTAATTTTAATGTCATATTATAGATATCATTCTTAAAATCTTCCAATTTTTCTTTTTCTTCATATAATCTTTCTGTATTTATGTCTACATCAGAGATTATAATTTTTTTCAAAACATAGTTCAAATAGAAGTGGTATTTTGTTTTAAAACCTAAAAAAGCTTTTTTTGTTCTAATACTACCTTTAAAAAAATTTTTGTTTACCATATCTTTGATTATAGGAAAAACTTCTTCTTTTAATTTCAATGGTTCATGATTAAGCGCTCTATATTGCTTGAAAAGCTCAGAAAGAGAAACAATACTATTTTTATGAATTTTATCATAGAAATTTTGAAAAAATTCCCTCTTTCCATGGCTAAAATTACTAATATATTTCTTAAATTCTTTATCATTATCTAAAATTGTTAATTTGAAATTGTAATTAATATTAATATACGAGATTAGTTCCTCAAAATATTCTGCCAAACCAAATGTGGTTTTTAATTGACTAAGATCTATAAATTTTTCTTTTTCTAATTGTTTAAATAGTACTCTTTCAATTTCATCAATGAACTTTTTCCAAATCAGAGATAAAAGAATTATTAATTTTGAAGTTTCATTTAAATTAGCAGAATTCCATTTTTCTTGAGCATTTATAATTTCTTTTAATTTTAAATTTATGAAAGAATAGATCCCTGCAGGATTATAATCTAATAACCATGAATAAAGTTCAAGAATATAAACTAACCAAAAAGTGGTATCAATATTATCCATTTGATTAAAACTAAAGCCACCATTTTCTTTTTGAAGTTGTTGAAGGAATTGGATTTCTTTATCTTTTACTTCAAAATCTAAATCTAAAAATTTAAGGCAAACTTCTCTAAAAATTAACGATGATCCTCTCTTTCTATCGCCTAAATATGACCGAAATTGGTCCCTATTAATTCGAACATCAACACCCAGAAGTGAGAAGATTTCCAAAACATAATATAGTGTCCTTGCAGGCGATATTTTCTTACAAATATCACACTCTTTATCATGACAATGTAAAAATGTACTTCCTTTCTTATGGGATAATAAGAAGTTTCTAATTTCATCTTTAAAACGATTCTGATCATCAGAAATTAAATACTCTCTCAAAAGTCCCAAGTTTTTTAGACAAGATAATGCTAGATAAGTAGAATAGATATCAGGTATTTTCTGGGAATTAGGTGATATTTTGAAACCTAACTGATCATATTGTTGGACTTCACATTTTTTAATAAATTTAAATAACTCATCTCTTTTTTCTTTTTTATCTTTTTTCATATATTTTCGGAGTAAGAGAAACCAAAGAACAGTCTCTAAATTTAACTTAGGGAGCTCTAATATCTTTTGATTAAAAAACTGATAAAAATCAGCTAATTTATTATATTTGCTATAATAAAAGTTCCTTATATCTCTCCCATTTATACTAATAAAAGATTTAAATGGTTCTTTTTTGAATTTTGTGATATACGGATAAGCAGATTTCTCTTCCACATTACTCAATATTAATTAAACCCCGAAAATGATAATTTTATGTTTTGTAATTAATGAAAATATTTACATTTATTTTTTTGGCATAATAAAAATTACTTTTAATAATATTGTCGTTAACTAAACACGCAGAGAATACCTCTGTTTTTCCTTCAATTACATCTTAAAATTCTGTTATAACAATTATTTTCGCATATAAAGCTTAAAAGGATGAGAAACTAAATATATGAAAGAATTATTTTTTTTCCGTGTAATCCTTTTGGTCTTACTTTTTTTTTTTCAGGTGATTCGTAAAACGCCTTTTTATTAATGTATACTATAGCCACTGCAAAAATAACTCCAACAACAATTAAATATAGAACAAAATTTAAGGGAGAGATAGAGGCTATGACAGTTGTCCATATTAAAATATACAATGCCCTTGACCAATTTGCGTTCTCATTTGTTGATGAATCCTTTGCCCAAACCTGGAGGATGTACAATTCTTGATTTGGGTATAGACTTATATTATCCCAATTAAAACTCCATAAATCTTCTCCGGTTTTATTCATTTTAGCATTAAATAATATGTTTGTGTAATTTGAAATCTGAATAGTAACATTTCCAGGTAAAGGGGGATTGGTGTCGGTAATATTTACAGATATATTCAAAAATGGCTGTGTAATTATCGAATTATTTGTTGTAGGGTGAGTAAATGTAATAATTGGTGCGTTTGTGTCATTGTTAGCAATTTTTGGAGAAAATAACTTTTTTTGAAATTCATTGGTACTCAGAGTTTCCCCATCTTCCACCAGATTATCTAAAACTAGAGTTGCTATAAGATTTAGTGCTATAAGGTTCGCGATAATCAACATGGAATATGTGATAATCGCTAAATTTTTCATGATTTCCTTCTGTTTACGCACCATTTTCACTGAACTCTTTTGCAAATACTTTATTAAATTAGAATTAATTCTAAGCCAAATATAAATTTTAAGTCATCAAAATATCAAATGTTCAAAAAATTTGATAATTTAAGAAATCAAATCAATAAACCTAAATTTTAGAGCTTAGAGAACAATGAAGAAAAGAAAAAGAATAATTAAAAAAAAGTTTTAATTATAATTGAGGATCGCTACTAAAACTCCAAGTATCTTTAATTCCTAAATAATCCTTAATTAAAGGTGTTTGAATATCATTTATTGACTTCAATTGTCCAAAAGGTATAAAATTTGTAGCATTATTGAAAGCGGCTCCTATCGTCTGACTTTGATTTAATTGATCCCAAAATTGATGAAAGAACCAAGATCCGGCAAAACCATCTGGATTAGTGTTGTCTCGCCAGAACCAGGCAAACACATCCGTAGTCGAAGTGATCAGAATGGAATCAGAGATATTATACCAACTTGTTCCGATATTTGAGTTTTGGTTCAAGAAATTGCCACTAAAACAGATATCAATATTTATCATCATCCGCTTACAATTAATTTGCTTAACTAGATTAAAAAACTCTGTTTCAGAGATGTAGCTGTCATCTGCTTCGAAATGAAATGTTGCATTGCCTTCACCGACAATTTTATTTGAGCCATGATCCACCATATAAATTATCAACTGGTCATTCGATTTTATGCCAGAGGCAAATGATCCAGGGATTGATACATCTAATTCTTGTTTAAATCTACTTGCGTTTACGTTATCATCTTTCACATCGATAATTGCTCCAGTTAGATCATTTGATATCAAATCGTTAGCATATATATCTATTGATGGATCATTTTTGTGATAAAGCATTAAGAATATATTATCATCTGTATATCCATGATTCTTCAAAATCCAATAAACTTGAAGCGCTTGAGCAGGAAATCCGTCTGTATCAATTTTACTCGGAGGAGGCACAGGATTTATAGGATTTGTTACATTAACTGAGATCCATCTTTCTACTCGCACATCATCAAAAAATATGTCTTCCATATGATTCATCATACCTTCAACAGCTAAAACTAAATGTAATTGCGTTATTTCATTCCCAGTAGAGTTATCACAAATTGCTGTTACATTTAAAAATGCCCACAAACCAAATGTGTCCATTAACCCTCTTGACCAATCTGTTCTTAACACACCATTACTTGAATTCAGCCAGCGTAATCCGACTCTAGCTCCTGGTGATCCCATTAGAATTGCTATATTCACCCAAGCAGAAAGGTTATAGAATGCAAATTCATACAATGGATAATATTTTGACCAATTATATACAAACTCCCAATGAACATAACCATTAGGATAAGGATTAGTATTAGATACAAAGTGAACTAACCCTGGATTACCATCATGACCAGGAATATTATCTTGTCCTCCCGTTCCATTTGTAATTGGATTTGCTTCCCAATCACTTTCTGTACCATTAAATTTCGCATCTTCTCCATCATTAAAATCATCTTCTCCCTCACTTTTATAAAAATCATTTGCACTACTGAGAATTATTGCTTTCCTAGCACCTGGTGTTGGTTTTCCATCTGGTGGAATAAATATGACAACTAAGGCAATAACGAGTATCACAATAATTCCTGCCGCAATAATGGGGATAAATTTTTTACGATTCATAAAATTCGCTCTCAAGGCAAAATAATTACTTAAATAAACATTAAGTTTGTTTTATTTTTAAATGTGATTTCTTAAATTTAAAATATTTCTGGTTTTTAATTAACAAATCCTAAAAAAGAAGTGTTCAGAAAAAAATAAAAAAATTAGTGAGCTTAAATGCTCATTCTTTCATACTTAAAATTTCTTCTAATGAAGGTTTTTCTTGAATATCTAAAAGTTTAAACTCGTCAATCATTTGAATCAAACCATACACCACTATACCATGATTGTATTGTTCATTTGCGTCAAAAAGGTTCCTATAACAAAAAGGACACTCAGTTGTGACTATATCTGCCCCCACTGCATTAGCTTCATCCAATCGTAAACTAGACGTTTTTAAAGAGAAATCTGGATATCCTGCTCTTACTCCACCACCAGCACCACAACAGAAACTATCAAGTTTTATTCGGTACATTTCTTTAAATTCTATGCCAACATCTTCTTCTAATTTTCTCAATATGATTCGAGGAACTTCATACCATTCAGCGATCATTTGTCTAATTTTTCGACTATCCATCATAAGATTTTTAGATTCCTCAATTATTTTTTGTTCTATTTCTAAAGCCATGTGTCTTCCAAGATGACATGGATCATGGTATGTAACAACTTTTCCCTTCAACTCTTTATTTGGTTTAAATTTGATTTTCTCTGTTGTGATGAGTCGAGTAACTAATTCAAATGCATGCATGGTTTTAAATGGAATTTTGCCTTCAGCCGTCCATTTTGGATAATCATTACTAAAAGTTTTGTAACAACCCGCACATGAAAAAAAGACTAAGTCTAATCCCTTAAATACTTCGATGTTTTTATTCATTAACTCTTGAGCTGTATCGACAGCACCTACTCTAAAGAAGGGACTTCCACAACATACTTCATCTTCTAATAATGTGAAATCAATACCTAACTGCTCAAAAATCTTACAAGTGGCAATGGCAATCTCTATTTGTCGATAACTTGCTGTACAACCTACGAAATAACCAATTTTGGCATCCTTATTATCAATGTACTTCTCTAAATCCGCATCTTTTGCCCATTTAAGTCTTTCTTCTGCTTTTTCACCATATGGATTATTCAATTCCTTAGTTAAACGCTCAACTAGTTGATGTCTCTCTATCATCGGGACTCCCGCTTCTTTGCAAGCAGCTCGTAATGCTTCAATAATATCTACAGTGCGCACTTTATTATCACACTGGGCTGCACATTGACCACACGTAATACATGGCATGATGACATCCCTAACTTCTTCAGAAAATTCTAAGTCGTCGTTTAGAATGCACCTTGCAATCCACATCTTACCTGCGTTCCAGAACGCTTCCCAACCGTATTCTATACCGGCAGGGCAAGCATCTACCATACCTTCATAAAGAACAGTTTGTTGTTTACCTTTAAATTCTCCTATTCCTTTTCTGCTAGGTTCTCCAGAATAGGCAAACTTGCATGCTTTACAATGAATACATTTAAAAATATCTTTTTTTAGCTCTTGGAGCCTTTCCATTCCTGTTTTTGACATTTTTTTCTAACCTCCTTTATTTATGGAAGAGCAAGTCTTCCAGGATGCATTATCATATTAGGATCAAAAATCTCTTTTATCTTTCTCAAATATTTCCAGTACATCGCTGCTTGACTATATGTAAGTGGAGCATGGATATATGGATCAGGGCGATAATTCAACCAACCTTGCTTTAGTCCATATTCGGTAATCTCTCTATTCATATCTTGAACCTTTTCAAAGTCTGATTGTTTTGTTGAATCAAAGCAAACGATTGGCATGCAAATTGCTTGTCTGCAACGTTCTATACTCGCGATCCAGAGCGTTGGTGGAATTCCGTATTTTTCCGCTATTTCAGTATACATTTCAGCAAAATGAGCACACTCGTTCCATGGAGTATACCATGTGATAAATAAAAATCCTGCTTCATAAAATGCGTATGGAATAGCAATTTTATTCGGTTTCTTCAACCTACTTGCAATTTGTTTAGGATGAAGTTCCTGAGGTTTCATCGCTGCTCCGTCTTTAGCTCGATTATTTTTGAAATCTTCAGCTTTTTTATTGATTACATCAATCACATGATCCAATTCGCTTTGCTCCTGAGCCCAGATTTCCCAATTCATCCACCATTTTGAGATTCCAAGTTCTTCATAGAACTTATAATCATGAGGTACCTTATCTTTTGGCCAACGAGTCATTACTATAGGGTAGTTTCCCCCCTGTACCATAACAGTATGGTGTGCTATTCCAAATTCGAGTTTTCCTAATTCAAGAGTTAAATTTTGCATATCATAAGGATTCGACATTCCCCAAACGATAACCGTTTTATAGGGTGGGTGAGGATATATCTTAACGGCAACTTTTGTGACTACTCCTAAAGCTCCTTGGCTACCCATAATAGTTGACCAAATGTCAGGTCCTAAACCGTATTTATAGAAAGGCTTAGCAAAAGGAAGAGCCCAAGAGCCTGTTCGTACGATATCCCCATTTGGAAATACTATTTCTGCACACATAAAATTATCACCTTGTGGACCTACGCTCGAAGTATAAAGAGCAAAACCTCTATCAATAGCATCGCCCATAACCGTAGATGCTGGTGGGGCGCCATCTGGTATAGGAGGTGCCCAGTCGGGATGGTTCTTATGCATATATGCCCAAAGTTCTCCAATAGTTACTCCTGGTTCAACAACTGCATATCGATTCTCTTCGTCGACTTCAATAATTCTTTTCATTCTACCTAAATCGAGAAGAACCCCAGCAGGTTTGATAGTTGGACATGCAAATCCACCAGATAAGCCCGCAGAAACAGGACTTACCGCAATTTTTTCTGCAGAACAATATATAAGGATTTTACGGATTTCTTCGATATATTTCGGCCGTACGACGATATCTGGAATCTGTGATTCCAAACCCATTACCGATTTCGCCAGGTAAGATGCTGTAATAGCTTTATTATTCGTAGCGTACTCTTTACCGACAATACCAATCATGGCTTCTAAATCTTTTTCATCCGGTAATTTATAACTCATTATTTCTAACCTTTTGATTTATCTTCAAATTTATGATTTTTTATAATTGAATTTATTATTTTGGAAAATTAAGTACTGAATTTTAAATTTTCTTATATCTTTTTCATACAAACGATGATTTTTTCTTATAGAAATTATAATTCATTTCTTAAAGTTAGAGTATCTTCTAGAAAAGAAATAAGGATCAAAAAAATTCTTATAATTCTTGGATAGAATTTCTTTGTTCTAGTTCTAAGTGGTTATACATATCGTTTATTTTTGAATTTATTAAAGATTTTTGACGTCTATTATCTTTAATAATAAATTCAAGAAAATTTTCATTATTATCATCAATAAATTCCCAGAATTCTTCATAAATTTCTTTCAAGGTCATCTTTTTCCTTTTTGATATACTCTCTTTTTGTGAACTACTCCTTTCTGTGATTGTATCGCTATTTAGAGGTTGGTATTTAACTCTATCACCGTCAAGTATTAATTTTTCAAAAAGATCCTCACTCTCGTTCTCAAATTGTTTAAAAGCTTTTACCCCATTCCTTAAGCTTTCTGAATTTCCCTGATTTAATTCCAAATCTACCTTCTGATATCCGCGAATTTGAAAATTGTTATCCATGAAGAATTGAAAATGATGCGGGCAAATTAGCCCTTTATGAATTGAAATCGTTGTTAATTGAGAGTTTGTATTTAATCTTGATCGCGGTATACCAACTATATCTCTTGTTTTACATATAGGGCATATTACTTGAATCTTATTTGTTTTGTTAGAAATAGCCATTAGATTCTCACATTTTAAAACTAAAACCAAATATTACATATTTTTCTAAAATCTGATATTTAAACTTAGCTTTTTTGTAGACTATTACTGAATCTTTAAGTTCTATAATTAATTTCTCCAATTATATACTATATTTAACTCGAATTTAGTAAAGGTTGATCTCATGTCAGAATTGGATGTTTTTTTTCACCCAAAATCAATCGCGATAATTGGAGCATCAGATAGTTTTAAATTCGGTTATACTACAACAAAATATTTATTGGATTCAGAATTTAAAACTTTTCCAGTTAACATAAAAAAGCAAGAAATTCATGGACATAAAGCATTTAAAAATATTAAAGATATTCCTGAAGAAATCGAATTAGTAATAATACTTGTTGGAAATGAATATGTACTTCAAGCGGTAAAGGATTGTGTTGAAAAGGGTGTAAAAGGTATAATTATAGAAGCAGCAGGTTTTGCTGAGACAGGAGTAGAAAAATACATTCGCATTCAAAATGAACTAGCAAAAATTGCTAGAAATTCACACGTCCGGATTATAGGTCCAAATTGTATTGGGGTAACTAATTTTAACAATCAGTTCACAACTGCAGATATGAACTTTGATCAAGCTATTAAGGGAAAAGTTGCAGTCATTGCTCAATCGGGAGTGCTTGGAAATATATTTATTGATTGGGCACTTGATAAAGGAATTGGTTTTTCTAAAACTATTACAATTGG
>CAZBNW010000081.1:0-11442 GCA_964493385.1 uncultured archaeon | reverse complement strand
TAAACATGTCTTTTAAAGTTGGTTTACTTTAGTGTGAAATTTCACACTGGGTGAAATTAAGATAATAAGACCATAAGATAATTATTTATTTTTAATATCTATCTCCTTCATTTTATACCAGTTTTTGAAGATTTGATACTTTTTTCTTTAATTTCTTAATTCTCGATTCACTCTCATCTCCTTTAAAAATGGATGCATCGCTTAAAAGAGTAATTGCTTGTTGAAAATACTGTATTGCATTAATATAATCTTTTCTCTTTTCTGCTTTTTCCCCGGCTTCTTGACAAAAATCAATTTCAATGTTCTTAATTTTTTTATCCAGTTCTAAAACCATGAATGAGATTCGTCCAATGGCTAACTTAAAGTCAAAACCAGTTGCTAAATAAAGAGCTTTTTCGTATTCTCTTTGAGCCTCTTTGTAAACTAACGCTTTTTCGGCAGTTTCTCCCTTTTTCAAATAATATTCAATTAATTTTTTAGCTTCCTCAATATTCATATTTCGAGCTTTTTCTTTTAACTCATTCACAGCATCATCATTAGCAATTATGGGGGATATTAATTCATTATCAGCTATTCTCATTGCACGATTTTCTTGGAACTTTCTAACCTCATCTTCTACTGCCTCAATATTCGAAGGAATGATTACATTTTTCTCTAAAAGTTGATAAATTTCATAAAGAATGACATGCGGAGATAAATTGACTATTTTCTGTACTTTATTGAGTAGAGTATGGATGAAAAAGAATTTTTTTGATGCTAGAAACTCATTTGCAAAATCAATTATTGCTTTTTGGATGAGATTTTTATTAATCACTTCCAAATCGTTTGGTAATAAAGCATGAGTGAGGACCATCGGAAATACAAGTTTAATATTAAATGCTTCTATAATGAAATTGATAGTATCGTCAAAATCAAGTATACCAGTCTTTAATAGTCGTTCGATTTTTTTGGAATAGATTCGCTCATATTCATTTAAAAATTCTGCGATACGATGTTTTAGACTTTCTGAAGCTTTTTGATCCAGTACTAAGCAAATTCTAAGGAAATTGCCATTTTTTACCAATATATTAAATGTTTCATATTGTAATTCATAAAATTTATGTTCTTTTATGATGCCCACTTTATTATCGAAAGCTTTTCCTGATGTTGAAAACATGATATTTGCTTGTATGAAGCCAATTAAAAGTTCAACATTAATCCCTCCTCTTGAAACGGAAATATTCACTAAAACAAGTCCGGAATCTTTAGTTGATAATATTATGTGCTTAATATTCAAAACATCCAAAAATTTATGCCAAATTATGGTCTGTTGCATCTGGATTCGTTTCTCTTCTGACTCTATCATGGATACTTTTATATTTTGATTGACATCAAATCCCATTTGAGTAAAATACTTTGTAACGCATTCTTTACAACGATCTGGATAAAAAGAACAAGTATCTTTTTCTTTCCCACAATTAAATCCTAGACGACTAACTTGAAAATATACCATAAATGCCAAAAATTTTTTTTTATTTTAAGGATAGACTCAATATTATTAAGATTTTGTAGTTTTCTGGAATTTGTTCTATGATAACAAAATATCTTATCTCACCTTTTCTTGTAGATCAATTTTACTAGGACTTGAATGAAATGGATTTTTTTAATCTTAAAAATTGAAAATTTGCACACATTACATAATTTAGTAGATCTTGATTTGGCGGAAAATAAAATTCAGGAGATCTCTGGACTTGAATGTATCACAAATCTTAAAAATCTAAACCTTAACCACAATCTCATATTAGAAGTTAAAGGAATGAAAAATTTGTTAAATTTAAATAGTCCATCACTTAGCAATAATCAGATTTCTCAATTGGGAAATATTGATATTATAAAGCATATCTGGTGTATAAGTTTAAACGGTAATCCAATCCCAGAAAAAGAACTTGACAAATTAGGAGGAAAAAGGATACGTAAAACAGTATACCATAATTAAAAAATTAATATTAGCTCCAAGAAGTATTACCTTCTAGGAGCAGAATTCAAATGGAAATGGAAAAATAAGTGTGAATATTAATGAATTTTAAACTTTTTCTATTCATTATCTTCGCATGCCCACTCTCGACATGCACTTGAGCAAAACAACCGACATAACCAGCTTTTTATCCTTAACTTTAGCTTCATTTTTTTTTCCCTTCATATTTTTAGTTTTTATAAAATACCTTCGCTCCTTACATGAACCTTATGGGACTTTTTCCTCTGACACTTCCTACAAATCGCCAAAGCTGTGGTAAGATCTAGCTTAATTTGCTTACCGCATTTCATACAATTTAATTTTATCTTGCTCATCTTTCTCTTAATCCTCAATTTTTTTTATGAACTAAAAAAATTCTAATAATTTATATTTCTCATCCCTGAAATATTGCCGTAAACTTTGTTCTTAAGCTTCTGAACGTTAATTAACTCCTCATGCTGCTTAGCATGCTTTTTAAGTAATTTTTTCTTTTTCGCCTGTTTTACCGCTGCTTTTTTCTCGATCTTTTTCTCTTTTACAACCTTTTCCTCTTTCGCGGGAATTATTATTAGTTCATACTCTAATTCCTCTTTTTCTAATGCTTGGACCATTTTTTTTTAACCTTTTTTTTATTTTTTTTATTTTTTTCCTTAATTTTTAGTAAGTTTAACTTCCATTTATAGATTCACACTTCGCACTTCAAATGAAGTTCATACTTTATTCCGAAGTGAAAAGCTTATATAATTAAACGAATTATCTATATATAATAGTAAAAGATTGTGTTTTTTTATGAGTAGATCAGAAGAAATCATATATCCACCTAGTGAAATTTTAAATCCAATAATGGGAAAAAAGGATTACGAATATGTCATTTTATGGATGTTAACTAACAATGATATATGCGAGTGGTCAGATTTTACAGCAGAAATAAGAGAATCAACTTTATCGGGGCATTTAAAGAAGCTCAAGAATAAAAGTTACATTGATAAACCGGAAAAGGGTAAATATCAAATTACATCTGCGGGAAGAGAAAGATTTAGCGAATTATCTTATGATAAGAAATCAGGAAAAAGAAGATTGAAATATCCCCCAAAAGTGATTACAAAGAGGAGGAATTATGATCATTGGATTTTATGGATGTTAAGTAATAATTATTCTTGTAAATGGTCTGATTTTAAGCAAGAACCACTTTCAATAAATCAATCATCTTTATCCAATAATTTGAATTCTTTAATAGATAATGGGGTTGTATCAAGAGATAATAAAGAATATATAATTACACCTCTGGGAAAAACGGAATATCTTAGGATTTTGAATTTATATGACTTGGATCGTCAATCAATTTTAGAAGAAGAAAGCAAAAGAATTGAAGAGATTACTGAAAAAACTAGTAAATTTTTTAATAATTATAAAATTGAGGATGATGAATTAAAATATCGGTTTCTTAATCATGTTCTAAAGCTTAACTACTCAAAAGTCGAAAGTATGTTAAAAAGTGAAGAGGATTTTAACAAAATTCTATTATTTCTCTCGATAAATCATCCAAATCAATATCCTGATTATTTATCCCCTGATGAGTTTTCTTTAAAATATGATATTGATATTACGACACTAAACTATTATATCCAAGAAATTGTTGACAATCAATTATTTCAAATTAAATTTTTTACTTTGAAGGATGAGCAGGGAGGATTATATTACTTTCAGAAAAATGAGGCAATTGAGAAAATCTTGAATGCAATTGTAGAGAAATACATTACCAAATTCACATATCTTAATAAGTTCAAGGAAAGTGCTTTGCAAACTGATCATATAATAGATATAGAATTGTTGTTAGAGAATATCCTGAATGATGTTTGTGGTAATTTATTCAATAATAATTTAAAACCGGCATTAAAAATGTTATTACCAGATTACATTAAATATCTGGCCTATAAAATCGAAACTGAGAAAAAATTAACAGATAGCGAAGCAAAATTGGAGGGTTTTGTATGGCAGAATATTTTTGAAGAGTTTCAAACATTTGAACCTGTTAGTAGACAAGTGGGAGATGGTGAGGATGTACAAACTTATTATAAATTGGATGGCAGGATATTTGATGTATTAGATATCTTCTATATCACTAAATTGAAATTAATTAATACAAGTGAGTTTAAGGAAGGTTTTAATCTTAATAAATTAGATATTTTCGATAAATTTGAAAATTCATTATATAAAGGGAAAATTCTAGAAGTTAAAAAGATATTAGAAAGTAGTAATATCAACTTTAATTCAATTGAGGCTCTTATTTTAAAAGATTTAGTACTCACTGCAGATAATAATTTTGATGAATCGATTAAAATAACAACAGAAATTATTAAAAAATTTCCTGAAAAGTATATAGGATATTTGTTACAATCAATAACTTACTTTCTAATAAATAGTTATGAAGAAGCATTTGATACTATTGAAGAAGGTTTAGAAAAAGCTCCATGTTTTCTATTAGAAGTTCAAAAAGCTCAGATATTAATTAAAATGAAGAAAGCTGAGAAAGCTTTAGAAATTATTGAGGAAATAACTTCTGAATATCCCAATAGTATTTCATTATTACGAACAAAATTTTTAGTGTATCTAACTGATTGGAAGATTCTTGAAAGAGTTTCTGAAGATCCCTTGGAAATTATCAATTCTGCTATAAAACTGAAGCCGAAAGATAAAGAACTCATAATTTTAAAAAGTATTTACTATTGTATCATTCATAATTACAAAGAAGCAAAAAGAGTTCTAATAGATGAAATTATTTTTAATTACATTAAAAAGAATCCTAGAATTGACACAGCTGGTTTATTTATTTTCGCATTTTCCTATGTTGCTCGTGGAAAGTTTGAGAAAGCTTTAGGAATTGTAAAAAATGTTATGGATCAATATCCGAATCATCCAATCTCATATCTCACCAAAGCTTTAGTACTAGGTTATAATTTAGTTTATAAATTTAAGCTTCATGAGCCAAATGTTGATACTTTTATTGGGTTAATTGAACGAGCAATTACTCTTGAAAAAGTAAATTATAATAAAACGAAATTTCTTCTATTACAAGCATATGTTTTACAAGGAATTGGACAGTTTGATGACGCAATTGAAGCTATCGATCGTGCTATTGATTTAATTCCAAATCAATATAACCAATACATTATAAAAGTGATCTTTCTAGTAGGTGCTAAAAGACAATTTGAAGCATTAGAAGCAATTGATGAATGCATAGATAAGGATCCATTATTAAGGAAGACCCTCTTACAGACAAAATCATTTATATATAATGAGCAAAAGCAATACCAAGAGGCTTATGAGATTTTAGAGGAATTAACTAGACTATACCCAGATAATATTGATTATGTAAATAATAAAGTTGTAATTCTGGCTAATTTAAATAGAAAAGAAGAAGCTATAGAAACTGCCGAATATCTATTAAGTCTTAACCCAAAATTAGGAAATTCTTATGATTCATACGGTGAAATTTTGATGACTTTTAAAGAATACGAAGATGCAATAAATAAATTTGAAAAAGCTTTAGAACTTGAACCAACAGGATGGTTTGCATATTGGACATATTTAAAAATGGGAAAATGTTATCAAGAGCTCGGAAAATATGACACTGCACTTGAAAATTATGAAAAAGGTAAAAAAATAACAGAAAAAATGTTTCCTACAGATAAAGAATGCTATGAGCATGAGGTCGATAAATACCTTTCAGAAATTAGATCACTAATAGAAGAATCAAAAGAAAAATAAAAAAGTGAATTATAAAATGTGGTCTTGATGGATTACAAATTTATAAAAACACTTGAATTTAATTTTAATTTTGGAACACTAATAGCGGTTGATTTCAGCTCATGTTGTGAAGAAACTAACTTGTTTAATATTAATGAAGAGATAATTAATGAAATTAAAGATTGTGTTAAAAATCAAGGAATTCCTGATTTAATATGGTTTAAAGGAATAGGGGACTCAATAAAATATTCGAAGTCTAAACAAATTATCGAAATGATTAAGGAGGCTTATCCATATCAAAAAATTGGTGTTTATTTGAATTGTGCGATCTTTCAAGATGAAATTATCAGAGAAGATTTCTACGGATGTGATTTAGTAGCAATTAATCTAAATAGTATTGATCCTTTGAATTTTTCAAAAATTAATAAATGTCCTGAATCTACAAAATCTAAAGAAGTATTAGAGGGAATAAAAGAATTTAGTATCAATTTCAAGGGAAAATTAGGGATCTACACTATGTTCTTGAGCGGTATCAATGATAATATAAAAAATATAGAAGATTTAAGGAAATTCTTATTAGAAGTTATGCCAGATTATTATTCTATTAGTAATTATACTCTAGATGGTTTTAAACCCGTTTCAGATGAATTTAAAAAATTACTTGAAGAAATACTTAAAGATATTCCATTTAAAGTTATTTATATGTTCTAAATAAATGAATTATATAAATAAAAACTGATAAAAAAATTAAAAAAAATCATTCTATTGTCTCTACTATCTCTGGAAGTTCAGTTAATTTTATTAATTCCTCAACTTCTTTTTCTTCTTCTATTTCTTTCTCATATTTAAGATATCTAATTTAAATAAAGTGAAAAAAAGATTTGGAACTATAAATATCTGGAGAAATAAAATTTAAACAAAAAAAAACTGAGATTTAGATAATCTATAAATAGTTAATTAGCATAAAGTAAAAATGAGGTCGATAAAGTATTTGACAGTGATCGAATTACCTAAAGAAATCAATGGTGCGATTCTTGCTTCAATAGAGGGTGGACTAATAGCTACCGCTCTACCTAATGATAAAGATAAAGAGAAAATTTCAGCAATGATGGCTGCTCTATGGTCTGTAGCTAAGATATCATACTCTAAAATAAATAAAGGAGATTTTGACTATATTTTTATTAAAGGAACACAGGGCAACTTATTAGTATTTTCGATAAATATAAATACCGTTTTCGCTGTTACTACACCTCTTGATATTAATCTAGGATTTATATACTTAGAATGTAGAAGAGTGTGTAAGAAGCTAATAAAACTTTTAGATAGGAAATATATCAAAAAATCAATTAAATTAAAAATACAGGATAGAGAGATTATTTCTCTTCAAGAAAGTAATTAATAATATCACTGACTTACTCTACTCTTTCGGTTTCTTATTTGAACAATACTATTTCAATTATGTTGAATTATTTTAAGTCTTCAACTAATTCAAGAAATTCTGAATACGGAATGGCGGTCCAACTCTCTGCAAAGTTAGCTCCAAAAGAACGAGACAGTAATGAAACCTTAGCAGCTTCTTGTTCATTTTTAGCTTCGAAAATATCAAGAAAATCATAGGGACCTAGTATGGCATAATGTGCAATCCACTTAATATCTGGAACTTTCTCTTTAACTAATTTTAAAAACTTTTCACCCTGTTCTTTCCTTTTTTCCACTAGATCAGGATTTTGAAGTTTAGTTACTAATATATATATTGGCATAGTATATATATGGGTTAACTTACACTTTAAACCTTACCTTCTTATATCCTAATATAAAAGAAAAATCTTATAAGAAAATATTTCTAAGAGTTGCTTTCAATACGGAAATGGTTAAATTTCACATTTTATTTTTAAAGAATAACCAAATATATTTTAAATAGAAAGTAATATTTGAATAATAGTTTTTTGAAGTTATTTATATAAATTTAAGAATTATAGAAAGAGGATTGCTATAATGAACGATAATAATATCCCCTATGGTGTTTGTGGCGTCTATTGTGGTCAATGCCATACTAGGGAAAATGTTCACATATTAGCTATGGAATTAAAAAAACTGATTATTGATGACTATGATTGGGTTGCAAATGTAGTTGATGATATCGATTATACTAATTTTTTGAAAGGTTTAGAATGGTTTAGTAAGCAACAATGCCCAACCTGCGTCAAAATTTCTGATCCTTGGTGTGAAGTAAGAAAATGTGAAAAAATAATCAATAAAGAATTAAAAAGTTGTCTATTATGTGAAGAATTCATAAATTGTCCAAGAACAGAATATCAAAGAGATAGATATCCTTTTGTTATAGGTCATTATCATCGTGTAAAAGAGATTGGTTTTCAAAAGCACTTAGAAGAAGAAGAAAAACGAGCTAAAGAAGGAGTTAGATTAATAGATATTAGAAAATACTAGTTTATTCTTCGAAAAAGTTTATATTGAACTCAAATAGTTTATCTTGAATTTTATTCTTTATTTCTTTAGATACATTATTTAAGATATCCTCTGGTACATATTCTAAATATTCATATAACTCGTTTTGAATTATAGGACCTACATTTTTCATAAAATCCTCAATAATTTCTTGCTTCTTTAAATAAATTTCTTTATACTTCTTAAGATGAGTTTTATTAAATATTTTGAGCCAACTTTTTCCCTTATTTTTCAATAACGTGATAGTCCTTTTAGAATTTGTAGTGTTAAAATTACTGAATTCGTACTCATACTTAATTAATAACCCCTCGAAATAGTTGATTATTTGAGTTTTCTCTTTTGAATTTAAATCCGTATTGGAATTAAGAAAGACAATAATCATGTATTTTTCATATGCAAAATATATCTGTCCTTTAATATTGGAACCATGAATTTCAAGGTGAGATAAGTTTTTTATGTTTGTTTGCTCTGCAAATGTTCTAAATGAACTAAAATACATGGAAATCAAATCAATTTCCAGAAGTTTTTTATCATCTTCGATGAGATAAGATTTAATTGGACCATAATTAGTTCTTTCTTTAGAATCATAATCAATAACCATTATCGTATTTCCATATTGATCTGAGACAATAATACCAATAACTGGTGGTATATTATTGAAATTGTATGTGCGATATGCAATTTCAGTTAATCTATTTTCAATGAGGCTATTATATTTTTGATATTCGCTTTTAGATGTTATATAAGAATTATTTTGAGTAGCATTTTTCATTGGCAATTCCTTAAAGACTTTAATGAAAATTTAGCTTTTTCCTAAGCTGTAAGCATAAACCAAAAAACCAAATATTTCTATAAAGATAATAGAGTGTGTTAATTTTTAGTAATTAATATTATAATCCGACAAAATTCTCTAAGAAGTTCTTTCTTTAAATCAATAGAAAATAACAGTTATTAACAACCAAATTTACAATCTAATACATTATCGAAAAATAATATAAGTGTTCGAATAATAAATAAGACATAAATTATAAAAACGTATATAACAACACTTAAAATCATGTCAAAAAAACTTCAAGACTTTATAAAAAGCCATTTAGGGTATACAGATGAGGAGATGGAGCTTTGGTTGGAAAACCCTAGAAATCAAGAGGCTATTTTGAAAGCACCAGCTTTATTGCAAAAGACTATTATAATTGAAGTTGTAGAATCACATGGATGTAGTAGTTTACATAAAGTTGGTGATAAATTTTATTTTGATGGTCCAGGAAATCTTCTTACTAAATTAAATCCTAAGCGAGTTTGTATTTATGCATTAAGCGAGATGGAACGGTTAATCTTTGCTGCTCAAGAACTATTTTATGCTGGTATCGATCCTAATGAAATGAGAATTAAAAGGGTTGGCTGTTTTGATATAGGATTAAAATGCGGAGGATGGGGCAAAATAATACTTGAACTTAAATTTGAAGACAAGGATAAAGTTATTAAAGAACTGGAGAGAGCCCATTAATACTTTAATTTAAAGTAAAATTAAATTAATTCAGAAACATAAATTTTAAAGTA
This sequence comes from uncultured archaeon, assembly GCA_964493385.1. GTDB lineage: Archaea > Asgardarchaeota > Lokiarchaeia > Sigyniarchaeales > SOKP01 > Loki-b32. The sequence continues at coordinate 1,676 of CAZBNW010000081.1, read as the reverse complement.
ATTAAATAAATAAAAAAAAAAAGGTGATTTAAATCCCAATTTTCAATTATGATGATATCGAAATCAATTATGTAAAGAAAGGTAAAGGAGAGCCGCTTGTATTAATTCAAGGCTGGGCAACGACTCTCGATGGATGGGCTTTTCAAATCCCATTTTTTAGGCGAAATATGATGGTTGTAGCGTTGGATAATAGGGGAATCGGGGGGAGTTCTAGACCTAATTATCCCTACACGATGGATATGTTTTTGAATGAAACTAAAACATTGCTTGACTCACTAGGTATCCAGCAAAAGATTCATCTGTGCGGCATCAGTATGGGGGGATCAATTGCTCAGAATTTTGCTTTAAAATACCCTGATATGGTTAAAACCTTAATATTACTCTCTACTACACCGTATTTAAGAGAACAGTTTGCCCAACCCATAAGAGAGGAATATAGGGCAATTATGCAGGATTTGGATTTAGAAGAAGGATTCAAAAGAAAACTTGATTTAATGTTTTCTAAATCGTTTATTCGAAGGGTAAATGAGGAGGAAGTGCTTCGTAATGCGCTTTTCGATACTTTGATGATAAAAAGTGCGAGTAATGCAACTTGGCAAGATCTAGAAAATCGGGGAGCTGCGTTAACATCGCATGATACGCGCGGTAACTTGCAGAAAATTACCCACCCTACGCTAATAATACATGGTACAGAGGATAAATTTATTCCTGTCAAAGACGCTCATCTCTTGGATGAAAAAATTCCCAATTCAAAATTAATCACCCTCGAAGGTTTCGGACACGGAAGCATCTTAATTGAAGATGCCGAAAGAGTTAACAATCTAATCTGGAATTTCATACAAGAGAATTTGGATTAACAAATCAATTTTAGTCATTAACCAAAGGAGTTCGAAATCATTTGAAACCAGAGTTTAATATTGACGATTTTGGACGAATATATTGTAAATCTCATCCAAAATATCAATTGTTTAATTCTCTTATTAAAGAATACCATAATACTGAAGATAAGAATTTGAAAACAGTAAAATTTTATGAGATCATAAGAATATCTAAGCAAGTAAAATCATGTGAGATATGTGATCATTATCTTCAAAATGATTGTTATTTCTCTAAACGTGATTTCAAGAAAATTAAATTAAAAACTAAGTTAAGACTGTACAGATGTAAGTTATGTGGCTCAGCAATAGAGGAAGTATATAGTATTCTTCATAAAAAAATATCGGAGTCGGAAAATAATATCAAGATTCCATTATTATGTCGCTATTGTGAAATAAATCTACGCAGCGATAATGTTAAGAAAGCTTTTAAATCACATAGCAGGAGTTTTATGATAATGGGTGTTACAACTTTAATAATAGGTTTAATACCTTTATATTGTGGGTTTTATATTTATCTGCATGCTTTTGAAGAATTCTTTGCAATATTCATTTTTTTAATTGCATTAACTATAGTCTTTTTCAGCTGGAGTATAATCTTTTTTATAAAAATTCTAAAATTGAAGTTTTCTCCTAAAAAATCAGGGATAATAAAGGATTTTTTTAAAAATAACGATTAGACATTGATTTTATGGAATGAAAAAATTAACTCACAGAGAAAGGAGCCCCTCAGAACCCCTTTCTTCGTGAATCAATACGGAAATGGAAAAATTAGTTGATATAAAAATAAGCGTAATTTTA
>CAZBNW010000080.1:0-11563 GCA_964493385.1 uncultured archaeon | reverse complement strand
TCGAGTTTAGAACATGCTACAACGGCCATTAGGTTTGTAATTCCCGGGCTTGAACCAATCCCTATAATTGCAGTGATTCCTGCCTTTTTTGCTTTTTTATTCATATCAAGTAAATCTAATGTTGGCTTCCAATCATCACAAATATCCACATAAGGCTTTTTAGCTTTAATAACTGTTTCTAAAATCATTGTGGCAAATTTATAAAATGGACCTACAGTGTTCATGACTAAATCATGCGATGAAATAAGCTCAACTAATTTGTCGTGTTCCGTTACATCAATTTCAACTGCATTTACCTTTTCAGATTCTACTAAATCTATAAAATGCTGTGCTCTCTCAATGTTTTTATCTGCAACTGTAATTGATGATATGTCAGGAGATTCAATTAAAATCGCGACAGCCATGCGACCCATGTCCCCAGCACCTCCTAACGCTAAAACTTTCATTTTTTTTAATACCTTTTTTAATTTATGATCATCTTCCATCGAACACTGAACTTACATAACTTTGTATTTTAATTAGTTAATGTTAAAGTAATTAAAATATTTGTTAACCTTGTATAAAAAGATATAAATAGAAATAGCTTTAAAATTGATTTACAAAAACAAATAATATATGTGGAAAATACTAATGTCAAGAAGAGATGTTGCTTGGTATGAGGATGAGAGTATAAAGAGTTTGTATATAAAGGCGATAAGTAATGCGTGGAGAGGTTATCACGCTCCAATAATAAGCCCTAAAACTACTTTCGTTGGGACTAATAGCTTGAATGATTTTACAAATCATCTAGGAGCTTATCTACCCGATGATGAAAAGCGTGTTTTAATCGTTGTTGATAAGGATTTGCGAAGATTTGGAGAAAAAGTTGCCGGGACATTAAAATCTTTGAGAAATATAGATAGTAGGTTTTTTGATAATGTATTACCTGATGTACCAAGAGATACTGTGATGGAAGGTGTGAAAATTTGCGAAGAGTATGACCCTAAAGTAATTTTATCTCTAGGAGGAGGGTCTGCTATGGATACTGCCAAATTAATTTTATTATTTTACGAGAAACCTAATATAAATATTAACAGTATGAATGCCCCCTATTTTGCAGGGCTCCGACAAAAGGTTAAAATGTTAGCAGCTATTCCGACTACTTCTGGGACTGGCGCAGAAACTACATTTATATCAGTAGTGACTGATACTGATAGAGATCCTCCTAAGAAGACGGAAGTTGTATTGTATGAATTTTGCCCCGATTTTGTAGTGTTAGATCCAGAATTTACCAAAACTATGCCTCCCTATTTAACCATGGGTACTGGTATAGATGCTTTAGCACATTCCATGGGTTCATATATGCTAGTAATGAGTACCTTATATTCTGATATGCATAATTTAAAAGCAATTGAGCTAATCTTAAAATATTTACCGCGAGCTGTTAAAAGAGGGAATGATATGGAAGCACGCGAGAAAATGCAAATGGCAGCATATATAGCAGGAATTGGTTTTGGGAATGTTTCAGGAGGAATAGAACATGCATTAGGTCATAGTTTTGGAGCATTATTTCATGTTCATCATGGTGTATGTGTAGGAATCTTTCTTTATGCTTCAATAGCCTATCAAGCAAAAGTCACTAATCGATTTTTCGATTTGGCAAAGATTTTTGAAATTAAAATAAAAGATCGTGAAAGAGATGAAATTTTAAAAGAATTACTAGTAAAACTAAGAAATTTTATGGGTGGAATTAATTGCCCTTTATCAATTCAAGATCTTGAAAAACCTAAAGTATCACGAGAAAATTATATGGCAAAAATGGATCAAATGGCTGAATTCGCATTCAATGATTATTGTACACTTGCCTCAACAAGAAGCATTAAACGTCCTCAATATCGAAAGATTTTGGAAATCACTTATGAGAACAAATTGGAAGATATAATGGATTTATACTATATGTAGGAGGAGGAAGATATGGTAAAATTATATGGATATAATGGAAAAATTGCATATATAGATATGAGCTCATTAAGCATAGAAGTAAAGGATCTTGACCCAAAAATTGCTGAAAATTATGTTGGTGGAGTAGGATTATCAGCTAAGCTTACATATGATTTGCTTTCTGAAGAGGATTATAATATTTTAAAACAAGATCCTTATTCCTTGATAAATCCTCTTATTTTTGCTGCAGGTCCTTTAACCGGAACAGCAACACCTTCAAGCAGTAGATATTCTGTTACAGGGATTTCACCTCTCACAGGAATATGGGGTGAATCTACTTCTGGAGGTTTTTTTCCTATTGCTTTAAAAAGAAGTGGATATGATGCTATTGTGATAACTGGTGAAGCAGAAAAACCTAAAATTATAGTTATTAGTGATGCTGAAATTGATATTAAAGATGCCGAAGATTTATGGGGTAAAAATACTCGTGAAACAGTAAGTGATATTAAAAAACGTCTAAATGATGATAAATTCCGTATAGCATGCATAGGAAAAGCTGGTGAAAACTTAGTGAAATATGCAGCAATAATAAATGATGAGGGAAGAGCAGCAGGTAGATGTGGTTTAGGTGCATTAATGGGTAAAAAGAAATTAAAAGCGATAGCTATTAAAGGTAGCCAACCAATTGAATATTCTGATAGAGAAGAATTAATAGACATTGCAAAATCAACGCTAAAAAATATATTTATTCCTTTTGCAACAAATCTATTCGCTCATTATGGAACCCTAATATATACAGATATGGGAATGGTATTAGGAGATGTACCTGCAAACTATTTTACTAATACTGAATTTGTAGCAGAAGATTTAACAGGGAGAGCTTTAAAAGAACAATTTGTCGTGTTAAAATATGCTTGTGCAGGATGTGCCATTGGATGTGGCAGAAAAACGCTTATAGAAATAGATGGAAAAGATTTTGAAGTTGATGGTCCAGAATATGAAACAACAGCAGCATATGGTCCAATGTGTGGAATCTTAAATTTTAAACCTATAATTAAAGCAAATCATATATGTAATCTTGAAGGTGTGGATACAATTTCTAGTGGTGTATCAATTTCATTTTTAATCTATTTAGTAGAGAATAACACTGCCACAGACGAAATTAGTAAATACTTAACTGATATAAATTTAGAAGAAATTCATTGGGGAAATGAGGAAATTGTATTAAAATTATTAGATCAAATAATTAGAAGACAAGGAATTGGAGACATATTAGCTGAAGGTGTAAGAAAAATAGCTGAAAAACTTGGAGTCGATCCTAATTTGGCAGCACATGTAAAAGGTTTAGAGGTACCTATGCATGATCCACGAGCATATCTTTGTCAAGCTCTTACTTATATGACTGGTTGCACAGGGGCTAACCATAATAAAGGTGACTTCTATAATATTGATGGTGATGCTGCTTCATATACAAGAATAAAAAAAAGAGATAGATTTACGGTAAATAAAAGAGAGAAGGCAGTAATGTCATATCAAGATTTAACTAATATTTATGATTCATCAGTTATTTGCAATTTCACTCATATTAATGATGCAGCTTTAGCTCGATTATTAAAGGCTTCAACTGGAATTTCATCTTTCGGAAATAGTGCAAATTTATTTAAAATAGGAGAACGTGCAACAAACTTAAAGAGATTAATTTCATGTAAGTTAGGAATAACAAGAAAAGATGATTATCTACCAAAAATAGTTTCAAAAGCATTAGATACTGGAGGTGCAGCAGGCATTGCTATTGATTTAGAAGAAAATTTGAAAACTTACTATGAAAAACGTGGTTGGGATTGGGAAACTGGTTATCCTACGAAAGAGACCCTTGAGAAACTCGATATTATAAAATCTTAGTATTACTTCTCTTACTTTTTTTCTAGTATAAATTACGCTTTGTCTAAAATTAAATATGAAAACATTTTTTATTTTCTTAATAAAATTTTCTTACATAATAAAAATTTAAATTCAATACTGACCTTAAATTGAAAGAACTTTACGAGATAGGTTTTGTATTTCGCGGATTTGTCCTTGTTAATCATATTTTCAAAGAATTACCAGTTCAAAAAGAACATGGAATAAATAAGGATCTTAGAGGGGCATTTATTTCTGCTATTAATATATTTGCAGAAACTGCTTTTAACAAAAGCTCTTTAGAATATTTAGAGTCAGGAAATATTCTATTTATCTTTAAAATATCTGAAATTCAATCAGAAGATAATCGTGATAAAGAACCAATAATTTTATATGGATTAGTTGATAAATCAAAAAAAAAATCTGATAAACTTGTTAGAAAATTTTTTGATAAAGTAGAACCAGTATTACAATCGTTTATTCAAAGATTCGATCAGGCAAACTTTACAGAATTAAACCAATTTGAACCTTTTGAAGAAGTTATGCAAGAATTTTTCATAAAAAAGGCAGAATAATGATTATTCAACTAAGCTCCAACCTTTTGGTTTTGCTCGGGAGTATTGGATTTTCCCTTGTTCCTTTAATGAATTGATTTCTTTTTCAATTTCACTATTAGAAAAACCTTTCTCTTTGATATCATTAACGAATTGAGCTTTAGTTCCTACTATCTTTTGTAATTTTAAATATTTAACTATAATATCGCTTAGTGAGCCATTAGCGCGGACTTTTTCTTCAGAAACAATCTTTTTAGTTTCAGTTTCAAGGGCAGCAACCAACTTCTCTTTTTTTGGCTTAACAGGTTCTTCAATAACTAATGGTTGTACCTTAGGTTTTGCTTGTTCCTCAACTATAATTTCAGCTTTAACTTCTTCAGGCATTTCCTTTTTATATTCTTCACTAGGCAAACTCCAAACAGGGTATGTAACCTTTTCATAAATGACTGATTTTTGTGTTTTTAGAAGTGTTAAATCCTCTAATATCTCATCCTCAGAATATCCTAATTTTGATAATTCTTTCATTAGATCTTTTAGATGCCCCTTTTCTTGTAAAATATTAAAAATTTGTTCCCTTATATTTGTTGGAACCTCTTTCACTTTCGCTAATTCTTTAATTAAGTCTTCTTTTTTGCTAATTTGTGTTTCAGGGATTTTCATTTTTTGAGGAATTTCAAGGGTTTGTTTTTGACCCCATTCAAAGTCGGAAACGTTATGGATTTTACGGTCATAGCCCCCGAATACAATGTGTTTTATATTTAGTTCTTTCCCTAATATATAACACACATTTTTAATTGAGGTAGATACTTTAGTCTTCCATTTTAATTTAAAATCTTTCGAATCAAGAGAGGGATTATGAAAGACTTTTAAAGAACCATCAGCACACCCAGCAACAATTTCATTTGCATTATCACCATCTATATCTTCAATTAATAATGAAAGTGGACGTCCTTCTTCAGTGCTAATTTCCTTTATAAGTTCCCCTTCACTATTAAGGATCTTAATCATGGAATCATCAGTACTCAGTAGAATTTCATGAAATCCATCATTAATTACATCTCCAACTTTAATATCATTAATCTGAGTGTTAAAATCTCTCTGCCAAATAATATCTGGCATTTTTTCCTCAAATTGGACTAATTGAACTACACCATTTCTGGTGCCAACTAATAATCCATAAATTGGATCATCATCATCTGGTAATTGTAAGAAACCTAATGTGCAAGCTGTGACCCAAGAATCATAATATAAAACATATTTTGGCTCTTTAGTCTTTATATCATCGAAGATTTTAAGGGACTTATCGTCACTTCCGAAAATTAGTTCAATATTCCCATCTCGAGTGAAGTCTCCAGCGATACAGCAATTTATCCTCTTAGTGGATTTACATCGCATCAATCCAGCAAGTTTTTTCTTTTCTACATTTAATTTCAAAACCATGAAATTGCCATCGCCAGCCCCAACCAATATCTCATCACATCCATCTCCATCGAGATCAATCGAATAACTGCAACGGCACCATCCATCAAAAGATCTATCATCAATAATATCCATTTTCTCATCCATCAGATAAAGCTTTTTATCGTGTCCACCAAAAACTAGAAAATCTTTGTCTTTACATCTCAAAACTGAGCATGTTAGCACCGCATCTGGACATTCAAAAATCCAATTTAGCTGATAACGTTTTCTTATCATGGGTTTCTCAAGGTTCATTATAATTATAGAATTTTTTCGTAGTAGTTAAATTAAATTTCATTCTTTATTCATTTAATAATTATCCCTTAGTTTATTAAACTATTATTGTAAATATAAAAAAAAAAAAAAATAAAAAGTGCTTTTTAGATTTTAGAGCGCTAATTGGGCATCAGAGGGGCTGTATTTGCCTGTTCCCGTTATCTCATATGTAATTTCCAGTTTATCTCCAACTTCCAAAAGGTCAATATCCCACTTTAATGTATCCTGACCCACTTCATCAGTGATTTCTGGAGTCATAGAATAATCACCGTACTCAAATTTATCAGGAACCTTATCTAAAAGAACCAAATTATGTAATTTAGATTCACCAATGTTTTCAAGCGTTAATATAATTCTGTAATTCCCTAGATCTCCAATAGGTACAACTTCCTTTCCAATTCTGAATTTTCTTCGAATATGGAGAGCCTCAATGACTGGAACTTCTGGTTTGAATTCTAACTCTTGACTTATTGGAAATGTATTTGCAAGATATATAATTTCAGTTTCGAAAGTTGAGTCACGTGCAGGGTTTGCACAATGAATAGGATATTCAAACTCTAAAGTTGAGTCTGGTTTAAATATACCTGTACTACTGTCTTTTAAATCTGTGAGATCAATTTTGAATACTTTTTCCTTGAAACTCACAGCAGCAGCAGATACTTCAACTTCTTCTCCATCCCATACTAATTTAATTTCCTCTGCTTTTGGAGGTTGATATTCGTCTGAGAAGTATTGCTGTACAACAGTCACCTCATTAAGTGGTGCTGAACCATTATTAACCATTTTAAGTGTAGCAATAACATCTTTAGTTCGGTAAGTAGGAACTTCGGTTAAGTTATATGACATTACTCCAGTAATACTACCAATCTCTAATATGACGTCTGAAAGAGAAGCTGACCCATTTACAATTGTTTGAAAATCAGGCATTACTCTAAATTCTAATTTCTTCCTAAAGGTTGGATATTCATCACTTTCATATTCCCATTTCGTCGAATGCCATTGTGCTCCACTTGGTAATAATGGTACATCATTAGGATCAATATCCACAAATTTCTTTGTTTTATCTTCTGGAGAGTATACATCTGCGTTGAATAGTTGAATTATAAACTCCGAGGAATTATCAAATACTAGTTTACAATCGAAAACACCAGGTTCCTCATCCCTTTCAACAGTATCAATATAGAACTTATTTCTTGTGTAAGCATCAAATTTTTCTATATCTAAGCCTTCAGCAAATGAAGACGCTCCTTGATATGTAACTTCTATTGTTCCTGTTTTTCTTTTAGTTATATCTGTTACCTTTATATTGCAAGTAAATTTCAACATTGCTGTGTATTCAGGGCCCAATTTGTCAATTGTCCAAATTATTTTACTCCCTTCAATTTCAGCTCTTCCTTCACTAGTATCACGGATTACAGGATTAGTAAAATCATCGGGGATATTTTTTACTACTTTAATGTTAGAAACAGGTTTATCAAATAGGCTTCTAAGTGCTATTGCAAAATAAACAATATTTTCCTTATCAATCGAGATTCCGAAAGATTCTAAACCTGTTTCAACGAGAGTACCACCATCACCCCATGTTTCAAGTTCTTCCTCCTCTTCTTCCTCCTCCTCCTCTTCTACTTCTGGTTCTTTTGGAGGGGCTTTTGGTTTGTCAGAGACCTCACTTTTTTTATCCTTTAATTTTAATAACTCTTTTTCTATATCATTTATATTTAAAACATCATCAGCATTTGGAAGAGTGCTAATGAATTCTTTAACAAGCAATAGATTTTTTATATCTTTAGTTATTTTAAAATCTCTTGAGTCAACATTATCTGGTGCTTCTGTCCCTAATTCTCTTATCGAAATCTCTTTTGATTTTAAATTAGTACTTCCTATATTTTTAAGTGAAACATCAATATCCCATAATCTATCAACAGTACTAGGATTTTCAATATTAAATTTTCCAGTATGAGTAAATGATTCAATAACAGCATCATGATCTTGTACTACGTCCACTTCTTCAATTATTTTCACTAAAGTTAATAAACCTTCTCGATTACGATCTTTCAATACAATACTTCCCTCGAGTTTTCCAGTATCCTCATCATAAGTCTCAATAACAGGTGTCGCGGTATCTCTATCGATTAACTCAACTCGTCCTGTATCTATATCCTTTCTTTTTAATGCCTCAGCTATAATTTCTTCTTCAGCTTCTGCTTTATCCCAACCCGTTCGCGCTGTTGGTTTTGTTACTCTCTTTTTCTTATCTTTTTTAGCCATTGTCTTTTACCAAGAATTTATTTTTTATTAAATTGAAAATTATTTACCAATTAATAAAAATTAATCGATAAATTAAATTCATCGGCAAACTTTAAAAAATTTATCAATATCGGGTAAGAGAGTTGTGTGTAAAGGAAATAAAGTTGTATTCAATTTTATAAGCATTTGTTATCAAATTCTCTTGGAATAAATGGAAAAAAATTAGGATCCCTAAATTCATGACCGCACATTGGACAAACTATCTTACCCTTTTCTGATTTAGTGTTAGAATATCTTAAACTAAAACCGCAAGCAGGACAAATTACTATTTCACTCATCTTCTTTATTTCTATTATAAAATTTATTAATTAAAATTAATTTGAAACCAGAATCAAAATTAAATCATTTACATTACATCCTGTTGGACCTGTGATTATTTCAGTTCCTAATTCCTTGAAAAAACTATTTGAATCATTATTTGCTAAAAACTTCTCTGTGTCAATATTTTTTGAAATCATTTGTTCCAATGCGTAATTATCAATTAAAGCCCCCATCGCTTTACTATTTCCTTCAATGCCGTCAAGATTAGCACTAATGATTAAAAAATTATAATTGAATTCTCTATCTTTTATATAATTTAGGTAACTTAATAGCATCTCTTGATTCCTTCCCCCAATACCCTCACCTTTTATTGTTACGGTTAATTCTCCACTTCCTATTAAAGTAATCTTTTCAGCCTTCTTTTGGTTTAAATTATCTTCTACTTGTTGTGAAATTATTGGATATAGAGATTTTCCAAATTCTCTAGCTTCACCAGTTACATTAGCAGAAAAGTATTGAACTTTAAAACCTTGATTTTTTAAGAAAGATTTAATTTCATGGACAGCAGAAGTCACACTTCCAATTAAATAATTATGAACATTAGTAAAGCACAAATCATTGGCTTTTGGATTTTGTAACTTTTTGTCTGAAAGACCCTTTTCTAAATGTTCTTTTACTGAGTTAGGAATTTTCTCTAAGAGATTATACTTCTTTACAATATCAAGAGCATCCTTAAATGTAGTTTTATCCGGTACCGTAGGTCCAGAGGCAATCGAATCCAAAATATCTCCGACAACATCTGAAATGATCAAAGAAATTAATGTCGCCTCACTTGAATTGTATAATTTCTTTACAAGATTACCTCCTTTAAAATCTGATAAATGTTTTCGAATAGTATTAATCTCGTTAATTGATGCTCCAGAGGCTAAAAGTAAGGAGTTAACTCTTTGTAAATCTTGAAGGCTTATACCGTTTTTTGGCAATGAAAGTAAAGCAGAACCTCCTCCAGAAATCAAACAAAAAAAAAGATCATTCTTATTTGATTTTTCGATGATTTCCATCATGGATTTAGTTCCTTTAAGTCCACTTTCATTTGGAATAGGATGGGAAGCAAAATTAATAGAAATTTTACTCTTTTTAAAGGACTCCTGTTTTTCTTTATCTTTTGGTATGTTAATAATCCCTTCGTATTCAATATCTTTCAAACTTGTTAAAAATCTTTCAAGCGACAACGCCATTTCAGCAGTTGCCTTACCGCCACCAATTATATAGATCTTTTTGAACTTACGTAAATCATACTCATCATTTTCAATAAATAGTTTGTTGTTATGGATTTTAATTGATTTTTCCATTAAATTTTCAGGTTTTACTGCAGAAATTGATTTTTCAAGTGCCTGAAGCCCGATTTCTCTCAAAGTTAATTGATTTTTGTCTAAGTCATTTAAAACAAGTTGGGAAGCATTCTTAACATACAATAACAACACTTCAATTTTTAGATGATTTCAGTATTCTTTAGAGTTTTTAATTGTTATGCTTAGTTAATTTCTAATATATAGTCCTTTTCAATTTAATAAATTATTTGTATAAAATTTATTACTTATTAAATTATTTACATCTTTAACACGAAATTATATTTTAATTCAATCAATACACTTTATCGAAGTTCTTATGTCAGAAATTCCTTATGATATTGCGATTATTGGGGCTGGACCTGGAGGGTATCATGCTGCAATAAGGGCTGCTCAATATGGTGCTAAGGTCGCCTTGATTGAGAAAGAAAAATTAGGAGGAACTTGTTTAAATCGTGGATGTATTCCTACTAAGGCATTGTATGCTTCTGCGCAATTGATTGAAAAAATACAGGATTTTGATGAGTTAGGACTAGAGATTAAAGATTATAAACTTAACTTTAAAAAAGCTGTAGAACGGAAAAACAGGGTTGTTCAAGAGTTAGTTGAAGGTATCGGTGCTTTAGAGAAAGCTTGGAAAAATGACATTTTCAATGGACAAGGTAAAATTCTTGGGGGAAATATTTCTTCTGGATTTGAAATCTCGATACAAGGAGAAGATAATAAAAAAATTAAAGCCAAAAGAGTAATTTTAGCTACTGGTTCTTCACCTGCTCTAATTCCTGCGTTTAATATTGACCATGAAAGAATATTGACGAGTGATGATATTCTTGATCCTAATTTTACGACTGTTCCAAAAAGGCTACTAATAATTGGAGCAGGTATAGTCGGATGCGAGTTTGCAAATATATTTGCAGCCTTTGGAAGTAAAGTGACAATGCTGGAATATCTTTCTTCACCTATAGCGACAGAAGAACCTATGATTGTAAAAGAATTATTAAAAAAGTTTGAAAATTTAGGAATTGATTTAAAAGCATCCCAGAACGTTTTGTCTGTTGAAAATACTGGAACAGATGTTAAAGTAATAACTTGCTCTGCATCTATTCCAAGAGATCAAATTGAGGCCGCTGAAAAATTCACTTTTGAAGGAGATTTATGTTTAGTTTCGATTGGTAGAAGAAAAGAGTCAAAGAATTTAGGATTAGAAGAATTAAGTATAGAAACTGACCGAGGTGCAATTAAATGTGATATTCATACTTTAGAAACATCTATTAAAGGAATTTACGCAATAGGAGATGTTACTGGGGGATTGATGTTAGCACATGTTGCATATTATGAAGCAGATGTAGCTGTAGCTAATGTTTTGGCTAGTATAGGAGGTTTCCCAGTCAGTGAAATGAAAACAGATTATAGAGTTGTTCCTGCAACGATATTTACCTCTCCTAATGTCAGCTCTGTAGGATTCAGAAGAAAAGCAGCTAAAGATCGTGGAATTAATGTTATAATGGGTCAATTTCCATATCAATCTCTAGGAAAAGC
>CAZBNW010000079.1:0-11810 GCA_964493385.1 uncultured archaeon | reverse complement strand
GCAGCAAAAGGTGCATGAATATGGGCAACCTCGACTTATTTCAATGCAGTCTACAGGAAATCCAAAGAAATCATATTCTGCTTTTGCAGATGTAGATCGAAAGTGGCGTGCAGGTGGTCGAATTTGTTTCAAGTCCAATAGGTCGCGGTCTGGATTATGTATTAACTTTCCATCTTGCTTGTAGGACAACCCAGGAACTCCAACAGGGCTGCGTTTTTGGATTAGCTCCCTAAATGTACTTTCTCCTTCACCGCGTACTACTATATCAACCGCGGGGGAGTCGAGCATTTCATCTGGTGCTAGGGTTGGATGCCACCCGCCGACAACGGTCTGAGATCCGTGGACTTTCGCTATGCTGGCAATTTTACAGGTATTATAAGCCTGAGGACTAAAATTACAACTAATTCCAACATAATCCGGACGAAATTGTTCGATAGTTTTATCAACAACTTGTAAATTTACAGTTTTTAAACGAACGTCGATAATACGAACTTCAGCTATGTCCTCTATGTGTGCTGCTATGTATTCCAATCCCAATGGGGGAAAAATATGACCAGAAAACCAAAAATTAGAAGGAGCATTCCCATAACTTGGCATTATAAGAAGTACGCGCATATTATTATTCACCAATCTAACTCGCTAACTTTTTAAAAATTTAAACTTTTTTTTTTTTTAATAATCCTCCCTAAGGAGGAAATGTTTTAGAATCAATGGAATTAACTTTAATTTGTGGAAAAATTAAAGAAACTCTGGTTTTCATTATTTACCTCGCTCTCCTAAGGCATAATACGCCCTATCTTGATTCTCATAAGCATAAATCTATAAGCTATTTTTTCCTTTTAATAATATTTCCTACAAAAAATTGTGTAAATTTCATAAATAATAAAGCTATAGCAATAAATATTTCTATTTTCTTCCTAGATTTCGAAACTGTTTCTGGTAACTCACTGCTTTTTGTACCTTTTCTACTCGAATAGGTATTTAATACGAAATAATGAAAATAAGGTATGGTAGATAGTGTTTTAAGAAAATCTTTAACTCTGGAGCCAGGAAAACCAAACAAAAAATGTGTATATACCATTGTTTTAGGCGATATCTCTTTTAACACATTAATAAATTGAAAAATCTTTTCAAGATTATACTTTCGATTCATGAGTTTTAATACTTTGTGAGAACCGCTTTGTATGGGTATATTAATATTATCAATCTTAACTTTTCGAAAGACATTTAATAATTTTTTCCCAAATTTTTCAATCCATTTTGGATATAAATAATAAATACCTATTCCTACAGAGGGAAAATGTTTCCCTATCTCACAAAGTAATTCGATGATATTTGTTCCAATATCTATTCCATAACTGCCACAATCGTCAGCAATAAGGAGAACATTTTTTTCTTTTTGTCTATCTATATGATTTTCAATATCAAGTAATATGGCTTCAACAGGTCTTGAAATTATTTTATTTTTTGCTTTTTTAATAACACAATAACTACAATTCCCCACACACCCTTCTCCAATTTTAACAAAAAAATCCCCCTTTCCACTGTATCTCTCTACTATTTTATTAAAAGGAAATGGAGATAAATTTAATCTAGTTAAAAAGCGGGCAATACCATTAATAAATGACATAAAGGCGTTTAGATTTTTGGCCCTTCTTATTTTCACTCCAGAATCTAAATAATTGTATATTTCATTATTAAAACAAATGTTTTTTTGTTGGAATTTCTCTATTGTAAAAAAATATTTATCCAAATCTTTTAAATCATCAATAATTATGACCTCATTATATTTAGCAATTATATCTCTATTAATTTTTGTCATACATCCAATAACAATTAATTTAACCTTCTTTTTTAAATCAATAAAATACTTGATTACTAGTTCAGTAGATTTTTCAAACCAATTTATATATCCACATGTATTCAAAATGATAAAATCCGCTTTAGATTCATTTTTAACTATTTGATGATTATTTGATTTTAAATAATGATAAATTTGAGCACTTTGAGCGCAATTTAGTTTGCAACTAGCGCTTAGCGTACTTAATAAAACTTTATATGTCATTTTCATTTAGTCCAATATAGAATAGTCAAATTTTCTTTGTAAATTGTTTACAGCAGCCTTAAAATACCTAAAAAAGGAAATGAAAAAATTTCTTTTATCAACCTTTTTAAATATATTCCAAAGATTTGAAGGATTTAAATAAAAATTGAGATATGCCAAATATAACAATTTTTTGAATTCCTTCTTCAACTTTATGGTCTTGAAATCACGTCCTTCACTTGTTTTCAAATTATATTCTTCTACTATAGGTGTTTTTGGTATTGGATAATATCTATTGATAAGGAATATATCTGGCTTTATTTTTTTGATAAAATTAAGAGTTTTCTGCGAATTAGCTTTAATTTCAAAGGGAAATCCAATAATAAAATATAAAATAAGGAAAAAATCTAATTCTTTACACCATCTAGCAACTCTTTCAGTCTGTTTTAATGTAAATCCCTTCTGAATTTTATTTAATATATAAGGATCCCCCGTTTCAGGTGCTAATACCATTAACCAGAAACCAGCTTTTTTCATTTTTGATAATAAGATCTTATTAATTTTATCTGCTCTTATTCCGTTTGGAGGAAATAAAGGTAAATTAATTTTTTCTTGAATTAATAGATCACAAATTTTTTCAGCTCTTTTTTGATCCATTGTGAAATTATCGTCCCAAAACGCTAATTCTCCAATACCTAATTCATTAATTTGCCATTTAATTTCTTCTATAACATTTTTTGGACTTCTTGATCTCCAGTCATAACCATGGACTTCATGAAAGCAAAATGTACAACTACTTGGGCAACCTCTTGAAGTAATAATCGCTGACATTGGTTTTCCCTTTTGAAATGGATGAAAATACTTTGTTAGATCTACTTGAGTTAAATCTGGAAATGGTAAATCATCTAAATTTTCAATTCTAGGTCTTGGCTTTGTTCGAATAAAGTGACCATTTTTTCTAACCATTAAGCCATCCGCTTTATCTCCCTCAATAAGATATTTATAAAAGGTATATTCACCTTCCCCTATGCAAACTGCATCAATAGCTTTGTTAGATAGATATTTTTCTGGGACGCAGGTTGGATATGGCCCCCCAACTAAAATTTTAATATCTCTATTGAAAGATTTAATATATGTAGCAAGATAATTGGTATTAGGAAAATTTGTTACATTACTACTTAAAGCAATTACTTCCGGATTAGAATCAATAATCTCGTGAATTAATTTTTTCCAATTGTTAATGATAGTAAAATCATAATAATGGACATCAATTCCCTTCTGCTTTAGGAAGGAAGTAATATATAAGCCTCCAAGAGGAGGATAATAAAAAAAAGGATCAACATTATTATTTGCATAAATAATAGAAACCTTACCTTTCATTTTTTTCACGATATTTTTCCTTTTTCAAATTTAAATTTTCTTTCTTTTCTTATATTTTTAATAAATCCTTTTAGTTATATCCCTTAATAAAAGAGGGTAATTTCTTTAGAACTTGTGGTATCATCTTGATCTGGCTCATTTGAATCATTCGTGAGATGAAAAATTTACAACCTCTTGTCCGTATTAAATTTCCAATACGCTTAATCGGATTATTAAAGAAAGGAATCTCCTTGTTAGCTTTAGCTAAGTAAAACTTCAACTCCTCAGGTGTTAAATGTGGATATTTAATTGTGGGAGCGAGCTCATTGAAGTTGCGCCAATCCCTAGTGAGTAACAAATCTTCCTTCAGAACATACTCCATCAATTTTGTCCCTGGAAAACATGTTAACAGCGTAAATGAAAGCATGTCAATGTCCAGAGTTTTTGCAACCTCGATTGTGGATTCGAGATCTTCCTTGGTGTCCTCAAGATCTGCACCTAGAATGACATTACCTTGAATTATATAACCAAGATCATTAAGAATTTTGATTGCAGACTTGATTTCCTTAAACGTTAATTGTTTATTGAGTTTTTTCAATGCTCGATCTGAAAAACTTTCGAAACCTAAGTATAGGAACAGAAAACCCGCATCTGCCATTTTTTTAAAGACTTCAGGATGGTTAACGATCGTGTCGACACGGACTTGGGTCCTGAAGAACATTTTGATGCCATTTTGTATGATTGCATCGCATAACGCCATCACGTATTTCCGGTTTACCATAAAATTATCATCAACGATGAAAACAAGGCTGGCTCTGTCTTTTATTTCACGTGAGCGCAATTCTTTAATGACATCAGGGATTGCACGACTGCGATATTTATGTCTATAGAACTCATGGATACAACAGAAGCTGCAAGAGTATGGGCAGCCTCGATTGATTTCAATGCAGTCTATGGGAAAACCGAAGAAATTATAGGATGCCTTTGCACTGGCTGATCGAAAGTGGCGAACTGGTTGTTGAATTTGTTTCAAATCCAGTAGATCGCGGTCGGGATTATGGATTTGCTTTCCATTCTGCTTGTAGGATAATCCTAGAACCCCAACTGGGCTATCTTTTTGAATCAGCTCCCTAAATGTGTATTCTCCTTCACCACGTACTACGATATCAATCGAATCGGAGGCGAGCATTTCATCAGGCACGAGTGTTGGGTGCCACCCGCCAACAACAGTCCGAGAACCATGAATCTTCGCGATGCCGGCGATTCTACAGGAAATATACGCCTGAAAACTAAAATTGCAACTTATTCCTACATAATCTGGGTGAAATTGTGAGATTATTTTCTCAACAACTTTTAAATTCATCGTTTTTAAACGATTATCGATTATACGAACTTCAGCCAAGTCTTCTATGTACGCCGCTATGTACTCCAATCCCAAAGGTGGAAAAATGTGGTCATAAAACCATAATTTATGATCAGGAATTCCATACTTTGGCATTATGAGAAGTACACGCATATTATAACCTACCGATCGAACTCATTAGTTTTTAAAAATTTTATTCTTTTTTTATTAATCCTCCCAAAGGAGAGAAACTATTTCAATATTTATGTCGATATAAATTAGAGAAACTCTTTCCATAGTTCTTATCCATCATACTTTTCTAAGGAATAATATGCCCTGTCAATATTCTCAAAAATCTGAACTTTTACAGTTTTATCAAAATAAATGACAATTTTATTATGCTCTTCACTAATTCTGTTGATAGTGTGTCTTAATTTTTCATTCGGCGCAATCTTTATTTTTTCTATTAAAGGAATATCTTTGTTTTGATTATCTCTAAACAAATTATGTATTATCAGTACTTGTTTTTCATTTGAACAATTAACAACTTGGATATGGATGGACCAAATTTCTTTTTTCCAAACATATTCAATAACATAATCACCATTTCTTTTAAAAATAATATCACGGTTCTTTGCTCTTTTTAAAAATTTTATATGATGAGGTGTTTTACATTTATCACATAATTCTAAATCTTTATTCTTGATAATTATCCTTCCACTCATCCTATTCAGTAATAGATTGGAACATTTAACACAATAACTATTCAATCCATCATCCATAAACACATTCCCAATATATACATATTTCAATCTTTTTTTTTTGGCAATTTCTCTTGCTTTGTATACATCTAATAATGAAGTTCTGGGTAAGTTAGTTAATTTATAACTAGGGTGGAATCTCGCAAAATGTAAGGGAGTATTCGTGCCAAGATTTTCTTTTACCCAATCTATTAACTTAGAAAATTGTTCGGTACTATCATTTAATGTAGGAATGACTAGATTACAAATCTCGATATGTTTATTAAGTTTTTTAAGTATTTTAGCAGCATTTAATACTGGTTCAAGTGATCCATGACAATATTTTTTGTAAAATTCATTTTCTATGGATTTTATAGATATACTAAAAATATCAACATGCTGAGCTAAATCTTTTAAGGGTGTTTCATTGACATAATGATTTGATTTAAATAAACTAATAATGCCATTCTCTTTTGCGAGCTTAGCAGTATCAAGAACGAACTCAAACCAACTCATAGGATCATTGAAAGTCCATGAAATAACTTTTAAGTCTAATTTTTTTGCTTTATTCACAATTTGTTCGGACTTATAATTATCAAAATACTTTAGGTTTATGTCTTCTGCATTTGTAATTTTGCTATATCGCCATGCTTGACAAAAACTACAATCAAGATTACAACTTATTGTACCAATTGCTAAAGCATTTTCACCGGGATAAAAATGGAATACAGCACTATTTTCGATAGGTTCTACCACCATATAAGTGGAGACACCATAATTTAAACTATATAATTGACCATCTATATTTTTCCGAACTTTGCAAAACCCCGTCTCATCTCTTTTTATCACACATTCGCGAGGGCATAATATGCATTGAATTATTTCCGGTCCTAATTTTTTGAAATATTTTGATTTCTTTATTGAATTTTTGATATAGTCTGCTGAAATCTCGATATCTGTAACTAATGTTTCTTTCATTATTCTTCTTTTAATTGGCTTCCCTTATAATATTGATTTGTTGTTCTATTTTATAATCTACCATTATATTATTTTAATTTAACTCATTGAATAAATATGCAAATCGAATCGGAAGATAATGCAACTGAACTCTGCATAACTAATATTTTAAAATTGGGATTACAAGGTAACTTGGAAATTCTTGTGTGTGATAAATTTTTTGTTCAGCTACTTTATATTCTCCGAGACTTCCTTCTCCTCCTAAATTTGAGTTAATGTCAAATCTCGGAAAATTACTTGATGTTATTTCTACGCGTATTTGATGATCTTTCCTAAAAAAATTTGAAGTATTTCCTAGGTGTATCTCATACTTATACACTTCTCCTGGCTCGATAAGAGATGGATTATCTTCATCATTTCTGAACCGAGCACGGATTCCTGCATCTAGAATATTAATTGCTTTTCCTCGAGGATACACATCCACTAATTTAACCATGAAATCTGTATCTTTTGCCAGTGAGGAACCATGCAGGATCATCTTTACTGGACCCGTTATTTCTATTCCCTTCTCTAACGGCTTAGTAGAGTAGACTAAAACATCTTTTCGTTTTTCGGCATCTTTTTGATTTTGAGCTCCTTTTAAAATACCTAAATTTCTTCCTCCTTTTGTGATAACAGGATTCATAGGATTAAAAGTATATGTATCCTCTGATTCATTAATTGGTTCTTTGAAATCTAATACACCATCTCCTTTTACACTATTTGCTCCTCTTACCGAATGAATGTATAATTTTTTATATTCAATATTTTCAGGTGGCCAGTTCTCTGTATATCTCCAAATATTTTTTCCCATCACCCAATACTTTATAGAAGGTTTATTTATATCAGGAAAAGCATTTATATCTCCCATTAACCAGTAACGGTTCCAGGCAAGACTTAAAAATTCTTTGTAAAATCTTAACATTCCAGCATTTCTAATTCGGCTTTCAGGATGTCCACTCGCACCATGAGCCCACGGGCCTATAAGTAATTTAGAATATTTTCTAGCTTCTCCAATAGCGTTGTTTTTAATTTCGATAAAATCTTCTAACTGTTTTTCAATAAACATGTCTTGCCAACCAGCTAGCATAAAAGCAGGTTGTGAAAATTTTGCACTATCCATTTCTAAGAATCCAGTCATTTTATGGGAATCTTTATCCAATCCTCGAGTAATTAAGAAATCATTTAAAAATTTAAAAAAACTTTTGAGACTGCGCTTAGATGGATCAAATTTTTTAATATTATAGTATCTTACTAAAAGATCTTGCATTTCTTTGATAGATTTTCCTTTAAAATGAGATAATCTAATTCTGCTTTTCTTTTTAATTGGATCATTATATAAAGCGTAATGGGGATTTAAATATCTTTCATACATTAAAACTGTTAATGTATCTACATCAGGAATCTCTCTGTGCGATGTAATATTTACCATTATTCTATAAATAGAAGTTGTAAGAGCATGAATTTGGAGCCCTCCATTGTTTCTCCATAAATTCAAGGTTGAAGTAATAGCTGGCGCAATACTAGTCAAATATTTATTATCCCAAGATATTGCAAGTTGAGTTTTACCAAAATAACTTGCTCCCACCATTCCAATTTTACCATTATACCAATATTGTTTAGATATCCATTCCAATGTCTCTAATCCATCATTTCTTTCTGCAAATAAATAAAAATTGAAGCCACTCGAATGTGCTGTTCCTCTTATATCTTGAATGATTGTTGCAAATCCATGGGCAGTAAAAGCATATCCTAAAAAACTCCAAGTGTCTTTCCAATATGGCACTCTTACCATAATAGTAGGACATTTACTTTTTTTCTTAAAAACTTTCTTTGGAACATACACGTCCGTAGCTAATTTAGTTCCGTCTTTTAAGGTTATGAAATATTCAGGATATCTTTTTACTCCATTTTTGCCAAATCCCACTCCTAATAACATTCCTAAAATCTTTACTAAAGGAACAGCACCATGCCTTATTATAATTTTATATACTCCTCGCAAAAACTTAGGAAACCTGGGTCTAAATTTTACTTTTAAATAGGATAATGTGGTAACATAATTTTTTTTCATTAACTTGAAAAAATAACTATAATATAAAAAGTTTCAAAAATGAAAAATGGCAGGCCCGGGGGGATGTGTTCAAGAAAGGCGAAACGCATAACACATTGAACCCCCGATCTTCAGCTTAGGAGGCTGCTGCCCTTATCCAGACTGGGCCACGGGCCTAATATTATTTAACTTTTCTATAATCATATAAAAGCATAATATAATAAAAAGTTAAATGAATGATTTTGCTAACACTGTATTAGATTATAAGTTGAGAGTACTTCTATAATAAGCCACACCGCAAATAGGACAGAAGTATTTACCCTCGATGACTATTGCCTTATCAATAGGTATCTCTTCTTGGCAATTCATAACGCAACATGCCACTGTTTGTTTATCCACTTGTTCTTCTTTAGACAATTTTATCATTGATTTTTATGTGAGTTTTTATGTATGTAACTATAAAAATAATCAAAAGGTTTTAATTTATAGTGAATTTAATTGTAATTATAAATATTTTTTTATGAATAATTGTTTTTTCTGAGTCTTCTTAATAATGTCACGTGAAAGTTATTCGAGGTCAAATCGCCCTATAGATTATTTAAAATCATCTGTTAATAAAATAATCCTTATTAAAGTTAAGCGCAATCGTTTATTTAGAGGTCGCCTTGGTGGATTTGATGAGCATTTAAATTTATATCTTGAAGAGACCAGTCAGATTTTCGAATATCAAGATGATGAGGGTAACATTCGGGAGGAGCACGAAAATTTGGGATCCATTGTTGTCCGTGGTGATAACGTAATATTCGTCAATTTGGCTCATTTAGAAGGCGTTTAAAGTAGAATATAAGTATTTTTTACAATATTTAGTCAGATTACTATGCTTATAACCATAGTTATAAAATAGAGCCTTAATTATATTTTTAAATCGCGATTATTTTATAAGAAAAAGTATAAAATTTTGAAATATATCTAATAATTAGCTTCATTAATAGAGTACCCCTTTTAAAATTGAATGTGACAGAAGTAGAAAAAACAGAAAAATCAATCCTAGTTAGTCCAAATTTGGGACGTCCGTTAATTTTAAAAATAGATCGTAAATTGAAAAAGAAACATTTTCGAACTAATTTTCTTTTTATTAGTAATGATTCAGATCCAGATAGTATTAGTAGATCTCTTCAAAAAGAAATATCTTTAGTTCCTTTATTCGATTATAAATGGTCATATAAATTAATTTTTGTTAAAAAACCTAAAGGATTGTTCTCAAAATGGAGAGAAAGAAGAGCTAAAAAAAAAAGAAAGAAATTTCTAGAAGATAAAGCAAAAATTATATTAGAAGCAGATCTCGATTTAGAACAACTAAAAAAATTAAAATCTCGGCTCCATAGAGGGGAACCTATTTCTTCTAAAGTAATTAAAGTTGAAGAATCATCTATAATTCCCATTCATAACGTCTCTTATATAAACGATTTGAATCCTCAAGAAATTCTAATAAAAAATCACGTATTTGGTGAATTAAGTAAATTCTATAAAATAAATATTGAATTTACACTAAGTAAAGAAGTTCTTAAATTTTTGAAGGAACGAAATTTTGTAATGTTCGATATATATTGCCCTAATAGCCGGATAAATTATCATTCACTTGTAATTTCCAAACAAAATTGGAAAGATTTTACATTTATTCATGCAACGGATTTGCATTTAGCAGAAAGGAATGATAGAATTTATGAAATTATAAAAAAATGGACTGAATCTTCTATCAGAGAAAGCGTTGAAGATTTTTTTGAGAAAGTTAAAAAAAAATTGAAAATTAAAAAGAAGAAACAAAAACAGGAAGCAATATTATCCAATATTAAAATCCCATTGAGGAAGCGTTTGATTAATCCAAATAATCAATTTAGGAAATTTATAAAATCGATGAATAGGAAAGTATTAAGAAATGAGCTTGACTTCATTGTATTGACAGGAGATCTTGTTGATTATACAATTTTGAGTAGATTATCAAAGAAATTACGCAAATTAAATGAGTTTAGATATGAAGATAGCAATTGGCAGATTTTTAAAAATACAATCCTGAATATTCCACCAAAAGAAAAATATAAGGGCGTTATAAGGGGTGAAGAATTAAATTGTCCAATATTCACCACTTTAGGGAATCACGATTATCGTCCGTTCCATTATGACTTAACATGGGCAGACATGTATAAAAAGATTGGACTAAACGCTTCCGAAGCAATTGCGTTGAATGAACTATTTTCTGCTTCACCCATCACGGCTTTAACTAAGACCTCGTTAGCTTTAAACGGGTTTTTATCAGAAATAAACTCATCGATTGATTTTTCTATAATGCTTGGGAATAATCTATTTGTTATTTTGAACACTGGCTCAGATTCATTTAGAAATCTCAGAGATTTAATTACTGGACATCCATCTGTTACAGGGGTTTCACATAAACAAATACAATACTTAGAAAATCTAATAAATAGTCAAATAACTAAAGACACGAATACATTTCTGTTTTTGCATGGTCCTCCATTAAACGCAGAATCCAAAAAGTTAAGTATTAATATATTTGAAAAAAAAGGGAGTCGATTTATTAGAAAAAAGATCAGTGAGTTCAAGGAATCATTAATCAAAAAATTAGGAAAACCCATATCTACAGCACGTATAGATGGTGTATTTAATGTTAAATATGGATGTGTTTCATCAAATTGGGAAAGACTTATTGAATTTTGCAAAAACTATGCAATACTCACTTTATGCGGCCATACGCATAATAACCAAGAATTTAGACTAGAAGATACTGAGAAAAAATCGAGTGTTTATGATGCACCCCCATTTAGATTGAAAAAAATTGAAAATCCTGCAGCAATATTTTATGATAATTATTCTGAGATGTTTACTAATGCAAAAGTCATTCGGGAAAATGGACCTTTTGTCGTTCAAACGCCTGCTTTAGGATTAGGTAGTTATAGGAATCCTAATACTGCTGGAGCATACAGAGAGATAATCGTTAAAGATGGAAAATTAACTTCTTTTAAGATTAAGGATATTAATCGATAGATGAATTTATTTTAATGATGTAAAGGTCGTCCTTTCTTATGTATTGCTTTTCCTATTATAGCTTCGGTCCCCTCAAGAACCATTTCTGAGATTGTTGGATGGCAATGAATGGTTTCTGCTATATCATGAACTGTAAGGTTATGTTTTATCGCCAAAGAAATTTCAGCTATTAGTTCAGAAGATTCAATACCGATACAAGAGGCGCCTATTATTCGGAGA
>CAZBNW010000078.1:0-11922 GCA_964493385.1 uncultured archaeon | reverse complement strand
CTTTCAGCGAGATTTGTAGATCTTTAAAATCAAAGTTTGAAGGATTAGTTAATTTGAAATAAATTATTTCGAATAAAGATTTTATAAAAATAATCTTCTATTAAAATTTTTAAAACCTATAAGGCAATAAGAAAGGCATTTGAAGTATTTATTGGTCCAGCTTTAAGAGGGAGTGAGGGACAGTTTTTCACACCTAGAAATGTCATACAAATAAGTGTTGATATTGTAGACCCCGAGCTTGGAGCTTTAATAATAGATCCTGCCTGTGGTTCTGGCGGTTTTTTAGTAATAGCATTAACTTATATCTGGAAAAAATTAGAAATAGAGGCTGAAAGGAAGAATTGGACCAATGAAATTTTTTATAGAAAAATGAATGATATTGCCTCCAAATGTTTTAAAGGTATTGATAAAGACAGATTTTTATCAAAGGTTACAAAAGCCTACATGGCTATAATAGGCAATGGAAAAGAAGGGATTTTTTGTGAAAATTCCTTAGATCTTCCGAAAAATTGGAAAGCAGATACAAAGATTGAAATTAAATTAAATATGTTTGATGTATTATTTACTAATCCTCCATTTGGAGCCAAAATTCCAATTAAAGGAGATAAGATATTATCTCAATACGAGTTTGGATATAAATGGTCAAGTGTCGGTGATGAAATTAAACGCACAGATAAGCTTAGGGATAATCAGCCACCACAAATACTATTTATTGAAAGATGTCTACAATTATTAAAGGATGGTGGAAAAATGGCAATTGTTTTACCTGAGGGGCTATTAGGAAATCCAACCCAAGAGTATATCAGAAAATTCATATTAGAAAATTCCAGAGTATTAGCTGTAGTAGACGCTCCGGTGGAGACATTCTTACCCAATACCAGTACTAAGACATGTATTCTTTTCTTAGAGAAGGGAGAATCTGAAATAAAGAATTATAAAATTTTCATGGCTATTGCAAAAAAATGTGGTCATGATTCAAGAGATAATATTGTTTATAAAATTAATAGCAAAGGGGATTACATTTATGATGAAGATGGGAATAAAATGATCGATGATGATTTCCCTTTAATATCCAGAAGGTATAGAGATATAAAAGATAACCCGTTGAGTGAATATGATAGTATAGGATTTTTAATTTCTGTTTCTGAGCTCAGATTCCGTAGTTTAATTCCTAGATTTTACAACCCTTCAATAAAAAAGAACCTTAAAGAACTTGAAGAATCTTATGATTTTGTCACTATTGGAGAATTAATTGATAACCAAGTTATTTCTATGATGAATGGACAAGGTGTTCAGAAGAAGTATTATGGCACAGGGGATATTCCTTATATAAGAACATCTGATATCTCAAATTGGGAGGTAAAAATTGATCCTTCAAAAGGTGTTTCTGATGAGATTTATGGAAAATTTAAACAAGACCTTAAAGTTAATGATATCTTGTTTGTTAAAGACGGTGGACGATTAATCGGAACAACTTGCATCCTGAGTGAGAAATATAATGTAAAATGTCTAGTACAAGGACACTTCCATGTCCTCCGATGCGAAAACGCTGATAAATTACATCCATATTTACTTTTTTATCTTTTAAACAAACCTATTGTTAAAAAACAAGTAGAGGCAAATATTGTTATTCAATCTACCATTCCTACAATAGGAGAGCGTACAAAGGATATTATATTGCCTATTCCTAAGAATGACGAAGTTAAAATAGAAATAATTATTAATGTCAAAAAGATTCTTGAAAAAAGAGCAGCATTACGAAAAGAAATTGAGAGGATGTCATTCACCCCTTTAGAGTAATCCACTAAAAATCTTTTTTACCAACTAACTTTTCCAGTTTATTTTGGAAAATTGCAACTTTTGTAGCTATGTTTTTTTACATACTTTCCATTCAATTTCATCGAAGTCTTCCAAGTCGTGCCGATAAATGTAAATTTTGCCAGTACCCCCACAAAAGGCACATGATTGTTCTATTCTCATACCATTGAGAGTAGATTTTGCTTCTATAGACATCATATTACCAAATGTCCAAATCGCTCTACTTTTTGTAGAAATAGCATTTCAGTAATTCTATTCTATGAAATAAATAAATCTATATGTTTTGTTGTCTTTCGAGCAATATCGAATTGATCTCTATAATGTAAATCAAGTTTTATCTCATCAGCAGTAGGATCAAATAAATTCTTTTTAAGTTCTTTTTGTTTATCTACTTTTAGGACATAATTGAATTTGAAAATCTTTCCAGGTTTCAGTTCATTTATTTGAAGGAATTTTGGATAGCTATCTTTTCGTTGAATATCAAGATAAGATGGAACTTTCAGCGAGATTTGTAGATCTTTAAAATCAAAGTTTGAAGGATTAGTTAATTTAAAGTTCAGGTAAATTTCATTTCCAATTGTTTTAATATTTTTGAAAAAGAGGATTTCTTTTGAATCTGGCATTTCAGAT
The DNA here is from genome assembly GCA_964493385.1 of uncultured archaeon. Classification (GTDB taxonomy): domain Archaea; phylum Asgardarchaeota; class Lokiarchaeia; order Sigyniarchaeales; family SOKP01; genus Loki-b32. The sequence continues at coordinate 9,474 of CAZBNW010000078.1, read as the reverse complement.
TCGATTTGCTGGAAATAAAGTTTTTCATTAATAACTTTAGCATTTAACTTATTTTTGTTTATAAATTTAAGTACTAGGTCTTTTAATCGTTCAATATCTAACTTAATATAATTAGCAAGTAAATCTAACTTAATGGGATTAATTACTTTAAGATAATGTTTAATCTGATTTAAATAAAGTTTATTAATTGATTTCCTAATAAAATTCTTTAATCTATTTATCAATAATTCTTTTGAGGCATTAAATTTGTCAAGATAGGGTCTAATGTATAAATTAAATATATTATTATCTTCGAAAATCTTTTCTTTTCCTAGAATAGCATCAATTTGATTTTCAGATTCCTCAATAAAGTTTTGGATTTGCGTGGAATTCATTTCTATTAATCTTTTTCCATTTGAAAATTCACTTTTTTTTATTAGGAAGTCAAGTTTATCAACTAATTTATTAAAATCCTCATTGAATTTCTTCATTCCTTCAATTTTCTCTGTAATAATAGATTGAATGTGTCCCTGAAGTAGTTGAAAACCTAGTTCAGTACTAAACCCATTGATCTTTTTAGATTCAGAACTTATAGTCATTGGTTCAGCTTGTAAAATATAGTCAATTAGTTTATCTTTCATTAATTTAATTTGGCGATCCAAATCATTCAAATATTCCTGAATTTCTATTTTTGTTGCAACCCATTTCTGTAATAGATCTTTAAAAATTTCGTTGAATTCTACGTTATTTATTAATAATTCTCTGATATCACCATCCAATTTAAATAATTTTTTCCTTATTTGGGTTATATAGCCAAGTGTATCATCCTTCATATCAATTAATTCAATACTAGATAATTGCGCATCTAAATCGACTTCAAACTTACTTTCTTTCACAAATTCAAACTCTGCTTTTAAGATATTAATACGATCAATAATTATATTGATTATTTCTTTCAAATCAAAAATAAACTCGGCTTTTTTTTCTTCACAGATTTCAGAGATAAACCCTTTAATAATACTTAATTCCTCAATAATTTGTACTCTAGTTTCTTCCCAATCTTCGATTAAATCAAAAGCCAACCTTTTATATTCAAATCTATTAATTATATGATGAAACTTTTTAACTTTCTTTAAGATTTTATTATACTTTTCATTTAGCTGAATTTCGGTGGTATTAAATTTGAAATTTTGAATGTATGAATTCAACTTTTCTCTAAATTGAGCGGGAATTTTCTGAAATTCGATAATTCGCTTCTGAAATATTGTTAATTCATTATTGATTCTTTCGATAGTATTATCAATATCTGGAAAGTTAGTTTTAATATTTTTTAATGTATAAATGATTTCTTCCTTGATTTCTGGATCTTTTTCAACTTTTAAAGTATTATTTAACTCAATCGTAATCCAAACAGCAATCTTCTTACTTCCTAAGATAAAACATATATTTTGTAATAATACTATAGTTTTCTTTCTTTCTCGCCAGAATCGGGATTCTAATTGGTATAAAATTTTTGTGATTTCATTTTCAATTTCAATCTGATATTCTTCAAATAATCGCTTAAATACTAACGCAATGCCCTCCCTAATATTTTCAGATGGATTTTCTAATTCTTCAAATAAATAAGGAAATATATCAGTGATATTCTTGCGGCATAGATGAAAGATTGCATTTATTAATGAATTTCTATAATTAGAATCACTTGCTTCTAATATAGAATGCAATAAATTTGCCCAAATTTGATCAAAATTATTTTCAGCGATATTAACAAGTGCTTCAATAACTTTTAATTGAATACGATAATCCTTTTCCTTTAATAGATTAATCAACTTTGGTATTATTGAAATTATTTCTGATGACTTTTCCTTACCAATTTCTCCAAACAACCAAATAATAAGTTCTTTAACTCTATTTTCCTCGTTATAAAGAAGATTTAATAGAATGTAAAGTATCTTTTCTTTCGACAGAAAATATGTCCCATGAATCTTTAAAAGTTCTGCAGCTGCTCTAGCAACATCATCATCTTCATCTCTTAGATTAATAATTACCATCGATAATAAGGGTTCTAAATCTCGAATTTTAGTATAATCTTGATTCAATATCTTCTGGATTGTCTTTATCACATTAAATTTTACTTTCCAGTCATTGTCCATTAATTTTTCGGTATATTCTTCAATAATTTCCTGTAATTCGCTTAAATCTATATGTAAAGATAAAATCAAATTACCTATGATTTTTACGGTTAATCTCCTTACAGAAGAATCTTGATCATATAAACGTCCTCTAATTTTATCTATTAATTCAATTAAAAGATTTGGTCTAAACAAACTTATTTGATATGAAATTTCTAGTGATACTAATCTAATCCAAGAATCTGAATCGTTAATAAAATGAGTAATATTGCTTATTGCTCTCAATGAGATTGAAGGTGTTTTATCACAAATTAGATTTAAAAAACTTAAACTTCGATAAATAAGCTCCTTATCGGAATGATTATCATAATTTTCTATAATTCCAAATATTTCTTCAGCGGCTTTTTCATTATACCCGTTTAAAATTAAACTTTCAATTTTTTCGGTATCTAAAGTTAGAGTTGTCAATGCGGTAGGTATAATATATTTTTTTAAAAATTATACTTCAATGATCTCTTCTATTAAAAATATCTTTCAACTAGTATAAAAAAATTTATAAAAAAAAGAATAAGTATAAGAAAAAAGTAGCAACACGGATTTAGTTATTAGTCAAATAGCTCAATAATAGCTTGTCCGGGAGTTGCAATTCTTTCTCGATAAGTTAAAATTCCTTCTGGTATTTCTTTTGTCTTTACTAAACCTCTTTCAATATCTTTGTCAGATATATACCCTCTTTCACCTGCTTCGAATTGTTTTACAATATTACCATCATTGTCCTTAACATCAACATTCGTTATAGTCGTCTGTTTTACATCAAAATGTACTCTTTTACCCTCAATCTTATTAACGGTTGCTTCAGTAATGAGAAGATCACCACATCTTACCATCCCCAGCATTTGTACACCTATATCAATAAAGTTTCCATATTTTCCGTGTTCGAGAAAATCTTCGAATAATTTTGAAATAAAGCCGAAACTAAGTAAACCATGGGCAATAACACCTTTAAGTCCTGCTCTTTCAGCTACAGCTTCATTAATATGAATAGGATTTGTGTCTCCCGATGCTTTTGCGTATTGTTTTAGTAGATCTCGGGTGATTCCTTCAAATTCATTTTTTAATACCTGTCCAACTTTTAGATCTGAAACTTTAACCATTTTAATACCCTCCTTTACGAAAACCAGCAGAGATAGTAATATTACAAACTGGTTCATTATTTTGATTTTTTACATTTAATAAAAAGTCAGTAAATAACATCATGTTTTTTTCTACTAATTTAACATCAACACATTTTCCCGTTACTGTTAGTTTATCCCCAGGTTTAACATCAACGCAGCCTTCCCAATTATATCGATTCCCGGCATGTAATAATTTGCCTAGATCAAGCGCAATTCCTCGTTCTCTGCCATCTTGATTTAACTTAAATCCTATTAGTAGTTTGTATATAGCTTTGATTGTATAAAAATTTGCAAACGCATGACAAGCAACAACACCTTCCTCCTCTGATCCGATATACTTTGGATTAGTTATTCCATAAACTTTAGCAAAATTGACCATATTTCTATACCTGATATTTAACGTCGTAGAGCCAGGAATATCCATTCCTTTTATATTGTCAATTAGAAATTGAGCATTTTTTTTCATCTCTTCAATATCCATTTTGATTTCACTATTAAATTTACAAAATTTAACTTTAAAAATTATATTAATTATAAATTAAGTTCAATTTAATTAAAACTTTAATTTTAATAAGAAGATTTAACAAAGATATCATTAAATCCTAGCTAAATTACACAGAAAGCTTTTCATATAATTTTAGTATATAACTTTTCTTCTGGTTTAGTTGATTTAAAATAATTTAAGATTCTAACTGTATTTTTAGAACCATTTAAAATAATACACGAAATATTATATGTATTAATTAGTGTTATGGTATAAGGATCAATTGGCGTTGATCCTTTTTTTATTTCTTCAATATTCGATTTAACTTCAGCTAATTTCCTTGATTCTCTCATTTTTTTAAATTCTGAAGCTGAGATTTCTTTAATAACCTGGGTTTTATTATTTAAAATACCATCAACATCTTTAATTAAAAAACATTCATGTAATCCCAGTTCTTTCGCTAAAAATAAAGTTATTGAATCAGAGGTTACATCCCAGCTATGTGGTAGTTTATCATTTTCTTTCAGAAATTGATATGGTAAAAATATACAGAAGGATTTACATATTTTTTTTAATTTATCAAAATCTTCAATAACTTCTAGTTTAGGAAATTTCTTACTTAATTCTAATCCGTTATAGTTCATAGAAATGATTCCCATCCAATGAGCAAGCTCTTCAGTAAATTTTAATTCATTGTATACTTTTCTGATAAAATTTGCGAGTGAGCCACCTCCAGGTATTAAAATTATTTTTTGAATCAAACTTTCATTAAAAATCTGTGTTAATTGCGAGATGGTAGAATTAAGATTTTCAAAATCCTCTAAAATTTTGCCTCCTATTTTAAATATTGATGTTGTATGTTTCATATTCTTATATATTTCTTATAATTGATAATAAAATGCTCCTGCTACAGCAAAAGCAGAAGAATTAATACTGTCAGGAATCTGAGTAATTTCTTCATATGAAGAAATATTATTATAACCCAATTTTTCTAAAGATTTTCTTATTAAGAATTCCGCAGACAAACCAGTTATTACGAATTTTGGGTTATTTTTAAATTCTTTGAATCTAATGGTAAGGTTATCAATGAACGCTCTAATTTCTCGCGTAATAATATCTAATTGTTTTTGATAAATATAATTAGCTATAAGGTCTAAATCTTCCCTTGAAATTGTTTCAATATCCATGCAAATTACCCTAGAAAGTCGAGCATAACAATCTTCTAACGATTTTGACCGATTGTCAGCAGTGTCGTTAATATAATCTTCCTCTGAAATATTATTCAAAATTCTATGAACATCAGAAATTAAAGCAAATTTTTCAAAGGAAACACGTATACTTTTACCTTTATAAGGAACGTGATGAGTAATGGAAGGAATTGTTGCTCTCAAACCTCCTGTATAGATTAACTCATTATTTATTAGACGTGAAATATCATCTTTTCCTAGTGGTACTGGGACTGCGTCAAGAATTGGAATGATGTCAATAGTTGTTGACCCCGCATCAATTAAAATACATTGAGATGTATATTGCCCTAAAAATGAAGCAGTTGATGCCCAATTAGCTGCTGCGATTAAATAATAAACAGATTTAGCTGTTGTGTAATCAATAAATTTACTTTGATTAGTTATGAATTTTAATTTATCCTTATGAAAAACTTTTTCAAGTGCTTCTAATATTGTTAAAATTCCCTCTCTTTTAGTTTGAAAGGCGTCAGAAAGTTCCGCTGTTATTGTTACTGCAAAAAAATCGATTTTTTCTAAAGTCAGAGCATTCTTTTCAATTAAATTTAACACAATTCTATTAAACATTTCTGGTATTTGGCTCAAAGTTTTTTCCCAGAATGGGAAATATTCAATATAGGAGAATGATTTATAAATCCCAGAATTTTTGAATATAATTAGAGCAGCTTTGGTGTTTGCTCCTCCAACGTCGAGTCCTAAAATATTCATTTCATCCATTTTCGCCATATCTTTGCTTCAAAAGAGATATTATTTTTTCTAAATTTTCACCTGTAAGAGCATTAGTTAAAAAAAAATCATCATCGCTGAGTTTTAGTGTATTTTTCAAATAATCAATTTCAGCCTTACTTGCTAGATCTTTTTTATTAAATACTATTATAATTTCTATTTTTCCTTCTTTAGAAAAACTATCATTAATTTCATTAAACAATTCTAATTGAGCATCAACTGAGTACCCACACGCAGGCGTAGGATCGAAGACAAAGATAATTAAATCAGATATCAATCTTAAAGCTAGAATTGCTTGCAATTCTATATTATTTCTTTTAGTCATAGGACGATCTAAAATCCCCGGAGTATCCAAACACTGTATTTTTATTTTATCAAATCTTCTTTCAATCTCTAGATGTCCCATATTCAGTTTTTTAGTAGTAAATGGATATTCTTTAACTTCAATCTTTTTATTTGTGGAGATATTTTTTACTATACTACTTTTTCCTACATTTGGATACCCCGCAATAACCACACATGGCATTGTGTAATCGATTGAAGGAATTTCTCTTAAACGCCCTCTAATTTTGTTTAAATATTTAAGATTATTGCTTTGTTTATTTATAATTGAAGATATCCTCCCAAAAGCAGCTCTTCGTAATTGATCGCCTTCTTTTGGAGCTTCTATTCTGCTTAGTGTACCAATATATTCTCTCTTGATTTTACTTAGAATGGGCAAAATTCCATTTAATTTGCCCAAAGTCAATTTTAATTCATCAATACTAACTAAAATAGATGCCAATTCTCTATAAAAATCTGGAAGATCGTTTATAATAGGGACCATCTTTATGATACTTAAAATTCTCTTTATGAGCTCCTCAATAGCAACCTTAATTCGCTTAGATTCTTTTTTTTTTGCCTTAATCAGAATAGGTGCATTTTTTGAAACTTGAGCGGAGCTTTTCATTCCCTTCTTAAAGGCAATATCTAATAATTCTTTTGAGTTTAAAACATGATAAAATTCGTCAAAGGGATTTTTCATAAAAGTTCAGTAAATATTTTATTAAAATAAAAAGAAATTTAAAATAACTATTTTTTTGTCCTTATAACAGATAATTTATTCTCAATTTCTATAATCTCTTTTGATAAATCCATTATATCTGTTGGTATCGATTTATATAATTCTAATATATATTCATATCTTCCTATGACTCTTGAAAATTTGTTTAATTTCTCTTCTTTTTCTGCTTTTTCTTTCAGCATATTAATTTTTTCAAGTAATTTTTTCATTTCTGGAGATGGAGCTATTTGTATGGTTGCTTTCTTATCTTCATACCTTTTTTTTTCACTTATAACTTTTTGAACGCGCTTTTGAAAATCTTGCTCGCCTTTTGTTTGTACAACAGTATCTTGCTTTTCAAACTTGATTAAATTTTTCATCTGCACAATTCGCTTGTTGATCATCCCAATTTTTCCTTGAAATCCTAATTGTGAGTAAATTTCTTTAGCTTCTTCTAAAAGTGAAATTGCTAATATAAATTTTTTATTATTAAATTCTTCCTTAGAGTTTTTTTCTAATTCTTCTGCCTTTTTTTCTAACTCATCATAAGGTCTGGGCATGGTAAGTTACACATAATGATAATTATTTATAATCCTATACTTCATCAAATAATTTCTTATTTCGTTATAAATTAAAGTTTCTGATAATTAAAAATTTAATAAATAAAAAATATTACGTTGGGATTTTATGATAAAATAAGCTAAAAATCTATAAATTTTTCAATATTCTCTGATTTTAAAATATAATATAAGTTCTAATGTGGTAACCTATGAAAAAATTTAAAGTTGGCATCTTAGGAGCGACTGGAGTTGTAGGGCAAAATTATATTAAATTATTACAAAATCATCCTTGGTTTCAAATTGTAGATGTTGCAGCATCTCCAAGATCAGCAAGTAAAACATATAAAGAATCGGTTAAAGAAAAATGGCAAATGTCATTTTCAATTCCCCAGGTTTTACAAGATTTAATTGTAAGAGATGTCCAGGATTTTGAATCACTAAATCCAAAAGTTAATTTTGTTTTTTCTGCAATTAACTTACCTAATAAAGAGGATATAAAAAAAATTGAATTTAAATATGCCGAAAAAGGTATACCTGTAATTTCTAATAATTCAGCACATAGGTGGACTCCTGATGTACCTATGATAATTGGAGAAATTAACCATAACCATATAGATATAATTCCAATCCAACAAAAAAAAAGGGGTTTTGCTAATGGATTTGTAGTAGTTAAACCTAATTGTTCTCTTCAAAGCTATCTTACTCCAATTTATGCATTAGAAAAAGCAGGTTATAAATTAGGCAAATTGATAATCACTACACTTCAAGCAGTTTCGGGGTCAGGATATCCCGGAGTTTCATCTATGGATATTGTTGATAATATTGTACCTTATATTAGTGGAGAAGAAGAAAAAACAGAAAGAGAACCTTTAAAAATCCTCGGGAAAGTTGGAGAAAATGGAATTGTGAATGATGAATCAATAGAAATTAGTGCTACTTGTACTAGAGTTCCTGTTCTTGATGGTCATACTGCATCCGTTAATATGAAATTCACAGATAAAATACCTAAAAAGGAAGAGATTATTAAAATATGGAAAGATTTTAAATCTGTGCCTCAAGAGTTAGATTTACCTTTTGCTCCAAAACAGCCGATAATCTATTTAGAAAATATTGATAGACCTCAACCAAAGAAGGATAGAGATAATGACAAAGGAATGGCTGTAACAGTAGGTAGACTCAGAGAAGATAATGTTTTTGATTATAAGTTTGTATCATTAAGTCATAATACAATAAGGGGCGCTGCTGGTGGTGCAATTTTGAATGCGGAATTGTTAGTGGCTAAAGGGTTTATAAAATAATATATACAAAATTAATTTACGTTAAGTTTCTAAAATATATATTTTTTCTATATAAAGAATATTAAAACTCGTGCTTATCAATTAAAATGGGTAATATTAGCTTCACAAAGGAAATTGTTCTTTTTTTATTCATTAATTTATAAGGCGGAAACTCTGGATATATAGTCAGATATTTCTTATTCTTCAACATCTTCAATGTTTTCAATCTAGGGAAAAATAACGATTTTGAGTGTCCAAAAATAAAATTTTTTACTATGTTCTGAAGTAAAAATTTATCAAAAATAACAATAGCAGATAGAAAACCAAATTTTTTTGACATAATTTCCTTAATTGAATCTAATGAATTGTAGTAAGTGCCTAAAAAAAGCTCTTCTTTATTAATTCGCCTAATTTTTTTCAACGTGCTGTTTTCAAATTCTAATAAAATTATATACTCACATATGTTCTCTAAAAGTCTTTCTTGAGAATTTTTTACCTTTTTGTTTCTCTTTAGGTCTGTAATAATAAATAAGACTTTAGAATTTAATCCAAAATAAAAATCAATATAGTTAATGATTACATCTGGTATTGCCCAATGAGAAAGTTTTTTAAGATTTAAATTAAATCCAAAAAGTCTAAGTATAAATCTCATGAAATTATTGTAAATAACAGGGCGTGGAACCATATCCCAGCGATTCTCATAACTACGGTATCCAAATAGAGCTTTCTGAAGTAAAAATTGTATGTTATCTTTTTTTAACGGAATTGCTAATTCGAAAATATCTGAGACCAATGAGATAATATCATTTTGATTTAAATAATATGTATTCTCTGTTTTTAATTTCTTTTGAATTA
>CAZBNW010000077.1:0-12571 GCA_964493385.1 uncultured archaeon | reverse complement strand
CCTCTCCTGGCCCACCATTTACTGATCCTAAGTAAGTAGTCTTTTTATTTTTTCAGGGCGTAATGCGCTTAATTTGCAATTTCTAAGCTCATTGCCAATGTGCGCAATGATTCCTGGAGCATCAGATCCCTCTTTTAATAAAACAAGATTTTCTAAAAATCCAAATCTTTTTACGGTTATAATATCTCGAAAATGTCCTTTTTTATTTATTACTTTCTTGAACTGTCCTTTAGTTTCCCCGCTTAAAAACACGCCTTCGATATTCTCTGCCAAAATTTTTTTAAAGAAATTTATAGTCTTTAGTGATAATTCACATAGAAGTTTATTATTAACTGTATCTACTTCAGTTATTGTGATATTTACAGGAAAATGATCAATAAAATCATAAGCTTCAATAATTTCTTTTAGTGATCTCTCTTTTCCTTCGCATAATTGTTCTCGTAAAGTGTGTAGATTTATAAGTACATCTGTTTTCGGATTTAGAATAGCACAATCAACGAATAATCCGAATCCAACTTTCCCTACATCTACAAATGATCCTCGATATTCTTTACCAACCTTAACCTCTTTAAAATCATTAATAGATCCTATCTCTTGTTTTAAGATATTAAAAATAAATTGTTCTTCAGGGCCACTGATGCTTATCTCAAATCTTTTATCAAACTTTCTTAATTTTTTAATTATTATAGAAGTGTCAGGAAAGCCCTTGACATGCTCTTTCAAATATTTAAGATACCTAAGATAAATATCTTCTTTCTTTCCTCGATCCGAAATATTATAGATTTTATCGAATAAAACTAACTTTTGTACCATAAGACAACATTAAATTGTAAATATTAGCAAAAAGAATTAAGTATTTTAATGTCTTTAAAGTAAAATATTTTTCTTAAATTTAAAAATATAGAATGTTCTAAAAAGATTTAAATTACAAAATTTTTATCTTTCAATAAAATTAAAAACAGTTTTTTGCGAAAGATGGAGAATTATGGAAGAACAAAGATTTAATCATCTAGTTAATGCTTTAAATGAGTATGAAGGAGTGGAGGAAATTTTTCTTTTAAATAGTGAAGGAGATATCGTTTTTAAATCCAGTGATTTCCCTCTAACAAGTGAGGAAGCTAAGGCAATACTAAATGCTTGGAAAACAAAAGAACCTTCTCTTACATTTCAGAATTATCGATTTGCAATTTTAAAAAACGATGAAATACAATTAGCTGCTAAAAATATTGGTGCTGGGAAAGGTAATATCATTGGCTCGATTACAAGAGAAGGAGATTATCTTGTTGCTCATACCAGAGATGAAGGCCTGATTTTATTAGAGTGGTCTATTTTTATAAATAAAGTTGCATGGTCATAAAAGACCTTGACACATAGAAGATTTATATGAACCTTCCCTCTTCTATTTTTTATACCCTTTTTTTAAAATATATAAAAAAAATATTTATTAGATTATTTATTACTACTTTTTAACTAAAGTAAAATAAAAATAAAAAATAATATAAATAGATAAATATTAAAAACTTTTAAGGTGGATCTGAGTGTTCCAGCAAGCAGGAAGAGGTTATGATATGGCCATAACCCAATTTTCACCTGAGGGTCGGCTTTTTCAAGTTGAATATGCAATTGAAGCCGTCCGAAGAGGTACAACCGCAATTGTGTGTAGAAATAAAAATTCAGTTGTGTTTGCGGTTGAAACAAAAAGTTCTGAGCTTCAAGAGAAAAATGTAGGTTCAGAAAAGATATTTAAAATAGATGATCATTTAGGTGTGGCTATTGCTGGCTTAACCAGTGATGCTCGAGTTCTTATTGATAGAGCCCGAGTTCAAGCTCAAGTTAATATATTAAATTATGATGAAAAAATCTCTGTAAAGGATAGCACTCTAAATATATGTGAGTATAAACAAGCTTTTACTCAGAATGCGGGCGTGAGACCGTTCGGTGTATCGTTTTTGATTGCTGGTATTGATGCAAGCGGTCCCACCCTTTATTTAACCGATCCTTCGGGCGCATTATGGAACTATTTCGCATTTGCTATTGGCTCTGGAGCAGCAGAAGCAAGAGCTTACCTTGAGGAACATTATAAGGAGGATATGAGTGATGAGGAATTGAAATTATTGCCCTTAAGAACATTAAAAGAATTGATGGGCGATAATTTAAATAAAAATACATGTGATGTAGCCTTTATTTTAAAAGAAGATGTAACTTTTAGACTATTAGGTTTGGATGAGAAGGAAGAATTATTAAATAAATTAATAACTTCCTAATATACGAACAATAAAATCAAGGTAATACCCCTTTATATTTATCGCTTAACGGGAAGACAAAAAATTGGAATAAACAGAAATCGAGATAATTCAATCAGTTAATTTGTGAAACTATAGCATGATTGATCGGGCAAGGATTGATTTGGGCGGATTCATCATTGGGCGTATTGAAAAATCGGGCAGAATTTTTGAAATGTTAATGGATCCGGAGAAAGCATGGGAAGCCAAAAAATTTATTCGAGAAGAAATCAATAACCGGTTAAAAGCGGGTAAAGAGAAGTCCCGACTTACAGTAGAAGAATTATTAAATGATCAAAAAATTGATTTAGAGCTTATTTTTGAGAGTTTTACAGTATTTGAAGATTTAAGGAGAGGGAAAAAGGCGACGGATGGAGATATGGAAGCGGTATTTAATACTTCAGATGGAATGACAATTGCAGGACATGTTCTCTTAGAAGGAGAAATACATTGGACAAAAGCCCAAAGAGAAGAGGAAAAGCAAAAGAAATTAAAGCAAATAATAACAATTATAAGTAAAAATGCTATAAATCCACAGAATAATAAACCTCATCCTTATCAGCGAATTGAAAAAGCAATTGAAGAAGCAAAAGTTAAAATAGACTTAATGAGGAGTGCTGAAGAGCAAGTTGATGATATTGTTAAAAGTATTCGAGCTATTATCCCTATTAGAATAGAACAAGTGGAAATGGCAATTAAGATCCCAACGGCTTTTACAGCAAAAGGATATAATATAGTTGCTCAATACGTACAAATTAAGAAAGAAGAATGGCAATCTGATGGTTCTTGGGTAGCAGTTGTAAGTTTACCAGCAGGATTACAAATGGAATTGATTGATAAATTAAATAAATTAACTCATGGAAGAGTTCAGACAAAAATCTTAAAAACCTAGCCTAAAAGTTTTTAATTTGCTCTCATTTATATTATTTTTTTCGTATAGGTTAGGAGAATAGATGAATTTTAGAAAAGACGTGAGTAGTATTATGGAAGAAAATGAAGAAGAGACTGTATCTGATGAATTCGAAGATTTTGAAGATGATGAAGAAGCTTCAAGAGATATTGTTGTACCTGGAGAAGTCTTAACTGAAAATGTTAAAAAGTTTTTACCCGGAAGGGGAACGATCTTAAATAAAGAGAAAAATAAAATAATCTCTTTGAATATTGGATTAAAGCAAATAAAAAAGAATTATATTAATGTAATTCCTCTTAGGGGGTTTTATACTCCTCGTCCGGGAGATAAGGTCATAGCTTTAGTGGTTGATAAAAATCCAGTTAAATATAAATGTGATATTAATGCTAAAGATTTTGGCCAACTTAAACCTAAGAATACAGTCAAAAGAGGGAAGACAAGAGGATTCAGAGGAGGTGGTTTTCCTCAGGAGGAAATAAGTACTGAAAAATTTGATATAGGAGATATCTTAGTTGTAAAAATTCTCGCTGCAGATCGTTTAAATAAACCTGAATTAACTACTGTCGGAAAGTACTTAGGACAAAAAACTGGTGGTGTTGTGATTTCGATAGATCCACCTAAAATTCCAAGAGTAATTGGTAGAAACGGATCAATGATAAAAATGTTAAAAAGTTTAACCAAATGTAATATATTTGTAACGCAGAACGGCCGTATTTGGCTGAAAGGTGAAGATATTGCTCATGAAAGGTTGCTTATTGAATCAATTCATAAAATTGCTTCTGAAGCCCATACTGTTGGTTTAACAGATAGAATGCAAGAATATGTAATAAATGAAAAAAAGAAGAGAGGTATTGAATAAATGCCATTAATTATTAAAGATGAATATCCTGAGACTTTATTTCGTGAAGATGGAAAAAGGCTCGATGGTCGGGATAATAATGAATTAAGACCTATAAAAATGGAAGTTGGTATTATAAAAAATGCAGATGGATCTGCATATCTTGAATGGGGCAATAATAAAATCTTTGCTGCAGTATATGGACCACGAGAAGTACACCCACATCATTTAGCAAAACCAGATAAGGGAATTTTGAGAGTATTTTATAGAATGGCTACTTTTTCAGTTTTTGATAGGAAAAGACCAGCACCCGGACGTCGTGAAAAAGAGATTTCAATGATTATTTCGGATTGTATAGAACCTCTACTTTTTCTTGAACTTTATCCTGGTACTAGTTTTGAAGTTTTTATTGAAGTTATGGATGCAGATGGCGGAACGAGATGTGCAAGCACTACACTAGCGGCTTTAGCTTTAGCTGATGCAGGAGTTCCTATGAAAAGCCTGGTATCTGCAATTGCTGTAGGAAAAATTGATGGAAAGAAAGTAGTTGATCTTTCTGGAATTGAAGATAAAGCGGGAGAAGCAGATTTACCAATCGCAATCACATGGTATAACGAGGAAATCTCATTATTACAATTTGATGGAGATATGGATTTGAATGAGATGAATGAATTCTTAGATCTTGCAGGAGAAGCATTAAAGCGCATTCACCAAATCCAATTAGATACATTAAAAAGAAAATATATCAAATTACAAGAAGTTACAACCAAGAAAAAGGAGAAAGGAGATAAAAAAGGTGATGAGTAAAAATGATGGATGTTAAACGAATTATTTCAAAAATCGAAAGAAATTATATAATTTCAAACTTGAAAAAAGAAGAAAGAATAGATGACAGAGGACTCTGGGAATATCGCGAATTTCAAATAAACAGTAATATTATTTCTTCAGCAGAAGGTTCTGCAGATGTTTCTTTAGGAGATACAAGGATAATAACAGGTTTAAAATACGATGTTGGTGAACCATTTCCAGATCTCCCTAATGAAGGTGTTTGTACTGTAATGGCAGAATTGCTTCCATTAGCATCTCCCTTATTTGAAAGAGGACCTCCAGATGAGCAATCTATTGAATTAGCTCGCGTAGTGGATCGAGGTATTCGACATGCAGACTGTGTTCAAACCAAAAAACTTTGTATTAAAGAAGATAAAATTGTATACATACTTTTCGTTGATATGTATGTAATTAATCATGCTGGCAATTTAATTGATGCAGGTGGGGTAAGTGCATTGACTACATTAATTTCTGCGCATATTCCTGAAGGTAAGTGGAATGAAGAAAAAGGTAAGGCTGAATGGACGGGAAAGTATTTAACAGGAGAAACTATTGTAAATGAATTACCTTTTGTATTAACATATGGGAAAATTGATGATATAATCTTTTTGGATCCAAACTTACCTGAACAATTAGTATGCGATGGCAAAATTTCGATTTCAGTTACGGAAGAAAAAATTACCTCAATTCAAAAAAGTGGAGCTGCTACTTTTTCAATTGAAGAGGTAAAAATGTTAGGCAAGAAATCTTTAGAAATGGGTAAAAAGTTAAGAAACGAATTAAATCTTTTACAATATTTAAGTAAAATCGAATAATATCTTAAAAATTTTTTTTCTTATTTTATTTAGCTTATTTTTTTCTTTTTTTACTGAATTAGAAAAATTTATAGTTTATCCTATTTTTTAATGTAACATCAACTATTCAATACTAATTTTGATTAAAATGGGTAAAACTAAGAAGGTAGGAGTCACAGGGAAATATGCCGCAAGGTATGGAAGTACACTAAGAAAAAGAACTCGTCTAATTTTAGAAAAGATGAAAGGGGGCATTAAATGCCCTAGATGTGAGACAAAAGGAACTATTCATCGAGTATCAACTGGAATTTGGCACTGTAAAAAATGTAATGCACGATTTACAGGGGGTGCCTATTACAAAGAAACACCACGGGGGGCTGAATCTTTCCGAATCGCGAAACGTAAATCACGTGAATCCATAGAAGAATAATGAGCCAAAATAATTCTTTTTCTATAAAATCAACAATAGAACTACAATTTAAAATTACTCAAATACGAGATATTTCTTACAACTCTTTTTTGCCAGAGTTTAATAGACTACAAACTAAACGATCTGAGGTTTTCATGGAAAAAAAGAATGATTGTTCTATAATTTTCAAGATAAAAAGTAACGATATTACTGCTTTTCGTGCTTCTATTAACGAAATCATTAGTTTTGGGAAAGTAATTGCAAATTCCTTGAAAATAGTTGATAATTCTTAGAAAGAAATATATTATTTATAATATAAAATAAATTATAAAAAAATACACTTAAATTTGTAGAATTAACATGACGATAAATCTCGACAGTTTGAGCGAGGAACAAAAGAAGAAAATACTAAATCTGAATAATCTCCAACAGTCTTTTGAATTTATAACTTCCCAAAGATTACAAGTTGAGAGTACATTAAGCGAAACAGAATTAGCAATTGAAGAATTGGAAAAAATAAATCCTGAGGATACTGTCTATAAAGCAATAGGAGGAATTTTAGTTAAAAGTGAAAAAAATAAATTATTAGATGAGAAAAAAAGTTTAAAAGTCACATTGGAGATGCGTTTAAAAACTTTAAAGCAAAAAGAAGAACGGGTTAAAAACCAAATTGAAACAATGAGAAAATCTCTCCAAGCTGATTTTCAAAAATAAAATTCATAGAAATATTTATGTTGAAATCTAATTTTGAAAATTTTTTAGTTTCCATAAAAAATAAAAATATTTTAATTATAACTCATGATTTAGTAGATATTGATAGTTTAGTCTCTTGTTTTATTTTAAAATTTTTTTTAAATCAATACTTTAAAAATCAAAAGATATCAATATATTTTTCAGAACTCTCTAAATCAACAAAGGATTTCATGAAAAACTTTTCTGAGAAATTTCCTAGATTTAATTTTGCTTATCAGAAAAATATTAATCTTACTAAAGTTAATGCCGTTTTAATAGTAGATACAAACAATTTAAACCAAATTGAATTAAATGATAATTTGGATATCTCACGCTTAGGAATTCCTTATATCTTTATAGATCATCATTATTTAGGAGAGAAATCAGAAATTAATAATATAGAAAAATCAAATTTAACATTTGAAAATTATTCTTCCACTGCAGAAATAATTTTAGATTTATTCGAATTTTATAAAATTCCATTAAACATCCCGCTGAAAATTCTTATGATAGCAGCAATATTAACTGATTCAGGTTTCTTTAAGTATGGTAACAACAAAACTATTCAAAACGTATGTAAATTATTGTGTGAAGATATAGACATTCAGGATGTACTTTTTCTTCTTAAAAGTGATATAGATATTTCAGAAAAAATAGCTAGAATAAAAGGCATGCAGAGAGTTGAGTTGATTCGGGAAGGGGAATTTTTAATTGGAATTACAAATGTTAGTAGTTTTGGGGCAAGTGTTGCCACAATGTTAATAAAGTTGGGATTTGACATTGCCATTGTTCTCTCAAAAGAAGTAAATCAATATAGAATTAATACTCGAGCTAAAAAAGGAGTTTGTATAAAAACAGGATTGCATTTAGGAAAAATTTTAGAAGAAATCTCCGAACAACACGAAGGAAGTGGTGGAGGGCATGATGGAGCGGCATCCTTAACGATTGATAAAGAAACTGCTTTTATTATTTCTCAAATTATTGAAAAAATTAAACAATATTTATAATCTAAGTTTTAAATAATCAAAAATTATTTAAGAACAAGATCTTTAATAGATTAAATCTTAGCATGGATTTAATAAAATTTGAAAACTTTTATTACCGGTATAAAGGCAACGAAGAATATGCTCTAAATAATGTTAGGTTAAAGATTAAAGATAATAATAGCAAATTTATTTTATTGTGTGGAGAAACTGGAAGTGGAAAAACTTCTTTAATTAGGTGTATGAATGGTTTAATTCCACAGTTTTATGCTGGTTTTTATAAAGGTAAAGTTTTTGTCAATGGAAAAGACACAGCTGAAACATCAATAGCAGATTTATCTACTGAGGTAGGAATAGTATTTCAGAATCCAGAAAATCAATTGATTGCAATGAACGTAGAACATGAAATTGCCTTTGGTTTAGAAAATTTTGGTGTCCCACCAAAAGAAATTTCAAAAAGAATAAAGGAGAGTGCATCATTAACGGAAATTGAACATATTTTAGATAAAGCACCTTTTGAATTGAGTGGTGGAGAACAACAACGAGTTGCTATTGCCTCTATTTTGGTTTTAGAACCTAAAGTCTTAATACTGGACGAACCCACCGCTTTATTGGACCCGTATATGGCAAAAAAAATAATTAATTTATTAAAAGAGATATACATTGAAAAAAATATAACAATTTTCATCAGTGAACATCGACTTGATCTTATTCTCCCATTCACCGAACAAATAATTTTAATGCAGAATGGCAGGATAATTGAACATGAATCTCGTGAAAAAGTCATTAATGGTGATAATTTTCAAAATTTAAGATTAAATAAACCTGTTATTTATTCGATCTTTAATAAACTCAAAAAAGAAAATATGTTTAATCAAGATATTCCTACTTCCATTCCTGAAGCAGTAAAATCTTTAAAATTATAATAGAAAATTATATAGGGGATACGAATGTTTAAAGAAATTCCAATGATTATGATTAGAGATATAGGATACACATATCCAAATGGCACAGTAGCTTTGAAAGAGATAAATCTAAATATTTTTAAAGGAGAGTTAATTGGGATAATGGGGAAAAATGGAGCCGGTAAAACTAGCCTTATTCGAACCTTAAACGGATTAATTAGGCCAACACAGGGCAATATCTATATTAATAATGAAAATATTAATTCAAAAAGTATTGCAACTTTATCTAAAACGGTCGGAATAATTTTTCAAAATCCTTTCCATCAATTATTTGCTAATTCAGTAGAGGAAGAAATTAAGTTTTCATTAAAAAGTTTTAATCTAAATAAAGAAGAAGTTCAAATAAGAACAGATCAAATACTACATGAATTTGATCTTGAGAAATACAGAAAACGATCTCCCCTAAATTTATCTGGAGGAGAATCTAAAAAACTTGCTATGGCTTCAATAATTTGCCGAGATCCTGAAATTTTAGTTTTCGATGAACCTACGTTAGGTCAAGATGCAAAAGAAATTGAATTTTTTATTAATTTAATTAAGAATGAAAGAAAAAATGGGAAAACAATAATAATAATTACTCATAATATCGAGTTTGCCTATGAATACTTGCCTCGTACGATACTAATGGCAGATGGAAAAATTATTGCTGATGGTCCAACAAAGGAAGTATTAAACAACGAGTTTTTAATAAAACAAACATCTTTAATTTTACCACAAATTCGTCAATTTTCTTTAGCATTACAAGAGAGTGGTTTTCAAGAAGCATCTGATATAATGTCTAAAAATGATATGATTAATTATTTACGGAATCTTATAAAAAACAAATCTTCAAAAATTTAGGAGGAATACACGAAAATGTCATTAGAATTTCTAAATGCTTTTAAATTCATGAAAAAAAAATCTTTTCTACATAATTTAGATCCACGGGCAAAACTAGTGTTCTCGATTGTATATACTATAAGCGCATTATTATTCACTGAAATTATCCCATTATTCTTCATTTTTTTGAGTATGATTCCCTTAATTCTAATAGGGAAATTATTTAAACAATGGATTAAAAGTATTCGTGGTTTATCATTCTTAATTCTTTTCATAGTTATTTTAAATACATTATTTATTTCCTTATCCTTCGCTATCGCAATGATATTAAGAATATATATCATGGTATCTGCTTTTTCAATCTTTTTTTTAACAGTTGATCCAAACGATTTAGCCCTTTCTTTGATTTCAATGAAATTTCCATACGAATTTGCATTTTCCTTCTCATTAGCATTTAGATTTGTCCCCACCATCGCAATTGAAGCTCAAAATATTTTAGATGCTCAACAAAGTAGGGGTTATGAAATGCAAAGAAAAGGGCTCATCAACCAAATAAAAAATCTTTTTCCATTACTAATTCCATTAATTATTTGTTCTATCAAAAGAGCTTTTAATGTTGCCGAAGCTCTTGAATCAAGAGCATTTGGTAGTAGAAAAGAGCGTTCTTATTATTATAGAATTAAATATTCACTAAAAGATTGGGGTTTTACAATTTATTTATTACTATTCTTAGCTTTTTCAATTTTTATGAGAGTTCAATTTAATTCAATGCCAGAATTTTTAATGTGGAGTTTACCTGTTTGATTGTAAGAGAATTCAATATAGATGAATTAAATTTAGAATATTTTGTTGGGATCAATCAGATTAAAATGGATTTAGATAAATTTTTAGATTTCTCTAAAACTGATAATAAAGAAAATACTTTAAATCAATTCTTTAATCTTATTGAAGAAATCCAAAATAAAAATGAAAATTCAGTGATACAATTCTTTAAAGATAAATATATATTAAATCAAGATCACATATTTACAGCATGCTACTATTTACAAAAAGCCTTTTTACAAAAATTTAACATTTCAAACAAGAAAAATATTGAATTGCTATTATATTTAACAACTAATCGGCAAATTAATAAGAGTATTGAAGCCTTTGGAATTGATTATTCCGATTTAATTAAAAATAACTTAACATTTTGTATAATCTCTCCACTAGATAATCTAAATAGTATTAATAATGAAGTATTAAGGATATTAAGTGCCGAAGAAATAGAATTAACAATCAATAATCAATCCCGTCCTAAGCTTAATTCAATTAAAGAATTTTTTAAAATATCTGAGAATCAACTTCTCCCTATCTTAAGATCATATGGAATTAAAATAAAAAAATCAAAATTCAGTTTAAGCTCTATGTTTTCAGCATTGTACGATCTAATTTGTGAAAAAATGGCTCTCTTAAGTTTGGAAAAAATTAAAATAGAATAAAAATAAGATATTTATCTTTTCATTTTGATAATTTCATTTTTTTTTAAGATTGACACTCCACTAATACTTCCTAGAATTTCAATACGAATTACTTTGTCTGGATTTTCAAGATTAACTTTACTATCGATATTTTTGGCAACTTCTTCTATAAAATTACTCCTTTCTATTTTTTCGTGTTTTCTACGTTTTAAGGTTATTTTAAAAGTATCTCTTTCGTTAATAAATTCCTTATAATTTTCTTGTATTATGTTTTTTATCGTTTTAGTATCAGTTTCACAGATAAAATCAATAGGAACAATTTTTAAAATAAATTGGAAAAATTTTGGATTTTTTTCCAGGATTTTTTTTATTTTAGAAATAACTTTTTTTGGCTCTATATTTGTAAACGCAGTAACTAATCCTGGAAACTGAATTCCTGAAATGATTGGGTATGTATCACCACACATCAATAATGTGAACCATAATTCTGATTTTGCATTTGTTTCATTATATCGAGAAGTTGAGATTAAGAGATTAAAATTCTTCGTTTATATCACTCTTTTCATTTTGATAAAAATTCTAATATTTCTTCCTCAGGAATCTCCCCAATTCGTAAAAATTCTATCTTTTGAGATGTACAATCGACAATAGTAGTTGGGAGTTTCGATTTTGACTTACCGCCATCAATAATTAAATCTAAAGGACTTAATATTTTTTTTGTAACTTCTTCTCCACTTATGGAAGGAGGTTCTCCCGCATAATTAGCAGACGTACCTATGATTCCTCCAAAATGTCCTTTTTCCTTTAAAAGTTTTAATATATGTAGAATAATTTCATTTTCAGGAACTCTTAGCCCTATTGTATTTTGAAATGCTGTTACTTCTGAAGGTATAATGTTTGGTTCTTTCTTTTTTAATATTAATGTTAATTGCCCTGGCCAATACTGATTTGCCAATTTTGTAGCTACATTATTAAATTTGGCAATTTTTGTGGCTTCTTCAAAATCAGAAATTAATAATAAAAATCCTTTTGTACGATCTCGAAATTTGATGTTACGTATTCTGTCAATTACATTAAGATTTAATGGGTCTCCTCCAATTCCATAAACCGAATTTGTAGGAAAGGCAATTATTTTTCCTTCAATTATGTTTTCCACAACAATTTCAAGATAAAACTTAACATCTTTTAGATCTTTCCTAGCCAGCTTTATTAAAAAACCCATTTGAATTCTATAACAATTTACAATTGATAATATAAAATGAAATAAGTACAAATATAAAGATTATTTCGGATAATTATCTTGACAACTTAGATCAGCTTCTATACGTTTCCAAGTATGATCTAAATATTCTTGGAGTTCGATTAAATCCTTTTCTGAAATATTAGCGAATCTTTTTTGCCTAGAAAGATATTCCATAAGTGGAACTCTCTTAGAAGGATCTAATAGTGCTCTACTTGCTTTTGATAACTTCATAATTCCATATTCTACTTCATATAGAATCCATGAACCTGTTTTAACTGCTAATTTGGCTATTTCTATTGATTCTGAAC
>CAZBNW010000076.1:0-12788 GCA_964493385.1 uncultured archaeon | reverse complement strand
TTAATAATGGGTTCAATGTAATGGTTTCACATCGTTCTGGTGAAACAGAAGATACATTTATAGCAGATCTAGCTGTTGGATTGTGTACAGGTCAAATTAAAACAGGAGCTACATGTCGATCAGATCGAACTAGCAAGTTCAATCAATTACTTAGAATAGAAGAAATATTAGGGGATAAAGCAAATTACCCTAAAAATTTAGATTCTTGGAAAGATTTTCAATAATTCTAACTTTTCTAATATCTTAATTCATTTTATTATTTTTTAATAAATCTATATACATGAACATCTACTTTTTTAGTTTTTTGACTATGAAATGGAAATGTCCTTTCTAGAATCATATTAAATGGAAGCACATTATCGACTTTCCAATTAAATTTTTTAACGTAATTAAAAATAAATTTTTGAACCTTTATATTTGCCAAATGAATAGAATAAATTATATCTGAAAAAGAAAAGGCTTTATTTAAAAAAAATCTATCAGCAAATTTGGTCTGTACTCCAAATGGAGGATTCATAATTGTTGTTACTTTCATATTTTTAGATATTAATTTTTTTGAAATTTCAAAATATTCAATATCGGCGCATACTGGAAAAACAACTTGATCCAAATGAAGAGTAAGAATATTTTTTCTTAAAATATTTAAAGCGATCATATCGATATCGACACTTAGAACATGTGTAGGATTAAAATATGCACTAGCGATGGACAATCTTCCTGTTCCAGCGCCCAAATCAATTACAATTGCTTCATTAATATCATTAAATTCAAAACCTGCATAATAAATAATATCAACAGCACACCTTGCATCAATACAATATTGTTCTAATTCTATTTTAGGATTAGTGAATGTTTCGGTGTTTTGAATAATAGAAATTAATTCTTTTTTGTTAATTTTCATCCGAAAAAATGTTTACTCTTTTAAAATTAATACATCAAATTTATTTATCTTATTTAATACTATTTACTTAAATTAGAGAGTTAAGAAATTAAAAAACTATTGTTGATATCATTGAGTAAGAAATCTCTAAACGATAAGGATATAGTCCTAACTGGTGAATATATTGGAGTAGTTGAGGAATTCCTTCCTGATAAACAATCCACATTTACTAAAGATGGACAAATTTTTGCGAGTAAAACAGGTTTGATTACTATTAATACTATAGAAAGAAAAATTGAAATCAGTACACATCAAGAGAAAGATCGTAAGATTGTTAAAATTGGGGATATTGTTATTGGAGCTATTCTTTTCCTACGCCAATATTCTGTTGGAATTAACTTTTATACAATTAATAAAAAAATACATTTTAATTCAAGTTATTTTGGTAATATTCATGTATCGCAGATTTCAGATAGATATGTTGATAAAATCCATGACGTTTTTCAAATAACAGATATAATACGCGCTCGAGTAGTAGCACAGAATTATAACGAGTATAAATTAAGCACTGCTGGTAAACACCTTGGAGTTATTTATGCCGATTGCGTAATCTGTGGAGACTTACTTACTAAAATTGGGTATAATAAGCTGCGATGTAATAGATGTGGAAACCAAGAAACAAGAAAACTAGCCGATGATTATGGAAATGTAACTAATAATTTAAGATTTTAATTCTATTTTTTAATTAGAGACAGAAAAAGTGTCTATTATTGAGAAAAGTTGGGAAAAAAGTAATTCATTTCTATAATAATAGTGGTTCATTGGATAATGTAATTAAATTTCTTGAAAATGTTCAGAAAAAAGTGAATTACCTTAATCTAAATGTTTCTGTTGAGGGAAAAAGCATAAAAGTCACGCTTTTCGGTTCAAAAGATCTTCAATATTTAGCTACCGAAAGATTAAAAGATTTAGCGAATCGCTATTTGTGAGAAATCAGGTTTTTTGTATAAAACCATAAAAAATTTATTTGATTTTATATATTCTTTATTAAGATTATCAAATCCTATTCAATAGGAGTTAGAATAATGGCAAAAAAAAAAGCAGTTAAAACAGAAGATAAGGACATAGATGAAATTGATGAATTAGGGGATGAATTTTTAAACGATGAAGAAATTGAGAATATTTACCCCAAGTTAGAAGAAAAAGAGGAAGTTGAATCAATATCGCCATCAGCCGAAGAATCTATTGAAGAGGAAGAATTAGAGTTTGAACTAGAAGAAGAAGCTAGATTTCCTGATTACAAATACCTTAATCTAAGATTAATTAAAGGCCAAGGAGAAAATGATTATGAATTAATGGTAGAGGGACAATCACATGGATTCTGTAATATTCTTGTCAAACATTTATTGGAAGTTGAAGGTGTTAATATAGCGGCTTATAAAGTAACAGGCATAGAACTACCAAAAATCTTTATACGTGTTGAAAATTCAAAAAAATTTAAAATTAAAGATATTCTAAATAAGGGTATTGAATCGCTAAGAGAACAAGTAGTAGAGGTTCAAAAATTATTTAAAAAACTTACTTAAAGCATTATTCTCTTTTTTTATGAAAACTTTATAAGATGCCTTAATTCTACTTATCTTAATGGATTACGAGTTTTTAATCAAAGATTTAAATCTTAATAAATCTCAAAAGATTATCGGAACTGACAAAGGATTGGCTAAAATTGGAGATGGAATTGTAAACGTAACTTATTCTGTGGCAAAATCTATTTTTCTAACGAATAATAATCCAAATAACAAGATTGTTAGAACAGGAAAAAAAGTAGGTAAAAATATTTTAGAAATAGCCTTAAAAAATGCGAATATGAAAAAATTTGCGAAAAGTAGAGCTAATGCTCACGATCTTGCTGATACTGTTGAATCCTTAATAGCTTATGTATGGCTTAGTAATAAAATGACTTTGAGAGAAATAATTGATTTTTTAGTGGATAATCTTTCGGGAGATCTTTATAACAGAACCGAAGAAATTAAGAACGCCGCCAGCGCATTTACTAATCTTTTGAATTATATTAAAAAATTTTTACCTGAGAACTAAAAAGATGAAAGATAATCCTATAACAATTGGATTTGATGATGCATCCTTTGAATTTCACTCAGAGAGTAAATATACTCAATTAATCGGAGTTATTTGTCAAGGAACAAGAATGGTAAGTGTGATGCGAGATGAAATCATAATAGATGGTGATGATGCTACAGAAAAAATAATTAGATTAGTAAAAAAAAATGAAAAACATGTCCAATATGTTATAACCCATACTATAACATTTGGTGGATTTAATCTTATAAATATAAACAAAATATATTCTGAAATACAAAAACCAATTATTGCTATAACAGAAAGGGAAGTAGATTTTGACTCTGTAAAGAATGCCCTTAAACATAAATTTCCTGATACATTTAAGAATAAGATGAGATGCATTGTTGATGCAGGAAATTTATATGAAACAGAAATTAATACCGCAGGAGGTTTCTCAAAAGTATATTTCCATTGTAAGGGTATTAATATTAAAGATGTAGAATCTCTCTTAGAAAAAGTCTGTATTGATTCCAAGTTACCAGAATCTGTAAGATTAGCACACCTAATTGGAAAATTATTTTAAAAAGTTTAATCTCTTATTATTCTGTCTCCATTTCATATTCTAAAATTTCACGTATTCTCTCTCGTAAATCCAATCTTATTGCTGACATTCCATATGTAGGTATCCCTAACTTCTTCTGAACTTTTTTTGCACTTAACGCTTCGGGAAGATCTTGCTTATTTGCGATAGCAATGATTTTAGTATTCAAATAACGTGAAAATTTATTGTAAATTTCCATAGTTTTTTTAATATTATCTTCTGTAGAATCACAAACCAAAACAGTTAAGCCTGCTCCTCTTAAAAAGTCTTGCCACATGAATCTAAACCGTTCTTGACCTCCAAAATCCCATATATTAACCTTTTTTCCGTTAAGGACTGAATCTTCGATTTCTAACCCAACTGTAGGATTTCTCTCTTTAGCTATTTTACGACCTTGAAGTAAGCTTAACAGTGAAGATTTTCCAACTCCATTATGTCCTAAAAGACAAATTTTTGTTTTAGTCGAAAGAACTTTAAATCAACCTTTTCTAAATAGAACCTTGTTAAGTAGAAAAGGCAAATTAAGCTTCAAAAAAGAAAATAATATGGGTATGATATCTAAATATTGTTATGAGAATGCATTTAATATTAAAATTCTCAAATAGAAACTTTAAAAAATTGAATCTAATTAAAAATAGAATTTTAAAAAAACAAAGAATATAATATAGAGAATAAAAAAAATCAAAATGTAAACTTTTTAGGCCCCTGTGACTATTTCTTTTACGATCCCTACTGCCACAGTGCGGCCCATATCCCGTACAGCAAATCGACCCATTTCTGGGATGACTTCATACTTCTCGAGACACATTTTCTTAATTGGTGATAACTCAACGATAGCAGCTTCATTTTTCTTAAGGAATTTAGGGTTATCCTCAATCACAGCGCTTGTCTTTTGGTCTAATTTTTTAAGTAACCCTGTAAACTTTGCGGCTACTTGTGCTGTGTGTGCATGAATTACTGGTGTATAACCTTGTGCAATTGCAGTAGGATGCCAAATAACTATAATCTGTCCTGTCCATTTTCCTTTTGGAGTAATAACTGTTGGGGGATCACTAGGATGTCCTAAACAATCGCCTCTACTTGCGTCTGCCATCGTAATACCTCTAATACTGAACCCTACATTGTCTCCAGGAATGGCTTGTGGTATCTCTTCGTGATGCATTTCTATGCTTCGAATCTCCCCTTCAAAACCAGTTGGCATAATAACTATTTTGTCCCCTTTCTTTAAAATTCCAGTCTCTACTCTACCAACAGGGACAACACCTGTTCCCTTAATACTATAAGAATCTTGAATTGGAAGTCTTAAAGGTTTACCAGTGGGTTTCTCAGGAAGGACAAATTGATCAATCGCATCGATCAAGGTAGGACCATCATACCAAGCCATTTTATCGCTCTTGCTTGATAAGTTCTCCATTGCCATTCCACTTGTCGGTACGAAGGGTACCTCCTTCAATTTAAAGCCTATACTGCTTAGAAGATCTCCAACGGCTTCTTTACATTCATTAAACCTTTCCTCAGAATAATCATAAATATCAGCTTTATTCACAGCTACAACTATTTGTTTTACACCTAGAGTTTGTGCTAAATAAGCATGTTCCCGAGTTTGTCCATTAGCAGCAATTCCAACTTCCATTTCACCCTTCTTTCCAGAAACGACTAAGATAGCAGCATCAGCTTGACTTGCGCCAGTAATCATGTTTTTGACAAAGTCAGCGTGTCCTGGTGCATCTATGATTGTGAAATATCTATTAGGGGTTTCAAATTTCCTAAAAGCAAGGTCTATTGTAATGCCTCGTTGACGTTCTTCTTTTAATCTATCAAAAACAAAAGCATACGACCAAGAGTCTCTATCATATTCTTTTGCAATTTTTTCTAATTCACGAGCTTCTCTATCAGTCACTGCCCCTGTCTCGATGAGGAGGGCACCCATCATTGTCGATTTACCGTGATCTATGTGCCCAATAATTACTAAATTCAAATGTGGTTTAGTCTTACTCATAATAAATCAATCTCAAATTTTTATGTCTTAATAATTTAATCTTAAAATTGATATAATTTTTAATAGATGTTAATTTTAAATGTTGATGAGTTTATAATTTTTACTATATTTAATCTTATTTTTTAGGTATATGTGGATGTTTTAGATGAATTAGAGATAATTTAGGAAAAAGTGTAGGTTTGAGAAATATTGAAAATAATCCTCAAATTTCAAACAAAAAATAAAACTAACAGATTTTAGTAAACCGAAATTTGATTCAAATAAGAAATATAAGTGAGTTGAAATTTTACTAAATAACAATTGAAAAAATATAAAATATAAGGTTTTCATATGGTAAATGGATATACTAATAACATTCTAAGGGTAAATTTAACAACAGAAAAAGTCTCAATTGAAAACCCTGATGATATTTTCAACCGAAGATATATCGGTGGAGAAGGATTTGTAGCTTATTATCTCTTAAAGGAATTACAAAAGGGTATAGACCCGTTAAGTCCTAAAAATAAATTAATTTTCGCTGCGGGTCCATTAACTGGGTTTGCGATTCCTGGAACAGGTAGAAACAGTGTTGGTGCTAAGTCACCTTTAACAGGTGGTTTTGGTGAAGCAGAAGTAGGGGGTTATTGGGGCGCCGAATTGAAACATGCTGGATTTGATGCAATTATTTTTGAAGGAAAATCAAAAAATCCAGTTTATCTATGGATACATGATGGTGAGGCAGAAATAAGAGCTGCAAATCACCTTTGGGGTAAAATCACTGGTGAAGTTCAAGAGAAAATTCGTGAAGAATTGAGTGATAAATATATCCGTGTAGCACAATTGATCCTGGAGGAGAACGGTTAGTACGATATGCTTGTATCATTAATGACTTAAGGAATGCTGCTGGACGCACTGGAATGGGTGCTGTGATGGGATCTAAGAAATTAAAAGCCATAGCTGTAAGGGGAAATCAAAAGCAGGAAGCAGCAGATAAAGATAAATTGAAAGAGTTATTAAGGTTATTTAATGAAAAGATTCAGAAAAGAAATGCAAGTTATTTTGAATTTGGTACGGGAGGAGATTGGATGGAAGACGCTGCATCATCTGGTAATCTTTCATTTCGAAATTTCAGGGATGGTGGATTTTCAAATGCGAAAGTATTAGATCCTAGAACCTTCAAAGAAACACTAGGGCTTGAGAAGGATGGATGTTTTGCTTGTTCTATTCGTTGTAAAAAAGTTATTAAAATTGGGGATCCTTGGAATGTTGATTCTATCTATGGAGGACCGGAATATGAAACTCTAGGTGCATTAGGTTCCAATTGTGGAGTTGATGATGTGGCAGCAGTATGTAAAGCGAATGAAATTTGCAACAAATATTCGTTAGACACAATCTCAACTGGGGTTTCTATTGGTTTCGCGATGGAGTGTTATGAAAGAGGAATTTTAACAGATAAAGATACTGATGGTATTAAATTAAACTTTGGAAACTCTGAAGCAATGGTTCAAATGGTTAAAATGATTGGTGAACGCGATGGTTTAGGTGACATATTAGCAGAAGGTGTTAAACGAGCTGCTGATAAGATAAAAAATGGATCAGATAAATTCGCTATGCATGTAAAGGGGGTTGAGATTCCGATGCATGAACCTCGCCTTAAACAGGGATTGGGACTTGGTTTTGCAATTTCACCCACGGGAGCAGAACATATGACTAATTTGGATGATTATACAATTGCTCATAATAGGGTTATGGCGTATCATGGTCCTATAGGAATTTTAGAACCTTTAGAGCTGGATGATTTAGGTCCAAAGAAAGTACGAGCAGTAGTTTACTATACGAATTGGCGTTATTTATATAACGCACTATTGATGTGCTATTTTGTTTTTTGGCGCTATAATCATCTTACTGAGTTAGTTCAAGCAGTAACAGGCTGGAATACTTCAATATGGGATTTAATGAAAGCAGGAGAAAGGATTTCGAATATGGCAAGAGTTTTTAATATTAGAGAAGGGTTACCCAAAAATGATGATTGGTTACCTGAGAGATTTTTCGAACCACATACTTCAGGTGCTCTGTCTGAGACAGCAATTGCCCCGGATAAACTTAAAAATGCGATAAATACATATTACCAAATAATGGGCTGGGATGAGAATGGCATCCCTACACGAGCTAAACTTGAAGAATTAGAAATTGATTGGGTTGCTTAAACCTTAAAAAAAGAGTTATCAATATATTCTTTTATAATATTTTTTTAATTTTTTCATGTTTAGGTTTTTAAATCATCAAATAATTCCTCTTTATTTTCTCTTAATAATATGAAAACTTCATTTAATTCTTCTTGGAAATTTGTTTTATTACCTTGAGAATCATATATTTCAACAATAACTTTATCTTGTATAAACTTTTCAAAAACCAGATTAATGTCATAAATATTAATGTAAGTTTCTTTAAAAAAATCCAAGAGATGATGCAAATAAAGAGCTTTTATATATCCTTTCTTATTTTTATCTTTTTCATTAAAATACCTTAGCTGTTGAAAAATTATACTATCATTGTTATTTTCAAATTCTACACCATCTTTTTGGTATAAAGTCCAATTAAAACCATAATCTAAGACTCTATTTACCATATTTGCTATATTTTTTTTAATTCCGGCTTTTTTAGCCCACTTATTATGAATAAACCAATTAGGAATTTTTTGATTCACTTATCATATGTCTTTTGTATTTGAAAGATAAAAAAAATAAAAAATTATAGATCGTTAAATAAAATTAAGAATTTATAAAAATTAAATAATAAATTATAGTCTTATCAATACAATGGTAAAAAGTAGAACAAAGTTCCCAAGGGAAGGCGAATTTGTAATTGCAAAAGTAACAGAGATTCAAAATCAATATGTCTATGTTGATTTAATTGATTTTGAGGGATTGGATTCTGAAGAGTGTGCCAGAGGGATGATACATATATCAGAAATAAGTTCACGGTGGATTAAAAATATACGTAATTATGTTCGTATTGGTCAAAGAGTCATACTACGTGTATTAAGGGTTGATTCCCTTAAAGGACATGTCGATTTATCATTAAGAAGGGTTAATTCTGCTCAAAGAGAGAACCGATTAAAGGAATGGAAATATGCTCTAAAATTTGAGAATTTATTACAATTTCTTACAGAAACAGAGGGTATTGATATGGTGCTTGATAAGGCTTATGAATTAATTGGTTTTCCAGTATTAGAGTATTTTGATACTTATCAAGAAGCAATTGAAGGGCTTAAAGAAAATGGAGAAGAATTACTTTCAGAATTAGATAATATGTCAGATGAAGTTAAAAGTGCGTTATTAAAGATAATTGATGAAAATGTAAAAATCTCAACGGTGAGTATATCTGGCAAGGTAAAACTCTCATTTACTTCTGAAAACGGGATAGACCAAATTAAGGAATCATTAGTAGAAGCTTTAAAAATAATTGAGCAGAAAGAAACGAGGAACATTAATATTTATTATATAGCAGCCCCTTTTTATCGATTGGAAGTCGTTTCAAAGGATTATTTGGATGCAGAAAATATTTTATCTGATGCTTTAGAAGTTATTGAACAAAACGCTGAAAAATATAATGGATCTTTTGAGTTTATTCGAGACTAATAGATATATTATATGATATTAAAAATGACTAAATACCTTCAAAAGTGTAAAGAGTGTAACAGATACGGATTACAGAATCCTGAATCAAAATGTCGTTATTGTGGCGGTCAATTAATAAATCCAAGACCGCCAAAATTTTCCTTAATGGATAAATATGCAAAATATCGGTTAAAATATTTTAAAGAAGAATTTGATAAAAAGTTTAAATAAGGTTAAGAAAGTTCGATTTCCTCTGCAAATTTTTCATATATAAGAATTCTTGCATTTTTTTGAGGTAAACTCGCGATGTCTTCTTTTTCAAAAGGTCCATAATTTATAAGATCAACACCTACTAATGGAGGAGTCTTTTTTAGAAATCTTACAAGGGTATAATCTATTCTTTCTTCATCAGATACAACACTGGATTCAGAAATTATTACCGCTTCTTCTTTATTCGATACTGAAGCTTGTGTAATACTTTCTTTTATTTCTACTTTTGTTTCATTAATATCTTCAAGCGTGAATACCTCTTCTGCTTCGTATAGAGAGATTGCTTTTACCTTTTTATATCCCTTAATAGAACTTACTAAATTTTGATAAAACAATTTCTCTGCTTCAAGTACATTGTTTAAATTAATTTCTTTAAGTGCTAATGCAGAATTTATTATTTTAGTTTCTCGAATCTTCAAAAAATCATTAAATAGAAAGTTAATATTATCTTTATATGACTTTAGTATATGATCCTTAAACTCATCCTTTTTTACTTCTTGATAATCATTGATAAAATTCAAACTATTTTTGTAATTATTAAATTGTTCTTGAGTTAACTCAGTTAAATCTGTTTGTTGGAATTCTTCAAGCCAATGCTGATAAAGTTTGTTATAATCTGTTTGTAAATTCATAAATATCGAATTTTTCAGTTTAATATAATAAACAAGTGTTCTTGAGTTTAAATTTTTTAACTATATGATTTTAGCTACTCCTTTACATAACAAAAAAACAGCAATATGGTGAGGGACTTCGATTATATCACCTAATTTATAAGGACCAAATTTTTCACCTTTTATTTTTGTTTCTGGTACATTAAATTCAATTATTTCTAATTTTTGAATAGTCTGTACTTTGCTTATAAAAACAATTGGATCTAATTTCTCAGTTTGCTCATCTAAGGGTGTAAAATCTTCAAGATCATTAGGATTTAATTCTTGAACTCTAAATCCTGTTTTGCCATGCAAGGACCCTGGATACCTAATAAGTCGATGAATATCAATTGTAACGGGTGTGTCAACTTCAATTCCAATTTCTTCAACTATAGGTACTAAGAATTTATTCCAATCATTTAGGTTAAAGCCAAATAATGTCCAATTATTCCTTTGATAATTTTTAATTGTATTAAGGAAATCATCTTTATAGTTTAGAAAATTCTCTATTTTTTTTCCACTAAAGTTAAATCTTTTTTTATCTGATAACAAAGTTTCTATTTCTAGATTAGGTTTTCTTAATATCTCTTCAATTTTCCTAAGAATCTTTTGAGGCCATCCAAGTGTTTCTCTTGAAAAACCAAAAATGTTCTCCCCAATTCTTCGCAAGCCGAAATTCTCAAAAGAAATATTCTCTCCAGTTATATAATCAACGATTTCTCTGCGTTCATCACTAGATAATGTCCTTAATTTTTCATTTTCGATTTTTAAATGATACCCCCTATGCCCAGAAAAAGCAATCTTTATATCTTTAATACTAATATCAAAATCGGGCAACAAAAAATCATAAATTAACTTAATTATCTCATTTTTAGCAACGTTTAAACATTCCTTGCAAATCCAGTTTAATGTTTTAAATTTAGATTTACCACAATCCGGGCATTTTTCTGGCATACCTCTTCCGTTATTTCCACATTCTTTACAATACCAAATATCATGATCATCCTTACATGGTGTATAGAAATGATCTACATCAATGTCTATTATAAAGTCACACCCATAATACTCTTTATTCTTCATTTCCTGATTTTCTGGTTGTATATAAAGTGCTCCACTTGAATATACATGCTTAGGTCCATTGTTTATTAAGAATTTTACTAGACTATCTATATTAGTAAAACTCATGTGTCGATTCATAAATACTTTTGTATCCCATGGAATGAATCCAAACTCTCTGTGATCAAAATCGTTAACAACTGGTATTTCAGAGGGCTTCTCCTTGTAATAAGCCTTAAACAAACGCTTTAGATACTCAAGATCTTTCATTTTGTTTCTTTACATTTTTTTTAGAATTCCTTAAATTTCTGGAATTGCGATACTCCATAACCTCTACATATCTTAGAGGATGAAGTATCTCTTGCTGTTTTTCCTGTGTTTTTGAATAATACCCTTTTAAACATAATTCATCTTTCTTCTCAATTGCCTTACATAAATTATATGATTTTAAAGACTTACAGGAATAGGGGGTATATCCTTTTTTCATAGCATATTTTACTTGATATTCTGTTTTTTCTCTATCAAAATCAGGTAGTGTTGAAAATACATTAATTATTTCATCCTCAGGATATTCAAGCGCATTTAAAAACCATAAAATATAAAGTCTCTCTGTATGTATTAAATTCTGACCTTCTTTTGCTTTAGAGAGTATTTCTTCTATACAAGGAGGAAAAGTTTTTAACATATCTTTTCCTCTCTTATATTTAATATCTTGTGCATATTCAAAATCTTCTTTCTTTTTCTCCCAAAGATTTTTAATTTCATTAAACATATCTTTAAACTCTGGGTTTTTAAATAATTCTTCTTTAAGTTCATTCAATCTTTCGGGACCTTTATTTTTTTGAGTTAAGAATTTTATCCTTACATACTCTTGAATTAGTCTATTAAGGTTTTTAGGCTCTACATACACATACCCTTCAAATAGAGCATTATTGACTAACTTTCGGTATGGATCCTTTAAATTTGATGCTAGTTTTAAATAATCAATATAAAATATTTTGAAATTAGTTTTAAAAATTTCCTCTTGGTCTTTTATTACTCTCTTTTTATAAATGATTGATTCTTCTTCATATATAACTTCTAAATTTAAATCTTGGTAAATTTTAAATAAATTATAGTCCCTATCTTCATTCAATTCATTATAAGTAGTTTTAGAATAAAGATTTGCAATCCTATTTGAAATTGATTTATTATCTAAAACATATAAGAGAATTCTTAGAATTATATATAGGTAAATATTAATATCATCTGCAGTATAATCCTGAATTAATTCAATATTTTCAAAAGCAGCATTGAAAATATTTAGAATTCTTGTTTTTAAAAGTTCAACTTTTTCTGATGTAAAGATTTCATGAATAAATTCTATAGGATTTTTTGATGATATATCAGAATAACACTCTTCTAATGAGGGGAGCCAAGGATATCGTTTGATTAAGTCAAACATGTTAAAGACGACCAGAAAATTCTCTAATTTTAAACCTAAATATTTACAGTCTAACAAACATGATGGAACTAAACTTTAATAGATTAAGAGTAAATTAGTTTACTGATATTTTTAATAAATCTATTAACAAACTAATAAATAATAAATAGAGAAAGAAGAACTTAATTAGAATTCATCCATATCATCTTCATCTTCAAATTCAGCTTCTTC
>CAZBNW010000075.1:0-12841 GCA_964493385.1 uncultured archaeon | reverse complement strand
AGTACATATGGTAATGGATTCCGTTACACAATCTGGAGAAATAACCGGAATTCAAGTAACTCCCGTTAAATCACGACGTACACAAGTCTTAATAGTAAGCAATCACGCTGACCATATACTCCCTGCAGATTATTGGTGGGAATTTACATTTGCCTAGAATTAATAACTAATAAATAATATCATTTTTTTTTTATTTTATTATTCTTATTATTTCACATGATAACATAAAATTCAATAAAATCAAGATCTTTAATTCACTTTTTAAGAACTTATTAAAAATAATTCTTAAGAATAAATTAACACAACGTTTAAAAATATATAGATGGAATAATGTTAGAATTTGTAATGTTATCAGTAAAATCAGTTCCTAATCAATAAAAAAAGGGAGTTAACAATTAGTAGGTTTCAAAATTTTATCGAAAATAATGGAGTAAAATGATTATGTTGGCTTGGAAAACCCAACTGAATTTCGATCCTATCCCTCCCCTTATTTCAACAGAAAATAAAGCATTACATTATTTTCTAAAAAGAGATCTTTTAGAAGAGGTTGTAGGATCAATAGATTTATTATGGGAATTACCTGAAGTTCAAAAAATACTTAAAAAACAACATAATAATGGTTCATGGAAATACCCCAGTAGTAAAAAAGATTTAAGGACGCAAGAAAACTATAATCAATTAGAAACTTATAGAAAATTAGGTTTCCTTATTGAAAAGTATGGTTTTAATTATCAGCATCAAGCGATTCAAAAAGCAGTTGAATTCTTATTTTCATTTCAAACTGAAGAAGGTGATTTTAGAGGGATATATGGTAATCAATATTCCCCAAATTATACTGCTGGTATAATAGAACTTTTAATTAAAGCAGGATATGGGGATGAGCCACTAATAGAAAAAGGATTTAAATGGCTATTATCAGTGAGACAAGATGATGGGGGATGGGCTGTGCCAATAAGAACTAATAATGCGAAATGGTCAGATGTAATGAATGATCCTGAACCATTAGAACCAAACAGAGTAAAACCCTTCTCTCATATGATAACTGGGGTAGTGTTAAGGGCTTTTTCTGCACATCCTAAGTATCGAAATTTGGAAGAAGCGAAATTGGCAGGAGAACTTTTAGCTTCAAGATTCTTTAAACCTGATAAATATCCTGATCGTAAGGCAGTGGATTATTGGTTCAGGGTATCATTCCCCTTTTGGTTTACGGATATTATATCTTCACTTGATACACTCTCGAATTTAGGTTTCACTTCTTCTAACCCTCAAATTGATTTAGCACTTAATACATTAAAGAATAGACAATTAGAAAACGGTTTATGGGATTTAAAATTGTTAAAGACTAAAGATAAAGATCTTCCTCTTTGGATTGCCTTAGCAATCTGTCGAGTATTTAAGAATTTTTATTAATCGTTCGTATTTTTAAGGTAGGCTTGTTGAATCCAAATATTATTGGCAAGAATTTAAAAATTACGTAAAGGAGAATTAGGTTGGTAATTCAAAAAATTCAAGATTTACTAAGAGATTTAAGAGATGATAACACCTCTGGTGCTAATGAGTTTATTGATAAAACTCTTGAAATAATTAAATTTCAACTTAGACTGACCCGCGATCCACATAAAGACATCAGAGACGAAATTTTTAACTTATCAAAACGAATAATTGATACTCGCCCAAGTATGGCTCCTCTTATCAATACAATAGGATATCTTATTCACGATTTAGGAGAAGTAAATAAATTTATTATGGAAGATAGATTGAACCAGTTTTATATCTATAGAGAAAAAATTAAAGAATCTTTAGAGTTAGCTTTTCAAACTTTTTTAAAAGAAAATAAGAAAATTCCACTGAAAGTAGTGCTAATATCATATAGCTCAACGATTATCAATCTATTGCTGCAGAATAAAGATTTTAACCTTGAGATATATGTGTTAGAATCAAGACCACTTCTTGAGGGACACAAGGCTGCTGAAATTTTATCCACATATTTTAAAACGCACCTTATAGTCGATGCTGCAATGGGAAAATTTATTGATCAAATCAATTTAGTGTTAATTGGAGTTGATAGTATCTTAGAAGATGGTTCGATTATAAATAAGATTGGCACATATCCTTTAGCTGTGTTAGCGGATTCAAGGAATATTGATGTTTATGCAGTTGCAGATTCTCTGAAGTATAACCTAAAGAGTCATTTCGGCAAAGAAATTATGATTGAAAGGAAGCCTATAGAAGAAATTTATGATAAAGAAATAAAAAATACATCTTTAGAAATACATAATTATTATTTTGATGTGACCCCTCCTATTTATATCACTGGAATTATTTCTAACTATGGCATCTTAAAAATTCACGAGTTTCTGGCAAAGGTGAAAAGTGATCTTCCAATCGAGTGGTTTAAATATTTATTAAATAATAAAAGGATATGATTTTAAAATCAAAAATGAGTGCTCACGAATCAGAAATTAAAAAATTAGAAGAAATAAATCCTGAAAAAGATCTTAATGTTAATAATGCTTATCGGATTACAGAAAAACTTGCATTCCCTCGGTTAATTAGTTCAGAAGGGGAAAAAAAAGCTATCAAAATTGTATTAGACGAATTTAGAAAAGCAGGATATAATTCAATTAGCCAACAAAAGTTTAAGACCTCCTTTCATAACTGGATTTTCTCAAGATATATTTTTTCAATACTTGGATCAGGATTGATTCTATTAGCATTATCATTCTATATATCTCCGATAATAACACTCATTTTAGTTGTTCTTGAAGTCTTCGTTTCATTTAAAGCACTAAGCGTAAGTGTTTCAACCGAAATTAAATTATCCAAAAATCCGAAATATAATTATGAAACAGAAAATATTTATGTTAATCTGAAAAGTAAGAATTCTAATTGTAAAGTAATATTTATGGGGCATTGGGATTCTAAATCTCAAACATTTTCACCATCGACACGAATTATGATATTTGTAATATTTGTTTTTGGTTCTCTTATTCTTTATTTGTTATATTTTATTTTAAGCCTTCTTAAGCTTTTAATTAATTTTAATTTACCAATTTTAAACAATATTTTATTAGATATTTGTATAATTATTGCCATAATTGGAGCATTTAACTATTTTAACAAGACTGGCAATAACTCTTCTGGTGCATTCGATAATGCAGCAGCGGTTGGTATGTTAATAGAACTTGCAAGATATTATAAAAAAAATCAAGTTAACAACATTGACTTAATGTTTTTAAGTACCGGTTCAGAGGAGCTAAACTTAGGAGGGGCAATTCATTTTATTCAAAATTTTAAAGATAAATTTGACAAAAACTCAACTTTTTTTATTAATTTAGATTTCATTGGAGGTTCAGAACTAATTAGATTAATAAGTTCTTATGGTATTCCACGAAAAATTTCTTCTAAAAAATTAAATAAATTGTTTCTAGAAAGTGCTAAAGACTTAAAAATTAGAATAAAAGATATATATGCCCCTACTGGAGTTTGGTCTGATTATATGCCAATTGTTCAAGAAGGATTTGAAGCTTGTTGGCTTGGTTCTCAACCGGGATTGAAATTTGTACATACTAAGAAAGATGACATGAACTTAATTTCTAAAGAAGGAATTAAAAACATACTCTATTTATGTGTAAACGTTATCGACAAGTTTAATAATGAATACAATTAATCTCATCTTTTTCTGATTTTTCTAAGCTATTTTTTATAAATTAAATCTAGGAAAGTTTTAAGAAATATTGTACATAACTTAAATTTTATCCTAAGATTTATTTTATCGAAATTGATTATCTAAAAAAATAATTAAAATTTTGTTTGAAATGTTAACTCCAGAACAAATTAAGGAAGTTTTAAAAAGTGATGTTATAAATCTTCGATTTCATGCAAGGGGAGGACAAGGTGGCGTCACAGCTTCTAACTTATGTGTGGAAGCCTTTTACGGTTATGGTGTATGTCAACCTCTTTTTGGTGCTGAAAGAATGGGTTCTCCAACTGAAAGTTATGTGAGACTTTCTTCAAATGAAGATTTAGTGAGAACTAATGAACAGGTGTATGGTCCTCATTTTGTTTCTGTATTAGATCCCTCGCTATTAGGTGAAATTGATGTAACTGCCGGCATGCCTAAAGGGGGTTGGTTAATTGTAAATACTGTCATGGATCAAGTTTCTCTTCAAGATGTGGTAGGTAGGAATGATATCAATATCGCAACGATTGATGCTACGAGAATAGCATTAGATATTATAGGAAGAAATATTACAAATACAATAATTTTAGGTGCTTTAATTCGAGTTTCTCATCTCTTTACTGTAGATGAATTATCTGATGCCATTATGAGAAGATTCAAAGGAGAAATTGCAGGAAAAAATATTCAAGCTATAAAACAAGCAATCGAGGAAACATGTGTATATGATCTCGGAATTAATATTGATTTTTCTTTAGATACGAAAGTGCCCTGGCAACAGGTAAAACCAGGTTTGCCAGGGTATAAAGAAGTAGATAAGGCAGGAGTATGGTATTGCGACGAAGATGTTATTCCATTTGGAAGTTCCCAAATTATGACAGGATCTTGGGGAGAATGGGAAATAATTTGGGATAAGGAAAAATGTACTGATTGTGCTCAATGTTGGTATATCTGCCCAGACTTTGCCATACTTAGGGTAAAAGGAGAAGATGGATTGTGGCATATGGCAGGAATTGATAATTTTCATTGTAAATCTTGTCAGAATTGTATAAATATTTGCCCGGTTGAAGCTATAAGTAAACAATTGAAACAAGGTCCAGCATCTTGTGCTGCGCCTGAAGAACAAGGAGGTGAATAAATCAATGAGTATAGAACCAATGCGTATTTTTTTCAAGGAAATTAAAGAACCTATCGAAACTACTATGATTGGTAATTATGCGGTTGCTGGAGGTGTAACCCAAACAGATCCAGATGTTATTTGTGCTTTTCCAATCACTCCTCAAACCCAATCAGTTGAGGGATTATCTGATGTTGTTCATCATGGTAGATTAAAAGCAGCGTTTGTAAATGTTGAATCTGAATTAGCAGCAATAAGTTATTCAACTGCTGCTTGCGCAGCGGGGGCTAGGGCTTTTACAGCTACAGCTTCTCAGGGTTATCTATTAATGACCGAAGCGTTACCTATGGCTGTAGGATGGCGAGTACCATTAACCATGATGATTTCAGCAAGAGCGTTTAATTCTCCCAATTTATCAATTTGGAATAGTTGGGAATTCACACAAACTAATTCTGAATTAGGATGGAATTGTATTGTATCTGAAAATGTACAAGAAACTTATGATGCAGCTATTTTATCAGTCATGATTTCAGAAGATTCTCTTTTTCCAACAATGTTCATACATGATGGGTTTATTATTTCTCATTCTGTACAAAAGCTAACTCTTATCCCCGATGAAGTTGTTAGAAAATTAACTCCAAAAAAGCCTAGGCACCACATTACTCCTGAAAAACCTGGTACTTGGGGAGGAATTGTAACTCCCGACTATTTTATGGAGGGTAGAAGAAGACTGGAAGAAGATAAAAAGCCAGTATTAGGGATAATGAAAAAATGCTTTAAAGATTTTGCTAATGCTACAGGACGGAAATATGATTTAATTGAAACTTTCAACTTAGAAAATTCTTCTAAAACGGCATTTCTTACAATGGGGTCTATGTGTGGAAACATAATCAGCTGGATGACAAAGAATAAAGATGTAGGTTTAATTAAAATTCGTTCTTATAGACCATTTCCTTATGAAGATTTACAAAAAATAGTACAAGAACACAATATTGAGAAACTAATTATATTAGAAAAATCAGATTCTCTAAATGGACTTTTACCTCCATTTTCAATGACCATTGCTTCAGCATTATATCCACTTGGAACCCTGTTTAGGAGTTTTGTAGTGGGTTTAGGAGGTCGGGATGTCACTCGAGATGAATTTGATATCGCAAAAAAGAAAATGGAGTCAGTAACAGATATGAAAGGACCTCTTTATTCTTATTTAGGTGTAAGAGAAACAAAAGATAAAATTTTGGGGGTAGATCTATAAATGTCTCAACCAGAAAGAAATATTATTAAATTGGATGATTTATTAACAGTAGAAGGAAAATCTAATGTTTTGTTTTTTAATTATGACAATGAAGCATTCATGAATACTGGTATTCAAGAAAGTGGCGGAACACCACCATATGCATCCACTACAACAGGTCCAGCTGGAGAAAAAATACCTGGAAAGGTTGGAGTCAAGCAAGATTTAGTAACGCCTTTTGCCTTTTATGGTTCAAACTCATTATTTTTAGCAACAGTTAATCCTGCTTATCCTAATGATTTTATGGGTAAAATGGTAGAAGCATTAAAAACGAATGGTTCTTCATTTATTCAAGCTTACTCTGATTGCATGAGAGGATGGAGACACGCTGCTGAAGATGCTGTTAAAATATCGAAATTGGCAACTGATTGTGGGTATTGGCCGCTATATACTATTCGTGTAAGGGATGGTATTCCAACATTCTCATATTATAGAGGATTAGATATTGATAAAGATAAATTTGTGGAATATTTGAGATCAATGGGACGGTTCAGACACTTATTTAAACCAAAATTCATGGAAAAAGAAATTGATGAAATTATATATTATACAGAACAAAGAAATAAGAAGTTAAAAGGATTAATTGATACATTTGGGGCAGAAAAACCTATTGATATTTATAGAGTAAATCGAAAAACTTTAGAACCACAGACACATTTATTTCCCGGACACGGCCTTTGTCCTGGATGTGGAGCTGGGATGGTTTTAAATCAAATGGCGACAGCCGCAACTCAAGTTGCTGATAATAATATTATATACGTAAATAATACATCGTGTTCAGAAGTGTCCACCTCTAAAGATAATGTTAGTTCATGGCGTGTGCCCTGGGTTCATCATTTATTTGAGTCAGGTGCTACAGTTGCAGAAGCCATAAGCACAGCTTATAAAATTCGAAAAGCTAAAGGTGATTTTAATGGGGAAGTACCTTATATCATACATATTGGAGGTGATGGATCGACGTACGATATAGGATTTCAATTTCTCAAGGCAGCTTTAGTTCGAACCAGCACTATGGTTGAAATGAATCCTTATTTAAAAGATCAGAAATAATTTTTTTTAAATTATTTATTTATTTTATTCCTATCTTCTTTTATGCCAATTTATATAGAGAAAAATTATCCTGTTTATACTGTAATAATTGATAATCCTCAAGTAAAAAATGCTGTAGATGGTCCTACAGCATCGGAAATTGCTAACACTTTCCGGGATTTTGAAGAAGATGAAAATGCATTAGTCGGAGTTTTATGGGGGGCAAATGGAACATTTTGTTCTGGAGCAAATTTAAAAACTATTGCGAAGGATCAAGGAAATCGGATTGATAGAGAAGGAGATGGTCCAATGGGGCCAAGTAGAATGTTGTTATCTAAACCTATAATTGCTGCGGTAGCAGGATATGCAGTTGCGGGAGGACTTGAACTAGCACTCTGGTGTGATATGCGTGTTGCTGAAAAAGATGCTATTTTCGGAGTTTTTAATCGCCGATTTGGAGTCCCTCTTATTGATGGAGGTACTGTACGACTTCCAAGATTAATTGGATTAAGTAGAGCGATGGATATGATCCTCACTGGACGTCCAGTTTCTGCCCAAG
Source organism: uncultured archaeon (assembly GCA_964493385.1). Lineage (GTDB taxonomy): Archaea > Asgardarchaeota > Lokiarchaeia > Sigyniarchaeales > SOKP01 > Loki-b32. Next base: position 5,163 of record CAZBNW010000075.1, on the reverse strand, counting down.
AAGCTTATGATTGGGGTCTTATAAACCGCATTGTTGATATCGGGCAATCAAAACTCGAAGCAGAGAAATTAGCCAAAGATTTAGCATCCTTTCCACAAGTTTGTATGAAAAATGATCGTATGTCTACATATACTCAGTTTGGATTAGGTATAAAAGAAGCTATGATAAAAGAATTCGAATTTGGTTTAAAAACCTTAGAAAGCAAGGAATATTTAGCTGGAAGTAAAACATTCTCTCAAGGAAAAGGAAAACATGGATCTTTTGATGATTAGATAACTATTTTAAATATTTACAAATTAAATATTTCTTGGTGATTTAATGATAGAATTTAATGAAATTAGAGTTAAAACTCCAGAAAGAGAGATTATATTAGATATTACGAGCGAGATTAGTAATATTGTTAGAAAATGCAATATAAAGGAGGGTGTGTGTCGAGTATTCGTCCCTCATACCACTGCAGGTATAACTATTAATGAAAATGCAGATCCCTCTGTCATTAGAGATATTAGTAATTATTTAAATAAGTTAATTCCAAGGGGTGGAGGATTGGGATATTCCTATAAACATGGAGAAGGAAATTCTGATGCTCATATCAAGTGTTCGCTAACAGGGCATTCTATTGAACTATTGATTCATGAAAATCGACTAATGCTCGGTACATGGCAAGGAATAATGTTTGCGGAGTATGACGGCCCTCGAAATCGAAGAGTATATGTACAAATACATGGAGAATAGGCTCAATATAATTCTTAAAGATTTAAATTGGTTCCAATAAAGACAAGGTTTATCTGAAAGTTATTATAATAATAAGTTCTTGCCATTAAACTTTAAATATAAAAATGTTTAATCTTCACATGCAATTCAAACTTTATTTATTGAAACACTTTAAAAATAATTTAAAAGGTAGAAAAAATGAGTGAAATGGAAGAAATAAAATCAGGATTCACGTGGGAACATTTAGTAGTTACCGCACTTGCTACAGGAGCTGTCGCATTATTGGCAATTTATACGGTGATATGGGCTCAAGTAGCGCCATTTCCTGGAGTTTTGGGTTTATATTTAGCTGCAGGTATTTATGTTCCCCTGAGTTTATGGTTAGGTATATGGGGGTGTATTGTTGGATATTTCTCATGCGTGATTTTTGGAATTTTAGTTGTGCCTTTTGTTCCCCACGTTGTATTCATTTGGTCATTAGCTGATTTTATAAAAGGGTTGATTCCCTTAATAGCTTTTAGGTTATTTAAAGCAGATGTAGATATTGGAGCAGATTTAAAAAGAAAAAATGAATTATATATTCTACTTGGCGTCCTAGTAGTAAATCTAATATTAGCTGCAATTGCTACTGCTATACCTGGCTTAGAAATACTATGGTTAATTACACTAATAGTTGCTATAGTTCTAATATTTGGTATGTATCTCTTAAATCCATCCAAATCATGGCTACTTTACATTGTTTTTGGGATATTTGGTGCAGCAATTGGTCCAGCATTAATAAAAAATGCTGTTCAAATAGCCTTTGGGATTATAAGCTGGGATGCCTTCGGGGTAGGAGTAATTGGATTATTTGCTAGCGATTTAATTGTAACATCTGCAATAACAACTCTTATGATGGTTTATTTAACAGGAAAAATGAAAGAAACACCTATATTCGTGGAGAATTGGTTCTCGTAAGCTTTTGACTATACCCCATTGCTGGTATAGCTATTAATGAAAATGCAGATCCTTCAGTTATTAGAGATATTAGCAATTATCTAGTTTGGATAAGTTTTATTTTAATGTTATTATAATAATAAGTTTTTTTTATTAAAGTTTAAATATAAAAGTGTTTAATCTTCACATGAAATTTAATCGAAATATATTAAAAAAATATAGAAATTGGTTTATCATAAAATTTTAAAATTAATTTAATAGGTAGGAAAACATGAGTGAAATGAAAGAAGTAAAAATTAAAGTTACATGGCAACATCTAGTCGTTACTGCTCTTGCTACTGGCGTCGCTACAATATTAGCGATATGGGCCGTAATTGGTGCACCAGTAGCACCTTTTCCGGGCGTATCTGGTTTATATATAGCTGCTGCTATTTATGTTCCCTTGAGCTTATGGCTAGGACTTTGGGGATGTTTAGCAGGTTATCTTTCATGCTTAATTCTTGGCTTTGTAAGTGGTTTTGGGGTATGGAGTTTTTATTGGTCACTCGCAGATTTTTTTGAAGGATTAGTCCCTCTCTTAGCATTCAGGTTATTTAAAGCTGATGTAGATCTTGGAAAAAATTTAAAACGAAAAAGAGATTTGTATATAATCCTTGGATTATTAGTAATTGATCTTATAGTTGCTGCTGTTGCTACAGCAGTGCCAGGATTAGAAACTCTTTGGTTTTGGACTTTGATAATTGCTGTAGTTCTACTTGAAAATATGTTTTTAATACATCCAAATTTATCATGGTTATTATATGTGGTGTTTGGTGTTTTTGGAGCAGCAATCATTTCTGCATTATTTGGGATTTCAGGAATTGTTTTTATTGGGATAGTTCCTCCAGAATTTTTCTGGATTGGTGTTTTAGGTTGGTTTGCAGGTGATTTGATTGTTTTATCTGCAATAGCGACTCCATTAATGGTATCACTAACCGGTAAAATAAAAGAAACTTCTTTTTTCGTAGAAAAGTGGTTGTGGTAAATTTCTGAGGTGAAAATAATCTCAACTTTATCTAAAACTTTTTTTTCTTATATTCCTTCTAACTCTTTTTTAACAAAATTACATCCTATTACAAAAATATTATTAGTATTTGGTTTAAGCATTATTGTATTTATTTTTCATGAAATATTTGATATCTTAATTCTACTTCTATTTGTTCTTATTTTAATTATTTTATTAAAGGTTCCTCTATTTACTAAAGCTTTTAAAAAATTTATAATAATCTTTTTATTTGCAAATTTATCAATTTTCATAGTATGGTGTTTTCTTCCTTTTTATCAAGGAAAAGGTAATGTTATTTTCCAGACTGATTATTGGTTATGGCCTATCAGAATAACAGATCAACAATTATTACAAGCAGGACGTACTTCACTTAGAATTATTACTATGTTTTTTTTAATGTTATTTTTCTTTATTTCTACATCTGATAGAGATTTAATTCATGGTTTACGCTCAGCAAAAATACCGTTTTCAGTATGTTTGGTGATAAGTCTGACTTTTAGAGGTCTTTCTATGTTTCAACAAGAATATTCAATTGTCAAGGAAGCTATGATGACTCGTGGAGTTGAATTTGAACACATCTCTATTTTAAAAAAAATAAAAAATTTTATATCAATTTTTATTGCATTAATAATATTAATGTTTAAACGAACGGGAGAAATGTCGGCATCAATTGAATCGCGTGGAATTCCAATACGCTCAAAAAATAGAACACGATATCATTATTTTCCTTTTAAAAAAAAAGATTATGCAATTTTAATTGGAATACTCTTACTTTTCTCATTCTCTTTATATTTGAGATTAATAAATTCTAGTATAATATCTTTAATTATAGGAATTTTTGTATGATTGAAAAATGGAGCCTATAATTGAATTTAATGATTTTTCATGGAAATATAAAGCTTCTAAAGATCTGGTTCTAAAATCAATTAATTTTAAAATAAATAGAGGAGAATTTGTTGGGATAATGGGACCAACAGGAGCAGGTAAATCAACTTTATGTGCATGTATTAATGGACTTATACCTCTTAAAACTCGTGGATGGATTAAAGGATTTGTTAAAATTTTAGGAATAGATACCAGTAAAACAAAAATGGCAGAATTAGCAGTACGAGCTGGCTTAGTATTTCAAGATCCAGAAACACAATTTATTATGATGACTGTAGAAGATGAAATCGCTATAGGTTTAGAAAGTTTAAGTCTTGACCGTAGTACAATTAAACAACGTATTCAATGGGCTTTGAGCGTTGTAGGGCTAGAAGGTTTTGAACAAAAAACCCCAGAAGAACTCTCAGGAGGTCAAAAACAGCGTGTAGCGATTGCTTCAATAATGGCTATGAGGCCTGAAATTCTCATTCTAGACGAACCCACCTCTGATTTAGATCCTCAAGGAAAATATGAAGTTTTTGAATTATTAGAAAAGATTAGAAAAGAATTCCAATTAACAATTGTATTAGTAAGTCATGAGACTAAAAAAATACTTCAATTTTGTAGTAGGGTGATTCTTCTTAATGATGGGCAGATTAAGTTTGATGGTAAGCCAAATGAAATGCTTCAACATAAAGATTTATTGCAAAAATTAGGGATTTATTATCCACAAACAACCAATTTTATTGATATTCTAAGAGAAGAGAAAATTTTAACCACTAATTACAAATCTATAGAAAAAGAGCCAATAATAGAGATCTCTAATCTAAGTTTTACCTATCCTAATTTAACTCAGGCTTTGAAGGATATGAATTTAACAATATACCATAATGATTTTGTGGCAATTATAGGAAAAAATGGATCTGGCAAAACAACACTAATAAAACATTTTAATGGAATTTTAAAACCACAAGTAGGTGATGTTTATTTAAACAGGAAACCTATTACAGAATATACCATTTCTGATGTGTCTCAGATTATAGGATATTGTTATCAAAATCCTGATCATCAGCTTTTTAAGAATACAATCCGAGAAGAAATTGAATTTGGCTTAAAAAATCTCAAATTTCCTCAAGATGAAATTAAACTTCGTTATTCTGAAATTATTAAACTTCTAGAGCTTAAAAAATTTGAAGAAATGTATAAATCCACATTCTATCTTAGTAAGGGGGTTCGTCAAAGATTAGCTTTAGCCTCAGTTTTAGTTATGAAACCTGAAATTTTAATTATAGACGAGCCAACTACAGGTCAAGATTACCGTATGATTGAAGAATTTATGAAAATTCTAAAAGATCTTCATGCAAATAAACGCACAATAATTATAGTAACTCATGATCCACGGGTTATAGCTAAATATTCTAAAGAAGTAATTATTCTTGATGATGGAAAATTAATAAAGAAATTACCAACAGCAGAATTTCTTAAAGATAAAGAACTACAAAAGATTGCGGCTTATACTCCACCATAGATCTTGACATTTGTAATATATATTAATTATTTTCTATTTCTAATTTTCTTAAACGTTCTTCATGAAGAATTTTCAA
>CAZBNW010000074.1:0-13346 GCA_964493385.1 uncultured archaeon | reverse complement strand
CTAATCCTTTATTTTCGGCAATTTTGAGAGCTTTAGTTAATAATTTTCTTGAAAGCTCAGCATTTCCCTCAATTAAAGCTAATTTTGATTGGAGAGAATATAATGTTACTAAAGTGGTAATAGAACGTTGTTTATTAGCGACATCAGAGATTCTATTAAGTAAATCTTGAATTTCAATAAGTATCTCCTCGTCTCCTGAATATTTTAACTCCTCTAATAATAAATCACACAGATTTACCTGGATCTCGAATTCTAACTGAAAATCAAATTTTTGTTCAAGTATTTCTTCTAACATTTGCTGTGCTTGAAATCGATATTTCGCGCGTTGTTTATTTTTCAATATAATTGACTCTCCAAGTTTTCTAAAAAAGTTAGTCCAAGGCCATTTATGCGCAAATTTAGATAGCTCCTCCATAGAATTCTCAATTTGTTGATTATCATCAATTTCTATGGCTGAAATAATCAATAATAAATTAAATATAATAAGATCGTAATCAAATATAGTATTATTCGATTCACATAAAGATTTATGTGCTTTTACCGCTTCTCTAAGGTATTCAATTGACTTTTTTATTTTATTTTTGTAATAGTATATCCAACCAATATTTCTAAGAGTATAGCAATAACTATGCGTTACCCTCTGTTGAATACCTAAATTTTCTTTGAAAATAGTCAATACTTTACGATAATATTCTAAACTTTTATCAAATTCACCCCTTCCACGATAAATTGATCCAAAAATAGAATACACAGCTGCAAGCCCTCTAAAATGTTTCAACTTTTCATAAAGTGCTAAACACTCTAGGGCTTGTTCTGTTGCTTGATCTAAGTCTCCTTTATAGAAATTAGCAAATGCTATTGAAAATTTTGCTCGTGCAATGTAACTTTCATAACGAATTTCTTCAGCAAGATTTAACATTTTATGGAAATAATTCAACGCTTCATCCAATTTGCCTTGAGCTCGTTTGATCCAACCAATTGCATCAAGTTGGTAAATTATGGATTTTTTATTGTTCAAAGTTTCATAAATCGCTATGCTACGATGATAGTTAACTATAGCATCTTCAAGCTCCCCTTGAACAGTTATAATAGCGCCTTTTATAGAAAATAGTCTGCCGATTCCATCCTTTACAAGGGAATTTTCTTTATTAACATCATCCATTTGGTTTATAATTTGTTCAGAAAGCTTAATTTCTTCATTAACTTGTTCATACTTTTTTAAGGCCATTAGCGCTACTAATCTTGCTATTCTTGCACCAAACTTTTGGATTAAGTTCATTTGGGTTGCTTTTTCATTTAAGATATCGTTAGCTATTGATAGCGCTTTGTTAAACTCCCTCGCTTTTAATAGCGTAAAACAATTTAAAATTTGTTTATCAATATTCTCTAATTTTTGAGATTGTTTATTCTTCTTCATTTTCCTCAAATAGCATTAAATATCAATTATAATATGTTTTCTATTGAATTTCAACTTTGAAAACTTAATAGTAAGTTCCATGAATGATTAATAAACAGTTAGCTCAATTAATAATTTTTTACATTGTTACATGTAGAATCTCAAAATCAATTGCATCTGGAAATCCTATTGGAAGATTTACATTATTTATTAAAATTAAATTCATTCTTTTATGATTACCCTTTTGCATAAGTACCAATAGCATATAGCAAATCTAATTGCTCTGAAATTGGTTTCCCGTATCTCATCTTTAAGCTTGGTTCGTTTTCTCGTTCAGTTAGTTTAATTGATTTATATATCCTTTTTTGTTGGAATTGATGTTCAGCAATAATTAAATGATTAGCGCCTAATGCTATACTCTTCTTAATTATCCGTAGAACAGCATCCAGGTTTGTTGCTATCAACGGTCCAAGTCGCATATTAGAGATTAATCCATATCCTTCATTCTCAATGACTAAAATCTTAGCACCAAGATTGATTCTTACTTGTAAATACTTGGATCGATCAAATCCCATGGCTTTCTTATCAAGAATTAACGCCCAATCTGGAAGTATGCTTAAAGCATTAACCTCTTTGGTTTCAACTTTTAATTCAGGTACTTGTGTTGGTAAGCTATACATAGTCCCAAAAAATGTTCCACGAAAACCGAATTTTTTATAAATTGGTTCTCCTAATTTTGAAGCATAAAGTATCATGGTTTGATATTTTAAATCTTTTCCAATTTCAAAGAGTTTATTGAAAATTTCTGTACCCACCCCCTTTCCTCTGTATTCTGGTAATATTCCCATATATCCAAAGCTACAAACTTCTTTAAATAAAAATATTCCTCCAATACCAATGGTTTTTCCTTTTACTTCAGATATGAGAAATTTTCCTATCTCAATTTTAATCAGGGTTTTCCATACTTTCGCTTCTTCTTTAATAGTCATAGAAGGAACCCTACCAAAAGCAGTGTATAGCACATTAATACATTCACTAAGTTCTTTATCTCTTGGTTCTCTGATATTATGTTTTATCATGCTAATTTTATATCATTTTCTAAAATATATAGACTAATACTACTAATCATTTTTTTTAAAAGAATAAAAATAAATAAATCGATTGTTTTTTAATATTTCAGAGATTTTTTTGTTTTCTCTACTATATAAATATTTTAAGGTTTTAGAATTGAGTTTTAACAGTGAGCAATTAGGTGAAAAAATAAAAACAATGGATCAAAATGAAGCGGTTGAAATGCTTCTGACAATGATATCAACCTCTAAAAGTGTGGAAAGTAAAATAAAAGCGGCTGTATTTTTAATTCAATTTGATGATATTGAAAACACGCGCTTTCAAGATATAAAAAATGTCTTTTTAAATGATCGACATCCACAATTAAGGCTACAATTAATTAATTTATTAGCTACATGTTATAAAAAAGAGGGAATTAATTTCTTAAAAGAACAATATAAAAACTGTAGAGACGGAACAGTGAGGAAAAATCTTATTGAAATGGTTGGCCAAGGTCATTTGAACGATTCGATACCTTTCTTTATCGAAGCTTTAAGTGATGCTAATGTCGAAGCTAAAAAAGAAGCTATAACCCTCTTAGGAAAAACTTACGCTAGTGAAGCATTAATACCACTAATAGATATGTTGCACTTTAGAAATGCTGAAATTTATAATACACTAATTAATAATATTGTAAGAATTGGAAAGAAAGGAGATTTGCAGATTATTAATGAATATATCAACACAGAAGATCCTAACATCAAAAGGGAAATCCCAGTTATTCTCGGTAAGATTGGAAATAAAGAAAGTGAAAAAATTTTAATTGATTTTTTAAAAGACCAAAATCCTATAATACGTAAGAATTCAGTAAAAGCATTGTAAAAAATAATTGAATTAAAAAATATAAAACCTATTTTAGATGCATTACAAGATCAAGATATTGAAGTACGAAAAGAGGTTATTCGAGTTCTAGGAAATATTGGGAGAAAGAGAGCAATTACACCTTTATTAGAGTTATTAAAAGATACTGATGTTAAAATTAGAAATCTTGCTAAAAATGCCTTAAATAAAATTCTAAAGAAAACTAAATCATATAACCTTCTTTATGAGCTTGTAAAAGGAAGAAATATTAATGCAAGAAAAGAAGCAATAAAATTATTGGGGATATTAAAAGATGTTAATGCCATTGACCTCTTGATAACAACTTTCACTAGTAAAGTAGCTAGTTTAAGAGGATCTGCATATCGATCCCTTTTAAAAATATTAGATAATAAAATAGATGATAAGATTTTGAACGCATTATCAGACAAATCTTGGCAGATACGAATGTTTTGTGCCAAAATTTTAGGCGAAATCAGAGATCCAAGCACTATTGATACTATTTTCAGTATAATTGAAGATGAGAATGGAAGTGTAAGAAAAGCAGCTGTGGATGCATTAATTAAATTTCAGGATGAAAGAGTTATAGGTTTAGCAAAAAAATCACTGGAGTGTCCAAATTGGAAGACTCGAAGAGCTGCAGTCAAAATATTTTTAAGAACTGGAAGTAAGGAATCATTAAACTCTCTAATTTCTTGTTTAAATGATGATGATGTTTATATAAAAAGTTGGGCAGCTATGGCATTAGGAAAGCTTAAAGATATAGATTCTATTGAACCATTTATTCAATTATTAAAAGAAAATGATGATAAAATCAGAATTTCTGCCGTTAAAGCTTTAGGTGAAATTGGAAATAAAGATGCAATTAAACCTCTAACTGAAGGTTTAGGAGATGATAATTGGGAATTAAGAAAAGAAATAGAAAATGCTCTGAGTCGGATTGATCCAGATTGGATGAACTATTTATAGAAATAGAGTTGTATTTCTAAAAAATTAATTAGAAATTAATATATTTTAATTATCTTTTGGATAATTTCATTTAATTTGCTCAAAATTAAATTAACATTAGATTCTTTTTTGACTAATAATGTTAAAAATGTTTTATCATCACATTCAAAAATTAGAATTGCCTTTTCTGCTACTTCAGCAACTATTTTATTGATTTCTCTGTTACCTATTGTTTCTCCAATACCTAATGCGCTTTCTAACACAGATGCACACATAGAAATAAATTTTTTGTTGTCAAATTTATCTCCTATATTCTCAACTATGAGCCCACCATCCCGATAGGCAAAAATGATCCCTTCTAAGTTCCCCTGATTTTTTATGTCATCAAGAATTTGATATAATTCATCAAATTTTTGTAAATTAGAATGATTCATATAATTCATTAAATTATATATTTCAGTTTCTATAAATATGGACAATTAATTAAAACTATTTAATTATTGTATTGTATATGGAAAAAGCAAATTCTGATACAGGAATAATCGATTTAATACGCAATTCTAACAAGGATTTCATTGAAAATGAATTACGTCCATTCTTAAGAATTCCGAGTAATACTCTTAATTATGAAGGGATTATGTTAGCTAAAAAGTATTTAATCTCTTATATCTCTGAATTTTCTGAAGAAGTTAATGAATATAAAGATGAAATTAATCCTCTAATCTTTGCTAGAATAGAGGGAGAAATCAAGGAACCTTTATTAATATATATGATGTATGATACTCAGCCAATTAGTAAAAAAAAAGAATGGATAAGCAACCCCTTTGGAGCAGAAATTAAAATTCTTCCTCCACCACTTGATAATTTGGGTAATTGCATCATAGCAAGGGGAGCCTATAATTCAAAAACACCCCTATTATGTTTTTTGAATGTAGTGAAGATCTTGAAAATGAAAGATAGCCTTCCAATCTCGTTAGTGCTTCTATTTGACGGCGATGAGGAAAAAGGTTCACCTTCACTAATGAAATTCCTTAAAAAAGAAAGTCAAAGAGAAATATTCAAAAGTTGTATAGATGTATATTATCCCTCAGCAAAACAAGATCTCAACCAAAAATCTGTTTTAAAATTAGGATATAAAGGAATTTTATCATTAACAATTAAAATATCATCAAGAAATAAAGAACCCCATTCAGCTTTTAGCGGAATGATACCTAATCCCGCATCTGATTTGATTTCCTTACTTAATACGATTTATTCTAATAATGAATTCCATATTAATAGTTTAAAGAGCCCATATGTACTGACGACAGAAGAGCGATCTCTCATAGAGACTCTTATGAAAGAACTTGATCTTGACAAAACAAAAAATAAAGCAGGAATAAAACAAACAATAGAAGAAGACCCTCAAAAAGCATTTATTAATTATCTCTATAACCCTACTTTTAATATTTCCACCCTAAAGTCAGGATTCCTAGAGGAAGGAATAAAAAATTATGTTCCTAATCAAGCTATGTGTAATATTGATATTAGGTTCGCTCATAATATTTCAACTGATGAAATTTTAAAAGAAATCAAAGAAAAAATCGAGAATTTCTCTAAAAAGACCAAAAATCAAATTGAAATGACTATAAACATCGGTTATGAAAGTTCAAGAGTCAAAAGAGATTCCGCACTTGTAAAGAGCCTTATAAAAAGTGCTGAAATTTTAGACTTTTCAACGGAACTATGGCCCTTAAGCGCAGCCGCCGCCCCTTTAAGTAAAATTCAGAAAGTAATAGGACTAGATTTCATTACAGGAGGTTTAGGTATTGGGGGATTTGCCCATTCTGCTAATGAATTTATTCAATATGACTCGATAATTAATAATCGATTGTCTAACTATTATTTCCTAAAAATTTATTCAAAAATTATAAAGGAAAAAGTATAATTTAATCAAATAATCCAACAATTCCTCTACTTCTTGCTTTGATAGCATTTTCAGGACACAATTCCAAACAACATAAACAAGATATACAGTTTTTTCTTGAAAACATTGGATAATTACCTTCCTCAAATTTTATTGCTTCAGCAGGACAAATCTCAGCACATTGACCACATTGTGCACATTTTACTTTAATTAAATTAGGCATCTTTTTCATTACTTTATAGGCTAAATGTCCTGTCATATAACTAATAAAACTCGTCATAGTACTCCCAGGAACATTAAATTTGGGAGCTTGTTTTTTTGCTTCTTCTAAAGACATTCCAACAATCTCTATATTATCCAAATTACTAATACCTAAGTTTCGTTCTATTGCATTCTTCACATGAGGAACATTTTTTGCTTTCAATTTTCCAATTTCTAGAGCCACCGTATCAAGAGCTAACTCATCTGTCCCCGCTAAAATTAAATTCCATTTAACCATTTTTCCTGCAGCTGGGCCCATAGAGCCTTCCATAATCTCTTGTAAATCATACACTGTTAATCTTTTTGGTTTATGCTTTAAAATCCATGAAAAATTATCTGCAAGAACCTCTCCAAATCTATCAGCAGTTTTCCCTAATAAATGATACTTAGCTTTTAATCCCCCAGGAATAATGCCCCAATAGTTTTTCATTGCTCCTGTAATCATAGCTTCTGCATGACTTTTAAGTCTGGGTAAGTTTATCAAAATATCACAATTCTTTATGACTTTAGCGACATGAAATTTTTTCATCTGTACAGCATCTTCAATGGTTTCTACTTCAGGTACATCACTTTCAAAATCAATAATTTTTACACCGTATTTTTCGCAAATATCTAATATTCCAATTTGTTTTACCACATCAGAAGCAATTGTTCCCTGTTGACCTGGAGAATCTCCGAGAGAGACATTATCCATAGAGATTCCCCTCTCTTTAAGATAAAGAATAACACCTTCAACAAAACTTGGTTGAGTACATGCTTCTTTCTTCGCTCTAAGTAAATTTGGTTTTAAAAGGATTTGATTTGAATTAGAAAAGCTAAATGGTAGGTTGTCTTCAACCAATTTAATTGCTCCTACTACCGCTTTGGGAATCGTATCATAATCATTAACATTTACGATACTAATTTTTGTAAACATGCTTTTAATCAACTAAATTTAATTCCCTTTTCAAAATACTTCTACTTATAAATTATAATAACTTTTTTAACTTTGGGTTTGCTAAGTATCTAAAACCAATTATTTTTAAAAATCTAATATATTATAATAATAAAATTTCTATAATCATACAAAGTTACTATAATCATAAAAAGTTACTATAACAAGAAAATTAATTGAAATTTTAATTAAATTCTGTTTTTGATAGAGATTTTGGTGAGATTATCAGATGCAAGACGCTATGTTCAAGGTTGTATTTTTCGGTGATGGAGGAGTCGGTAAAACAACTTTAATAAACAGGTATCTTACAGGTGTTTTTAAGAGTGATTCCGTTATAACTATTGGTGTAGATTTTCATGTGAAAAGGATAGAAGTTGAAGAGAAGCGAGTCACCCTACAAATCTGGGATTTTGCTGGTGAAGATAGGTTTAGATTCCTTATGCCTAGCTACGTTATTGGAGCTTCTGGAGGAATCTTTATGTTTGATATAACAAGATATACTAGTCTTAAAAATTTTAATGACTGGTTAGAAATTTTTAAAAAGGGATACAAAGGAGACAATCATCAAATGCCGGTTCTAATGGTAGGGAGTAAGTTAGATCTTGAATACAAAAGAGCTGTCTCCAGGGATGAAGCCTTTGAACTAGCAAAAAAAAATAATCTCTTAGGTTATATCGAATGTTCTGCAAAAAACGGCCAAAATGTTCAAGAGATTTTTCAAGAAATTGGACGATTAATGTTGAAAAAGGCTAATATCATTTAGTTTCATAAAAATAAGAAACTTGAGCTATTTTTTATAAATCTCATCTAAAGTATTAATTACAATATCAGGAATTAGATCCTTATCAACATCTTCTGAATCCCTTAGATCATCAATCGTTTTACTTGTTGTCACACCAGTTAAAACAGCTACACTAATTATTTCAGCTCGATTACCCGCTGTTATATCTGTATTCAAGCGATCACCAAAAATGCATGCGTTCTCAGCGGAAATTTGAGTATCATTTAATATCTTCTTAATTCCAAAAGGCTCTGGTTTTCCAAAAATTCTAACTGGTTTTTTACCTGTACAAGTTATTAGAGCATTCACCATTACACCAGCTCCAGGCTTAAAACCTCGAGCAACTGGCAAAGTTGAATCCGCATTCGTAGCATAGAATTGTGCATCGCCCTCTAAAATGCATTTTTGAGCAAGTGCTAAATTTTTATAATTGAAATCTCTGTCAAGGCCAATGATAACAAAATCGATTTCTTCAAAATTTACTGGTTCAGTAATTATATTATGTCCTAACGATTGCAACTCCTCTCTTAACCCTCTTTCTCCAATTACAAAAATATTAGCATTTTTCTTTAATTTTGTAATTTCTGCAGATGTGATCGAAGCACTAGTATAAAAATCAGATATTTCACTCTTTATACCGAATTTTTTTAATCTTTCAACATATGTCTGCCTTGTTGCTGTAGAATTATTAGAATTATAAACTACTTTTATTGATCTTTCTTTTAGGTCTGTAATGATTTTATCTGAATTAGGGATTAATTTATCTCCCCGATAGATTACTCCATCTAAATCGAATATAGCCAGTTCAATACTTTTTAAATCATCTATTAATTCACGCATAATTTTGAATAAATATTTTATTTATATGAATCTTAATTACCAGCCGATTGGTAAACCTAATAAAATTACTCCAAGCTGGATTCCAATCGGAATGAATATTGGATTTAAAATGTTATCAGCGGTGTATATTGGAAAATAGTCCGTAATAAAGAAAATCACAGCCCCTATTATTGCATATATAGGTCCTACGAGGATTAACCCAATTATATACGCTACAATTGTACCTGCTAGAAAACCCTCCACAGATTTAATCTCTTTACTCCTTACTTTGACCTTGTGTTTCCCATATCTTCTTCCAATTAATGCTGCTGCTGCATCCGATAGACATGCTATAAGGACTCCTGAAAAAAATGCTAAAATATGGATTAATCCTTCCATATATAGCATATAAGAAAAGATAAAACCTGTAATTATATAAATTTGCGGACCTGTAGCATTTATCTCTTTCTTTCTTAACATTGAGCGTGTTAAAAAATTGAAAATTGAATATTCTGGAGCTTTAAGTATTCTGATTAGATCAGATATTATAGCAAACATTAAAGCTCCTATTAAAGCCATCATTGTAAGGTGCTTAAGTCCTATAGGATCCCCTATAGTATATGGAAATAAAGATACATCCCCCCATATAAGTTCATAAGCCGGTTCTATATCGTTAATAAGCACCCATACACCATCACTTATTAATTGTATGAGTGGAGGAATAATAAACAAACCAAAATATCCAATCACCAATACCAAACCCATCAAATGAAAACTTTTTCTAATTACCTCCATTTTAAATGGGATTTCTTCACGATACGGATTTTCTTTAGTTAATCTCTCTACATATCTTCTTAAGATGGATTTTTTGTTATTATTCAGTTCTAGACTATCATTTTCTGCCTCAATTTTATTTACAACTCTTTTGATGAGCTTAAAAAAGATCGCAGCAATCAATAGATTTATTCCAATCCACCACACCATAAATCCATTATAAGGATAATGAAAAAATCCTACCATAAATCCATTATAAGGATAATGAAAAAATCCTATGAACATATTATAAAGTCCAAAAATTAAGAAATAAATACCACAAATAATTGTAGAAATTCCCCCGTATCTATTATTTGCTCTAATACCCTTTCGCCCAATATGAATCATTAAAATCATTAAGATAAAAAAAGAAAGGGACAATGTTATATTGTATATATTGGCAATAACCGTCCAATAGTCCATACTTTATCCGATAAAGAATTATATTAATTATTTAAATAATTAATAATCTAATATTAGTTTTGTTTTAATTATGCAATCCCAAAAAAATAATTTTCTTAAGGCGCTATCGAAAGAATCAGTAGCCCAAGTTCCATTATATTGTACAGGATATCCAGAATTAGAGTTCATTGATAATTATATTAAACATTATAACCTTAAACTAAACAAAATGGATTCTATATTAAACGATAAGAATTATTCTATTATTGAACAAATGGGCTTTGATGCTATTTCTTTATGGGATTTTCGAAAGGGGGAGGGAGGATATACTTTAGACAATCAAAGGAGAGTAGACGGATGGGGACGTGTATATAAAGGAGAATGGTATATGTGGGATGGTGTTTTCAAAAATAAAATTATTGTTAGAAATTGGAAACATCTGAATCTACCTTCTAAAAAGAAATTAAAATTGTTAAAAGATTTATTAGATAAGAAAACTGGTAAATTAGAATACGTAATATCTCTACCTGGTTTATTTGAAAAAACATGGCAATCAATGGGTTTTGTTTATTTTGCCAAAAGTTTAAAAAAAAATATCAATTTAGTGGAAAGCGTAGTGAATTTTTTTTCAGATTATGTGAAAGCGTTAATTAAGGCTCTCCAACACACCGGAGCAAAAACATATCTGATAGCAGATGATTATGGGTATAAAAATAGAACATTTATACCTAGAGAAATTTGGCGCCTTCTTTTTTCTGATAAATATAAGGAAATTATTAATATTGTTCATGAAAGAAAAAAAAAAATAATCATTCATTCTGATGGATATATCTCTGACATGATTGAAAATTTTATTGATTTAGGTTTTGATGCTGTACAAAGTTTGGAGCCAAATGCTGGAGTAGATATTTTTACCCTCTTTAAAGAATTCCAAAATCAAATCTGCTTCATAGGTAATTTAGATATTTCCCTGCTTTCATTTGGCACCTCCCAGCAAGTAAAAGATTATATAATTAAATTAATCAATAAAGCATGCAAATATAATTGTTCTTTGATAGTTTCCCCTACACAACAAATTAATCCAAAATGTAAACTTGAAAATATTAATACAATGATACAAACGACTAAAAGATTTAAATAATAATTTTGATAATTAATACAAATATATACTTTATAAAAATAATATCAGTGTTTAAGGGAATATATTACAAAAATTTCTAAAGTTAATTAATAAAGAAGTAATAATATAATTTATTAGATAATAAGAAATAAAAAAAAATAAATAAAATTAAAATAAGTTAATTATATCTAATATAATATAGTAAGATTATATCATAATTATATCCTCAAATTATATCCTAATTTAAATTATCAAAAAAAAATGATACCTGTGGAACCAACAACAGAGAATTTAGATGACATCCTTAAAAAGTTATTAGGAGCTATCCCAGAAGTAAAAGCTGCCGCAATCGTATCTGCTGAAGGTTTACCAATTGCATCAGCATTACCACAAGGAGTCGATGAAACACGCATTGCTGCCATGACTGCTGCGCTATTATCCTTAGCTGAGAGGTCAGTGATTGAGATGGAGAAAGGGGAGTTTGACCAACTTTACGTTAAGGGGAGTGATGGTTACTTACTTGTTTTACAAGCTGGCCCCAATGCAGTATTAACTGTCTCAACTACAAAAGATGTGAGATTAGGATTAATATTTTTAGATTGTAAAAGAACCTGCGAAAAAATCGCGAAATTAATTTAATTAAAATTTCTCCTTATTCTTTTAAAACTTCTAAAAATTCAAGTATATATTCCTCAAGTTCTTTTTTTTCTAAATAATATTGTGAAGCTTCATGTTTAAGATAATTTAATTCATCTCTCATGCCTTTTTCAAGTCTCCCTTTTATTTCTCTTTCAATTCTGATTAGGAATTGAAAAACTTGTACTTTTCCTATATTTTTACACAGAATGACTAGAAAAGTGAATAATTGTTCATACAAATACCTTCGGTTCGTTCTATATTTACCAGCTTTATTTTTAGCAATGCTTAAAAGATTACTCCTCAATTTTGATGTTGGTTCATTAAATAAAATTAAAAATTCTTCTTTTTTCAGATATTCATGAAATTCTAGAGAAATCAATTCATATAAAATTATATCAGAATCAAACATAAATAATTTAAAGACTGTATCATAAAAATCCTCTGATAATTTTTTTCCACTATCTTTCAGTTTATTGCAAATCTCCTGAATTTTTTCTTTGAAATCCAAATCATGCTCAGAAAGGTTTACAAGATGGAGTAAATTTTTTATAAAATCAATTTCTGATAAATAGAACATTGTTTTTAATAGATCGATATCAGATTCAATATCAAATAAGACATCATAAATAAATATTAAAATTTCATCAGTCGTATTGATTTTAAGTACATTTTGTAATTTTTCAAGGAGATGTATACTGGAATCTTTTATTAAAATCTTTAATTCTTCTTTTTTAAAATATTTAAAGTAGTTTTCAATAATTAAGTATACTAGAACTATTGGAGTACCTTCTTTAATTCTTTTTATAATTTCATCTTTAAACACCCTTCTTGCTAGAGGATCTCCTACATCGCTCAATTTCTTTAATAATGGAAATGCCAAGTTCCTATGAAGTAAGCGAGTATCGTGATTATGCTCATACCATACTTGTAAGTTGGAACAATGCCCCCAAAATTCCACATCAGGCGGGATTTTATTCACTCTTCCCTCAAATGGTTCCAATGACTTATCTAGTTTTTCAGCAGCTTCATCAACTGATTTTATATCATCGAACGAGCTGATTTCTTCGATTGGAATATTTAATAATAGAAATTTACATTGCAGAAATCGATTATTATTTACATATATAATTGTTTCTTCATTAATTAGCAGAAGCGATATATAATCGTTTACCTTGAATTCTTTCACTCCAGTTATAATAATTGGTCACACATAGATTAATTTGCCTATATATTAATTAAAAAATCCGGGCACTTAAATGTTCAGTATCAAAGAATTTTGAAATTTTTGAAAGACATAAAATCTTTTTCTCTTAATAAATCTACCTGAGGACAATTAGCTTTAGATAGATTTTTAAATCTCATTAAATTGTCAAAACATTTAAAAACAACAATAAGTAT
>CAZBNW010000073.1:0-13442 GCA_964493385.1 uncultured archaeon | reverse complement strand
AGGGAAATTCCAACTGACGTTAATACTGAGTCAAGATTAATTGTATAAACATAATATTGGAAAATAAATACTCCAATGAACATATTGGTCATGATCATCCCGAAATTGCCCAGAGCATATCCAAGAAGACGTTTTCCATGTAATTCCCGTAGTGCCCTAACCATGATAATATAATTAATGTAAATCAAATTAACTTTTCGATTTCGAAAGGAGAAGATCTTTAAATTTATTCTATAAATTCTTTAAAAAATATAATACTAATAAATTATAAAATCAAATTATTTAACTATTAAAATTTCATTAAAACAATTTAAATTTGACAAAAATGAACAGAATTGAAATAACCAGAAAAAGAATAATCCTCCTGTGTCTATTTTTAACATTTTTCGTGATAGGGACAGTTTTAATCTTCATAACACCTATAGGTGTAAAAGCCACCTATAACCAAACTGTTCAAACTTCTGACGGAGTTACAATTTCTTTTAATGTCTTTGAGCCAGATACAGATGGATCGAACAAGAAAGCTATTATCTTAGGGCACGGAGTGATGTCAAATAAAGAAATGTTGAAGAGTTTTGCTATTGAATTTGCAGCAGCAGGATTTGTTGCTGTTCCTTTTGATTTTCGAGGACATGGACAGAGTACTGGAGACCATAGATCAGGGTCATTAACAAACGATATACAAGCAATTATTTCTTATTTAGGATCTAGATCAGATATTGATTCATCGAATCTTGGATATCTTGGTTATTCGATGGGAGGTGTAGGATTAAGTATAGTCAATGAATCCACTAATTTCAAATGTTTTATAGGGGCTGGAACTTGGTTACCAACCAACATTCGAAAAGGAAATTCTACTGCACCTTTAAATATTTTAATGCTTCTTGGACGATATGATGAATTGATAACACCGGAGGATCTAAAGATTGGATTATCAGATTATACAGGAATTCCCGCAGCAGATCTCGATGTTAATAAATTATATGGAAGTTTTCAAGATGGAAATGCTTCTATGATATACTTAGATGATCTATGTAATCATGCATTGGGTAATTGGGATCCAGACTTCATAAGAGAGGCTCGTGATTTTATTGCGAGTACGTTTCCAGATGTAAGACCCGTTGATGAGAATTTTGTCACAAATACGAGATTATTTATCCTCTCTCTACAACTCTTTGGAGGATTTGGATTTTTTGTTCTTATAATCGATCCGCTTTCAAAGCTAATCCTAAAATCAAGAGAAGAAGAATTTTTCAAGCTGGATTTGGATGACAATAGTGCAATTAATATAGGAGGGAAGACATTAGCAACTTCTTTGATACTTGGATTACCTGGAATAATTATTTTTGTTCCAATTTTATTAATATTGTTTTTAGCTATTGCAGGATTTATGTCTGCATTATTATTTGGTCAAGCTTTTGCAATTCTAATGTTACTATGGCGAATAGGTAAAAAGAGAAATGTAGGATTAAAAGAAATAATAAAGAAACCATTTAAAACGTCTAGAAATGACATTCTTAGACAATTCTTATTAGGAGCCATTTTAGCAATAACATTGACAATAATAATATTTGTCTCTGGGGGATTAAATTATATAGGCATGATTCCCTCGTTGGTCAAAGTTCCTTGGGTGCCAATATTTGTAGTCATAAATTTCATTATCTTCATGATATATGGGCTATTATTTCATGGGATTTTCCAAAACAAATTTGAAAAAGGGTTCAAGCCACTAGTGAAGGTCTCGTTTACAATATTTGGTTTTACATTTCTATACTGGTTTGTATATCTTTTGATATTCTCACTTATTATGGGGAGTTTTTTCTACTTTGGTAATTTTCTACCTTTTGCGATACCATTATTTTTGATGAACGGCTTTCTATCAACATTGATATATCAGAAAAGTGGAAATATAATTGCGGGAGCTCTTGTTAATACATTATTCTTTACTTTACTGATTTGCACAATTTCACCATATCAGAGTGGATTAAACTTCATTCTAGGCTTTTTTCGTTAATAAGATTTAAATACTCCTTTTTTTTTATTTTTTAGAATAATAATACAAAATCCTTCTAAGTTAAAATTAAAAATTTTATATTTGAATAAGTCTTATTTTTTCAACAATGGCACAAAACCAGATATTAAGTATTACTTATTTTGATCAAATCATTGGTCCTAGCACTTTATATTCTAGCGAACCGCTATCTGAGTCAACGGATGTGCCTGATTTAAACCGAATCCTTGAATTCAATGATGAGGAAGGCACTTTCATTTTTGCTTATAGAAAATTTCAAACAGTTAATCATATCTTTTACATGGATTCTAAGTTAGCTCGTGGTGGTAAGGAATTAATGATGATTACGTATATGATTAAAACAGCTATTTTTAAGGATGAGATCGTAGACGTATTCAGATATTTGGATTCAAAAGCACCAGTCTTAGAAGAATTTGCTTCGGAGATAAAGAGATTAAATGAAATTTCATCAATATTACACCTCAAGAAAAGTGCTCTTTCAGGTGAATATGTGCTGGAATTAGCTAAGGAAGAATTAAAAAGTAGTTTTTTGGAAATTTTCAACGAATACTTTAAAAAATTATCACCCAAATACAAGTTAGAGACCCCAATAAGAGATAAACGCTTAATAAAAAAAATATTCATAATTGGTGCTCCTAGAGTTGGAAAAACAACATTTTTAAAGAACATTGAATTAATTCAATTTTTAAATATTAAAAGAAATGATTTACCAACCAGGATTTATGAAGTAGTTATTGAAAACCTCGAGATTTTAAAATACGATAAAAACATGAGAGAATTTGAATGTAAAGAATTTGAAAATTTAGAAAACTGTGTGAATTTCTCGCAGGGTTTTATTCTTCTCTTTAACTTATCAGATAAAAATTCAGTAATTCAAACAAAAGAAATTTTTAAAATTGTTGATAATACGCGCTTAGAAATGGAAACTGAATTAGCTCCAATATTAATAATAGGTAATAAATTTCATGACAGAGAAGAAATTGATCTAGAATTTATTTATGGAACCTTTGAAATAGAAGAATTAAGGGAACTCGGTATTAAAATTGAGTATTTTCCAATAAATATTTTAAAAGAAGATGAAAAAGTTATGGAAGCCTTACGTTGGTTGATAAAAAACATAGTTTAACATCAAATTCAAAATAATTCTTTAATTAATACTTCTTATCATTAAATTAACCATCCAACAAATCTTTTAAATTATTATAAATATAATAAATAAAGCTAGTTCAGCATTCAATCTTTAACAACTATCTAAACTAGAAAAATGGCATTTAAAGGTATCGCATGGGGAATTGTTTTCTTCTTGACAGCAGCTATTTATGCCGCAATCCCCACTTACTTGATAGTAACGTATTGGGTGTGGTTAAATAGTTTTCCAGTATATACATTGTCATTAATTATGTTATTTTTATGGATTGTTGCTATAATAATTGTTTTAATATACATTGTAGCTATGATCCGAGCCCTTATTCAAAGGAAGAATGAAGAGGGTTTAGGTATTCCTAAAGGGGTAAAGGGTTTCGGATTAGTATCAACAGTAGTTGTACTTGTATTTATGCTGATTTGGTATTTAATATTTAACCAAATAGCCTTTTTCTCTATGGTTCCTCCCTAAAAAATAGAAAAAATAGAAAAAAACACTTAAAGCTTTATAAGGTAATTCCCAAATTTTCGGGTTACTTCAATCATCCACTTTAAATTTTGAACAATAAAAGCTTTAATTAGTAATTTAAAAGTTTAATAAATAGATATAGGATAAGATCCATTTTTTTTTAGAGTATCATGCATTGCTAAATAATTTTCTAATTTAACAGAAGGATTAATGCTATGCCCAGAGCTTAAGATAAAACCTCCCCCAGGAGCAAGCTTTTTTATGAGACTTTTTGTATAATTTTCTATAAATTTTGGTTCTTTATCTGCGAGATCTTGTGGAGATACATTACCAATAAAAGCAATTTGATTCCAAAATGTTTCATATAATTTAAAGATATTATAGTTGGGATTTGCTGTTGTTGGCTCTATTGGATGAATCGCGTCAACTCCTGCATTAATGATATCTTCGAATATTGGATAAAGATCTCCGCAACTATGTAATATAATTTTTACCCCTCCCTTATGCGCATTCTTGCAAGCTTCTTTTAGCCAAGGAAATACATAGGTTCTATAGTTCTTAGGGCTCATTAGTTGCCCTGTTTTATAACCATAATCATCCATTATAAATATAGCACCATCTTCTCCCCAATCAATAAATAATTTTATTAATTCCACCACAAACTTTCCGCATGTATCAAAAATTTTCTTGATTGCCTTGGACTTAGTTAATAATTTACTAAATACTGAAAATCCAAAAGTTTGCCAAGTAGGTTCAAAAATACCCCAAATCGCAGGAATGATGGCAACTTTCCCTTGGGATTCCTTTTCTGCTTTTTTCATTGCTTTAAAATATTTTTCTCTTCTGGTTGTATTTACTTCTAAAACTGGAAAGGACTCAAATTCTTCAAAACTTTTAAAGTATCCCTCCTTATAATAGGCTAAATCCATCCCATCAGAAGGATTTTTTCTTAAATCAAAAATTCTTCCATACTCATCTACAAAATAGGTCTTTTGACAAATGCTTGGAAAAAGAATGTAACCTGTAAATGGTACAATAGTAAGATCTATTCCTATTTTTTTAAATAAACTTAGGTGTCTATTTAAGGTATTCTTAATATATGATCTCGTTTCCATTGCCATAAGAATCGTTTTAGTTAGAACTCCTGTATCGCCTTTACATAAATCATAAGCATCACTATAACTTTTTACCATTCCTTGAAATACGTATTCCTCATTAAAGTGCTTACAAATATTAAAATTATCAATAGACATTTCAAAAGATGGGACTTTATCTGATTCTTCAAAATCCAAAGCTAAGCGAATTCTTTCCCTGCAATCCATAAAAATTCTCCATTAATGGCTTTTTTTCATTTATTTAATATCTTCAGTAATTTTATAATAATATTAGGGTGTTTTAGTATAAATTTTATTAAAAAAGTGAATACTAATGGATTCTTTAATAGTTTAAAGATTAAAGCTTTTGGGAAATCCATATCCCCATAAATAGAGATTAAATGTTCAATTTTACTTGTTTTTATAATTTGGAATAAATACTCAAAATCCTTATTCGAGAGATGTTCTAAAATATCTCTAATTATATAATGAATTTTCAATTGCTTTCCAACAATAGAAGCACAAGGTTTCTCGTAATTACTCTTAATAAATTTTTTTGAGAAATTATTGGTTTTAAAACATTTAATTATACAATTTGCCGCCAATTTTGCACATGTCAGTAGTATAATAATGCCTCCTCCAGTAGTTGCTTTAACTTGACATGCAGAATCCCCTAATAACAAAACATTATTAAAAGCAGTTTTATTCATCATTCCATAAGGAATTAATCCACCTTGCTTATCTATCTTTTGATTTATATCAATATTAAGCAATTCAGCAAAAGCTTTAAAATTACTATTGATATTTTTTGAAGAGGCTAAACCAATTCTAAATATATTATTTCCTTCAGGAACGATCCACCCAAATAATTCTTTCCATCGAGGGTCAAAATACATTGCAGCCTCATTTTGATCAAAATTGTTCTTGATCCTGATTTGAGAAGCATAAATTAGTCTATTTCTGACTCCCAATATTTTTCCTACTGTACTTAAAGGACCATCGCATCCAATTAAAATTTTAGTCTTAACGCTTCTTTTAGATGTCTTAATTATTAATAGTTTTTTTCCATTTTCTTTGATATACTCGAAGGATTTAAATCTTTCTCCGAGATAATAACTGATATTATTATTATCTTTTACTTTTTCATAAAATAAACAATCTAAAGCTATTCTGTTTATTATATATGGTTGTTCAGCACCAGATAATTTAATAAATTCTCCAGAGGGAGAAATAATCTTTGCTGTATTCACACGATTTAAAATGAGTTCTTTTGGTAAACCGATTAATTTGCTCAGTTTTTGAGAAACAATACCAGCACATTGAAGAGGGAGACCTATTTCTTTATGTTCTTCAATAACTATTATTTTTAAATTTGTTTTAGATAATAAATAGCATAAATAATTACCAGCTATACTTGCTCCAATGATGACCAAATCGCATTTTTCAATGTTCTGATCCATTAAAGGAAAGAATTATTACAGAAATTAGAACTTTTTTAATTAGGGATTTTAACCTAAAAATGTTATTTTTAATTTAAATTAAAAATTATACTTTACTTCAATTGTCTAAAGAATATTTACCTTTTCTAAAATCAATAAGTTTATGTTGCACTAACTTATACACAAAAGCCAATAAAGAAGCTTCAATAATGTAAATTTCTTTTAAATTTATTTCTTAGCAATTAATTGATAAAATTATAACATAGCTCTACTAACACTTCTTCAGATTGTATCATGTATTTACTTAATAATAGAAAAAACATTTCTTTTTTATACTATACAAAATTGTTAACTAGCATAATGAGTATTAAAAAAAAAAATACTCAACAATTAGCTCTAGCTATATTTCTCTTTCTTTTTCTTACTGGAGTTTTATATATAGAATTTCTTTCACATTCATCGGAATTTACACAAAAGACATCTATGCCGGAAGATTTTAAAGAGTTTCCAAAAATGGCTTTTAATGAAACAAATTTCTCTCGATATAACCTTTCTATTATATTTGACAACTCCAGTTCTAGCGTTAAGGGAAATTTAACTGTTGACTTTTATAACAATGATCCTGTTAATTTTACAGAAATACCATTCCATTTGTATTTATTTGGTATGGAAAATATATCTAGACCAGGTGAAATTGAAATTCTGAATGTTACTAAACTCGAAAATCATAGCATAGCTTTAGTATTTAATGTATCCTCAGAAAACCATCTTATGTGGGTGAATTTAGATAAAACTTTAGAACCCAATCAACGGGCTCAATTTATTATCTCATTTAATGCAACTATACCGGATAGTTGGGATAGAGCTAATTCTTATGGTGATGATTGGGATCAATCTCGGATCTATACATTTTCTAGCTTTTATCCTATGCCATGTGTTTATGATAAATTTGATGGTTGGAACACAGATAAATATTCGACCGATGGAGAACCCTTCTATTATGATATGGCGCTGTATAATTTTTCTATTGAAGTGCCTAATGGAATGGTTGTTGCGGCTACTGGGAAATTAATTGAAAAGAAGAATAATGGATTAACTACAACTTATCGGTTTGATCCAATATATCCAGTTCGAGAGGTTTCATTTTCAGCATCAAGATGGTATCAAGTAGAATCTGCTTTAGTAAATGGTGTTAATATTTCGACTTATTTTTTACCAAAAGATGATTTGATTTGGAGTGACTTTGCTCTAAACGTTAGTATAAATGCTCTTAAACTTTATAATGAAAGTTTTGGAGAATATCCTTACCCCACACTCAATGTTGTTGAATGGTATTCATCGTTTGGGGGAATGGAATATCCTTGTCAAGCTTATATATCGGAGATTTATTCTCGAATGCCAAATCCCCAATCTAGGATAGAGGTGCCTATTGTGCATGAAGTAGCTCATCAATGGTGGTACAATTTAATTGGAAATGATGAAGCTGACTGGGGTTTTTTAGATGAGAGTCTCGCTACTTGGTCACATAATTATTATAAAGAAAGACACTATCCTAATTGGGATTATTTTCAAAATACAACATTAGTAGATTATGTGCGGAATTATTATACAAATCAAGGACGACCTTCAAAAATAAATCAGAGTATATATGAAGTTATTGACAGTAATTCATCTTGGACATATACTCAGTATACCAAACCTTCAGTGATCCTGGAAAAATTACGCAGAATTATTGGTAATACAAGTTTTATTTCAGGATTGAGACTATTTTTCTTAGAATACAAATTTAAAATTGCCATGCTATCAGACCTACAACGAAGTTTTGAACAAGCAAGTGGGAGAACATTAGACTGGTTCTTTATTCCATGGTTCGATAATTCATATCTTCCTAAATACAATTTTACCACCTGTATTTATAGTACTAGTCAAAATATTCTTACTATTACAATTATCGATTTAAATGAACTTCTAAATGATTTTGAATATTCTCAACAAGTTCCCCTTTCTGTTTATGATTCAAATGGAATAATTATGTATAATGAATGGATCTGGATAAATGGTACCACCACAATCTCAATTCCGATGATAAATATACCAAATAATGTATCATTGTGGTATGATAACTATGTACTGGTTCAACTAGATTCCCCTGATATTCTTTATAGAGCAAAAGAGGTTGAAATAGTTTCTCCTGGCAAAGTTCTTGTTCCGGGATATCCCAGCACATTGATTATTATCTCAATATTTATAGGAATAGGAATCATAGTTGTTTTTAGCAAATCAAGAAAAAATAAGTTGACAGACAAGTTTTCAATTAAATAAATTAATTATTTTTTATTTTTGTAACTTTTGTTAAGTACGAACGAAATTACTATCCATTAGAAGATTTTATGATAGTAAATAAATTAGAAGTTTATGGAAGGAATGTTAAAAATTTTTTATTTTATATATTTCATTTCTTCTTTTGGGATTGAGCGAAATCCCAACGATGTCATCATTCCATAAACAATTGCTAATGCTATATTCCTAAAAATAGAATTATGACCAATAAATAAATCAGTTCTCGGAAGTAATTGTGGCATCATTTTATCGAGAATATATTTTGTTTCTGGCTTTTCACTATGGTATTTCACAATCAAGGATTTAAACTTCTTCATAAAGGATTCATGTTCTAAAATAATCTCTCTAACATTATTTTTCCCATTTATAACTCCGAAATGTCCAAAACCTGCCTTTAAAGGGTATTCTAGCTTCTTTAGATTCTCTAAAGTTCTCATATAATCTTCATGATTGTAATAAATAGGCATAGATGTAGGCATTGTTAATAGTTTTGAGGCATGATAGACAGTACCTGCAGCTTCTCCTAAAAAAATGAAATCAATTAAGTCATCTTTTATCAGGACAGGAGCTTGATGATCTGGAGTATGCCCAGGTGTTTTTAATATTGCTAATTTTATCTCTGAGCCGTTCGCAGTAAATTTTTCAAATATTTCTAATTTATTAGGATCGGAGTTAAAATTACTACTTGGTTCTATAATCTTAAAAGCTTTTTCTTCAATAAATTTCATTTCACCAACTAGATTCCCATAGGTACTTCTTCCACGATTTAAATGAAGTTCATAATCATTTAGAAGTGCTTTAGTCAGATGATTAGTAAGGATTTTAACATCTGGATTATTCTTTTTTATTTCCTCATATAATTTCCAGATTCCACCATTGTGGTCAAAATGATGGTGAGAAGTTATAAGGTATCTAAATGAAGATAAAGAAATTTGATTCTTTTTGAAATATCTTAAACTCTTTTTAAATTCTAATGAAGATCCACAATCAAACAAGATGGAACAATCATCAAATTCTCCTAGAAAAACAGATAGCATTCGTGGGCTTCCATAAGCCTTCAAGTCAATATGATGGAGGTATTCATTGATTTTCCCCGATTTAAGCGTTATAACATCTTTATCCATATAAAAAGTAATTAAAATTTAAATAATAACTATTTTATTATAAGAAATCAGTAGTCTTAGAGGATTTATTATTAAAAATTTTTAAAAAAAATTTTCTTAGAGATTAAGTTTTTGTCTCCATATCTTCATTGAAAGTTTTAGCTCTTCCCTTTCAGGTCGGCTCAATATTTCAGGGTTGCTTTTAAGTTCAATACTTTCATTATGGATATTCTTTAATACGCTATTATAGCCCTCAATCTTAACATATTCATTTTGAAATTTTTCTAGTGCTAATGAGATTTCCGTTCCCGTCATTTTTTCAAGATTATTAACAATCTCATCAAATTTATTTGATAAAATTGTGGGCTTTGGAGCTTCTACAGGTTCTTTTTCTTCAGCTTCTTCCTTAGGTGGAATTGTTATAACCTGCTCTTCTACAAAAGGTTCTTCTTTCAAGGGTTCTTCTAATACAGGTTTTTTTATCGTACGCATAACTTCCTTCCTGGCCCCCACCCAGGCATCTTCAAGAATCGGGACAAATATTTTGATATGTTCCTCAATTATACTTCCAATTCCGGCAATTTCAGTAACATATTCTCCCCTAAATTCAGTTTTAGAAAGGACACATAGTATTACCTCTTCATAGTCTTTGTTAATCCCCCAAAGATTTTGTAGAGCTCTATTTCTATAATCTACATTATCCATCTTATCCATTTCTTTCATAATCGTGTCATGTTCTGGTATGGTTGGATCAATATAAGTGGCAACTCTAAAGTTTATTCGAGAAGGTCGGTCCTTAATTGCGTCAATATCAATATCAGAAAGATTAGGAGCAACAATTAACACTCTCATTTTAGCTTTTGAGATTTCGTCATTAATATGAGCTTTAGCAGCTTCTGGAGAGCGAATAAACCAGATATCTTTCATTGTAATACCTCGTCTGCCTTTAGCTTGATCCCAAAATTCTCTAGTAGTAATTTCGCTAACTTCTAATTTATTTAAAATATCTGATAATGTATTATCTAATGTGTCAACAATCCCCTTTCCAAAAATATCTTTTATATTACCAAATGATTCAAAAATACCTCCAGAAAGCCCATCGATTCTTTCTTCTGCTAACCTAACTGCTTTATCGAAATTCTCAGTAATTTCTGAAAAAATCTTGTCTTTGTCTTCTCCTGTTTTCGCAGTAATTGTTTCAATGTTTTTTACAGCATCTTGAAGAGAATCTTTCAATTTTGAAATAATTTCTGTGTTTAACCCTTGAGTTGCTTTTTTTAATTCATCTGCAAAAACAGTCTGACTGACACTTAATTGCACATTTAAATTGTCAGTAATGTCTTTTAGACGTGTAGCAATAACTTTATCAATTACATCGCCTACTGCTTGCTGAATTACTCCTAACCGTAATTTCTGTAAATTTTCAGTGATTGTATTTTTAATATCACCGAATTGATCTCTTAGATCATCAACTTGGTTTTTAATTATCTGGGATGTGCTTACATTAAGATTTTCAAATTGTTTTGCTAAAGATCCAAGTTGATCATCAGATAGAGTTTCAGTAATATCTCCTAGTTGCGAGATATCATCTGTTATTGATCTGATCTGGTCAATTGCTGTAATTGTATCATCAAATTCTTTCTTCTGAGCGTGGATTTGAGAAAGCATTTTTTCTTTCAAGTCAGTCATTGCTTCACTAGAATCTTTTAGTTTTTCCATATCTTGGGCTTCTGTTTCAAGTTTAGCAAAAGATACATCTAACTGTTGTGGGATCTTTGATTTTATATCTGAAATATAGGAATAAAAGTTCTTTAATTGCGCAATTAAAGCAGCATAGGGCGGCAAAGCTTGATAATGAGGTGTAGCACCAACAATCTCTTTAAATAAGCCTTTTTCAACAAATTTATCAGCAATTTCTTTACATATTTCTTTTGGCTTGTCAATTAAAATTGACATTTCCCCTATAGATACTGCTTCTCGACCTGTGGTTCGAAAATAGAGTTCAATTTCCTCATCCGATAAATCAATTTCACTTAGTACTTGTTTTGTCAACTCTTTCGAATAAGAAACATCTTTTTCTTTTTCTATTACATCTTTTATTTCAAAATTCTCAACTTCTAGATACTGATTAATAAAAACAATTATTTTATGGGCTGGTTCACCATGAACATCTTCTTTTTTAATTGGAAACTTCTTAATTTCTTTATATTCATCAACAGAAATTGGAAATTTAAGCTCTTTTAAACAAATTTTACATGTAATTGGAACATCGACAATATCTTTATCTTTAAATAGATACATTTTTCATAATCATCTCTTTTTAATTTTTAAAACTCAAAATTTTACTTTTTCAGGATAGGTTATTTCTAATAGACTAAGAGCTTTCTTGGCAATTTCGTAGGTAATTGCTCCATCCGTATCTTGGTTTTTATATGCTGCTCTAATTTTAGGAAGTAAATATTCTGGAAACACAATCAATGGTTTTATATCGGTTAATAGACATATCCATTTTCTATCATTTTCATCAAGAACCTCTGTTATAATATTTAAATCTTTTAAATCATCTAATAAAATCTCAGTAACAGCGAATTCTGAAAATATTTTGGGAATTTTATCCATTGGATAATGATTATGTCTCATTAATACAAAAAAATCATAAACATCGGGATTCAAAAGAATTGATGCTAATTTTTTTGTTTCTTCAATAGGTTGTGTATAAGGATCATAAGTTGCAAAGAAATCAATAACTTTTTGCTTATATCTTGGTAGTAATTCATTTTTTGTTTCTTTAAAGTGGTTTAACAGATTTTCATTAGGGATGCGAGCAAAATTAATATCCTTAATTAGAAACAAATATTCTCCTTGATGAGATACTTCCCCTGTTTTTCTATCTTTCTCTCCTTTTATCCAATCCCGGCGAATAATATTCAATTCTAAAAATGGTTGAAGTAATATATCCACATTTACGGTAGAAGTCATTTTTTCTAAAATACTCTTCATTTCCTTTTTTGAAATAGGATACTCCCGTAATATTTCCAAAATTTTCAAGCGTTCATCACTGTTATAGATTAATGCGACTTTCTGAAGTTTATCCAGATTTGTTAATCGGTCTACTTGAAAAATAGTGAATTTAATTTCATTTTTTAATCTTATATTTATATTTTCAATTAAGGAAAGCTGTTTTGAATTTCGAGCCCTTGTCAATTTATCAAAGATACTATCTAATCTATTACCCATATCTTTGATTAGATCCTCAAATATCGCAATTTCATCATCCAATTCGAATATTGAAATTGCTAAATACTGTGTTCCATCAGCAACTTGTTTAAAATAAGAAACTACTTGATAAGGAGTTTCTTTTAATCTTCCCTCGTAAAAATTACTATAACTGTATTTGACCCCAAAAAGCCCTGTAGTATGTTGATAAAAAATCGCAAATATATCGTTTTCAACGATCAATTCTGAAAAATTATCTTCATCAAATTTTTCTTCTCGGAATATTAATTGAATAGGGTCAAACTCCGGCTCAATTTCGCCCGTCTCTTTCTGATTAATTTTAAATTGAAATGTTAATATACCTTGAATCAATCTTATTTCCCTTAAAAAATGTAATTTAGAATGTATATAGTTAATTAATAACTAATTATATAATTATAAGAAACTTATTTAATTAAATATGTAAGTAAATATAGTTATTTATAGTAAATTTTTGTTTTGATATAAAAAAATTGTAAGATAAAATGATATTTATTAATATTTATAAGAGATTGACCATTATGTAAAAAACTCATTTATATTATATTTATACTAATCTTGAGACAA
>CAZBNW010000072.1:0-13745 GCA_964493385.1 uncultured archaeon | reverse complement strand
TTTCAATCAATTTCATTTTTTAAACAAGCCAGTACTATAGCATCATGATACTTTCCTTGAAAATTCATATATTGGCTTAATATACCTTCTTCTTTAAATCCACATTTTTCAAAGAGAGAAATTGATCTCTTATTAACTACAGCTACATATCCTTCAAGCCGGTTTATTTTCAGATGATTAAATGCAATATTTTTAATCAAATTTATAGATCTCTGCGCCAATCCCTTCTTCCAAAAAGAAGGAATCAACCAAATTCCCACTTGGGCTCGACGATGCTGCCAGTTAACATTCCAAAGACTAATTGAGCCGATTTTTACTTTATTAACTTCATATAATTCAACTATATAATTAAATTGAAGATAGTTATCCCAATATTTTAAATAACTTCTAATCAACCTTTTAGAATGTTCTAACGTTCTTAAAGGACCTAATGATAAATAATTTGTTATATCCTTTTCACTTAAACTATTTAAAAAAAATTCCGCATCAGATATAGAAATCTTTCTGAGAAATAGATTCCTATCCTTTATTTGTTCAATAATTTCTAAATCTTGTATCATTTCCTGAAAATTACGAGTATTTATCTTTTATATTGAAAATTTTACTTATAAATATATAAAAAAAAAAGATAAAAAAAAGTATATTGTTTTTGAAGGATTACATTCCTCCAGTGTACTCTGGTTGTTTCTTTCTTAAGAAAGCATTGATTCCTTCCCTAACATCACTACTAGCTGAGTTTACTCCAAAACCAAGTTGTTCAAAAACTATACCAACGTTTAATGCAGCTTGAGTTCCATATTTTGCAGCTTTCTTAATTACATATAAACTAGTTGTAGCAGCATGACCTAACCATGAAGCTTTTTCATGTATTAATTTTTCGAACTCTTCACCATCATCACTAATAAAACTGACATGTCCCCATTCCAACATCTGTTCAGCAGGAATACGCTCACCGAAGTAGATCATTCTTATAGCTCTATTTAGCCCAATACGGCGAGCCATTCTTTGAGTACCTCCGTTAGCCGGAAAGATTCCTCTTAATATCTCTGGAAATCCAAACTCTGATCTCTTTGTAGCTATAACAATATCACATACAAGAGTTAATTCGCAACCACCTCCAAAAGCATATCCATCGACAGCCGCTATTAAAGGCTTAGCGAAACCTTCAATCCAATCATAATATCTATGCTTTACATGCATTGCATGGGACATATGCACTGGTATATTCATTTTCACACCTCCACCCATTCCTGCCGCTAAATCAGCTCCCGAAGAAAAAGCTGGTTTTTTTGTAAAGTTTTTAGTACCTCTAAGCACAACACATCTTATACTGGAATCCAATTCCATCGGTTCAAGGGCTTCTACTAATTCCTTCAATAAAGGATTATGTAGTGCATTCAATTTATCTGGTCTGTTCAAAGATATAACCGCGTAATTTCCTTCCTCATTCTTTTCTACAATTATATGTTCATATTTTTTTTCTGACATTTAATCTAACCTCTTTTCTAATGGTTTTACAATCCTTAAAATTTAGATTTAAAGATAGGTAGTAATATTTTTTCTAAAATTAAAAATTTTCAAATTGAAATTTTTTTTTCTTTAAAAAATTAACTTGAAATCGAATAAAAAAAGGAAAAAAAAGAGCATTTAAGATTGTTTTATTTCATGTCAACCCATTTACCAGATTTCAACAATTCGCATGGTTTAAAGTATTCTTTACCTGTAAGCTCAACAAGTTCATTTAATACTTCTACTTGTTTCTGCCATGTATTTACATTTGGAGCCATTGGACCAGGCATATTCATCCCTGCCATTATTGTTTTATCAATTACTTCCCAACTAGTTGTTACTCCTTCTTCCAAAAGTCTGCATGCCTCATTTAACATAATGGCAATTGGATATTTCATCTTATAAATTCTTGCTTTACCAGCACTTTTATCTGGTTGTGGTCTACCTTTAGACCAATCTCGAAACCCTTGACCAGTTTTCATACCTAGTTTTCCTTCATTGTATAGCTTGGTTATTACTTTCCCTGGAGCAAAATCAGGGGAAAGGGTTTTGGAATAATATATTTGTCCATGATATAAAACGTCAATCCCGATATAATCAGCTAATACTGTTATTGACATAGGGCCAGTTCGGGCATCATTATCAAGTTGGTCCCAAGAAAATCCCTCATCTGCTATTCTATCAAATACATAATTTTGATAGATTTGAGGTGGTGCCGTTACTCTATTGCAGATAAATCCAGGTCTGTCCTTTAATACTTTTGCTATAGACCTTTCTCCTCTAAGGCAAGGTATAGATTTTGCGAATTCCATTCCTATGTTTATACTTTCATCAGAAGAATGCTCGCTATAAATAACTTCAATCAATCTCATTAAAGGTACGGGATTAAAAAAGTGCATTCCAATACATTTATCTGGTCTCCCTGATTCTTTTCCAATATCTGTAATACTCATCGTAGAAGTATTTGAAGCAAGAATACAGTGAGGTGGCGCATTTTCTCCACAAGTTTTAAAAACCTGTTGTTTTACTTCCATTTTTTCGATGACTGCTTCAATCATTATATCAGCATCTTTTATTGCAGATGCTAAATCTGTCGATTTTTTACAATTTGCCATAAAATCAGTAGCCGATTTACCCTCAGGTAATGTTCCCTTCGCTTCGAGCTTTTTCATTCCTTCATCTATTTTATTCCACCCTTTATCTACGAATTCATCTTTTATATCCACCAGTGTGACATTATAGCCAGCCATCAAAGCCATTTGGCCGATTCCATGACCCATTTGCCCAGCACCTACTACAACTAAATTTTTAATATCTACCATTTTTATTTTTCAACCTCTTAAAAATTAAATTGGAAATTGTATTTTTGATATGTTAAATTTAACATACATTATAATTTTTTTTTTATCTTTGATTTTCAAAAGGAAAATCTTATAGATTTTAAAAATAAAAATTAAGCTCTTCAATACAGAAATCTCTTTCCTCATCATTTTCGAGGAAATTTATTTCTATCTTTTTAATTTTATTTCCTAATAATATTTTGAAAGCTGTTTCGAAATATCCTTTGTTTATTCGGCAAAATGCCTTACCAAATTTTAATTTTTCTCTGTTTTTAATTGGTTCTCTTAGAAAACAATAATTTTCTATAATTATTCTTATTTTTTCTGTAGATTTTTGAATTTCTCGAATCCTTAAGGAATAGAATTCTTTTAATTCATTCATTAATATTTCAATGAGCTCTAGTATTCCAAATTCTTCCTTGTTATAACGTAATTTTATTCTATTAGCTATAACTTCGCCAGGCCCAGATCCTATTTGATATAGTATGGAAAGCAAACTGTTTCTCCCGAAAACGTCTAGAATTTTATAAACCATAGCTTCCCCAATAATTTCAAAACCTTTTAATGAGTTTACATTTGAGATATCGTTCTGAATTCTATCATTAAATCGATCTATTTCCATAATATTATCCCCTTATTCTTAAAAAAAAGTAAATAGTAATTCATGATTTTAATTAATAATTAAAGCATTTAACTTATATAAAAAGCTAATTCTAAAAATAAAAGTTCGTTATGAACCAAGTAATAATTTTGAAGTAATTATTTAACTAGCTAACCCATTCAGAACTTTTTCAAATTCTTTAAAATCTGCTTCTGTTTCTAAACAAATTGAAACATTTCTTAAATTTTTATTTTTTTCTAAAAGATATTTCTTTATAGTTGGGAGCATCGTTTCAGCACAAATTTTTGCAGTGATACCTCGCATTTCTATAGAAATAGGTGGAAATGCAATTGAAATTAATTCTTTTTCGTCAGCTAGTTTTAGAGAATTCCATGTAGCTAACATCAGTTTTTTTCCCTCGTTTCCTTGTCCCGGCCTTGGTCCATTCGTATGGATAATATTTTTTGTTATATTACCTCCTGATGTAATTACTGAAGATCCTACAGAAATTTGTGTGATTTTATTAATTATTCTGTTACATTCAACTTGAACTTGTGTTCCTGCTTTTCTCAAAACTTTGCACCTTAGATCGCCACTAGGCAAAAGCCTACTATTGGCTGGAATGACAATTGCATCATATTGTTCTATATTGGTCAAATCTCCTACGAAGATTTCAAGAATAGAATTGTTTATCATTATTTGATCCATTAAGAATATAGCCTTAGAAATTATATTTATATTTTATTTTTATTTAAGAGAAGCTGATTTAATTAATAGCTAATCCTTCTAAATTTCTAACTCATAGGATTCGTTAATTTGTATAATTTTTCTAACAGCTTTCTCAACATTTTCATCAATAATTCTAAGAACTTTTCTATAAGTGTCATCTGAGGTATAATAAGGATCAATAATATCAACGTGAAGAGTTTCCCCATTAAATTCTTTTAAGGTAAAAGTTTTTTTTTCAATGTTTTTAACATTGTTATAGTTTCTTATAATATCAATTAAATGGGACCTTTCCATGGTAAGTATTAAATCTTGTTTTTCTAATAACTTACGGCTAATCAATTTAGGTCTAAAATCTGAGTGATTAATTCCTTTCAATTCCAAATAATCTCGTGATTCTGGTTGTATATATGAAAAATAATTGATAAATCCAGCACTTTCAAATATTAAATCAATGTTATATTTTTTAGCATAATATCGAGCAAGATAGGAAGCGGCAGGACTTCGAGCAGTATTTCCTAAACATACAAAAAGAATATTCTTAATTTTACTCATGATTTTTCAAAATTTTATCTCCTTATTTTATTTATTTAAACTCTTTTCTTATATCACACCTATTTTTCTAATCGATTAATATCAATTATCCTTTCAACGATTTTAATTACGCCTTTCTCAATTCTTCCAAGAACTTTATTATAATCATTTTGCGAAAGATAGAAAGGATCTCCAATCTCTAGGTCTTCTTTTTCTCCAGCAAAATCTAATAATAGAAATATTTTTTTACCTAAATCTTTAAGGTTTTTGAACTTTCTTTTCAATTTGTTAATATGGTGTTTTTGTTCGAATCCTAAAATTATATCTTGCTTCTCTAATAATTGGAAATCGATTTGTTTTGTTTTAAAATCACTAATATAAATACCTTTGGATTTTAAATAGTTTACTGTTCCTGGCTGAGCAGTTTCATAATAATGATAGATACCAGCGGAATCAAACTCAACATCATTTAATTCTTCCCTATATTTTGTTGTTTTAAGCCAATTAGCAAACGCTTCGGCAAAAGGGCTTCTACAAGTATTTCCAGCACAATAGAAGAGAACTTTTTTTATCTTAGACATTTTATATTCTTTCCTTATCTTAATTTATCATAAATTTATTTTTTTAAAAAAAATTATGATTAACTTCAAAAAGGAATAAAAATATAGAACAAAACAAGGAACTAATAGATTCTATAGTATTGATGAACTTATTATGGCGGATGATATTAAGTTTAGAGAACATAAAGAAAATATTGAATCATTATTCACTCCAAAACGTAGGTATACATTCTTAGTTGGTGCGGGAATCTCTATGGATCCTCCTACAAATATGCCCTCTGCCAGACAAATAGTAAGGAATCTATTAGAATTATGTGCCCCCCTAGAAGAAGTAGAGAATCTGCTTTCATTAGAAATGCTCAGGTTTGAATTAGTAGTAGAAAAAATTCAAGATGTTTTTGATAAAGATTTAAAGTTCTTAGATTACTTAGAGTATGTCACCGAACCTAATCCCATTCATTTATTTCTAAGTAATGCTATTATACGTGGAAATTATGTAGTTTCCACCAATTTTGATTATATGATTGAACGTGCATTATTACAAGTTTTAAATAAGAAATGGCATCAAGATATTATACCAGTTATATCTAAAGAAGATTTCATAATCTACCAAGATCCTAAAGATCTTATTCAATCAAATCAATACCCAATATATAAGATTCATGGCTCTAAACGTAATATTATCAATGGTAAGGATACAAAGGAATCTCTCATAACTACTATAAGTGCTCTAGGAAAAGATCGTGTAGAAGGGGAGACATTCGCAATTGAGCCATATAAAAAGCCTGCTGTATTCAATTTAATGAATAAGCGAACATTAGTTGTTATGGGATATTCTGGGAGTGATGATTTTGATATAGGGCCAGCATTAAGGGAAATGCCCTTCCTTAATCGGCTTATCTGGATTGAGCATTCGCTTATCGACCAGACTGAGATTGTTAAAATGAAAAAGAAGGAGAAGTTAAATTTTAAAGAAAAACAATCTCATTTGGAACATTTATTGGAAGAAATTAGTTCTAGTGGCGATTTTGAGGTAGTCTTAATCAAAACAAACACCAGCAAATTTGTCCAAACGAACTTGTGGAATATCTTCTTGCCTTATCTTCCAATTAATGAGATTAATTTCCAAGAATCAAAAGAAATAATTCCAATATTCTCAGAATGGGTTAAGTCTATATATAAAAATACACCCTTAGTTGAAAAATATAAATTTGCATCGCAGTTGTTTTATTATTTGAAAGAACTTGAGGCTACAAAACGATGTTCACAGAGAGGAATATTAATTACGGAACAAACCAATGATGTATCTTCAAAATCATATTTTCTTAACTTTTTAGGTATGATTAATCAAATCACAGGCAATTATGAAAGAGCTTTACAAAATTATGAGGATGCCTTCCAAATTGATAAGTCTTTGAAAGACATTGCTGGTAAAGCAACAGATTTAAATAATATTGGATCAATATACTTAACCTTAGGTAAATATGAGGATGCGCTTCAAAACTATCAGCAAGCTTTAGATATAGTCGAAAGACAGGGTGATCTCTCCAGTAAAGTAACTTGTAAGAATAATATAGGCAGAGTGCACGAGATACGTAATGAATTTGATTTAGCACTTAAAAATTATCTTGAAGCAGTAAAAATTACTGAAAAAGTTGGTGATCTCAATCGTAAAGCTGCACTTCTAAATAATATTGGTATGATTTACAAAACTCGTAATGAATATAATCAATCACTTGAATATTATCATGAAGCACTGCGTATTTCAGATCTGTTGGGAGATCTATACGGAAAAATTATCCTTCTGAATAATATGGGAAGGATTTATGATGAATACAAGGATTATGAGAAAGCCCTAGAAAAGTATAATGAATCTGTGCAAATCGCGGAACAGTTAGGAGATCTTTCTAAAAAGGCAGGAAGCATTAATAATATTGGTTCTGTTTATTTAGCTCAAGGAAAAGTGGATATGGCTCTAGAAAAGTACCAAGAAGCACTGAATATAGAAGAAAGATTAGGAGATCCTTTAATGAAGATAATTTATCTTAACAATATAGGGATGATACATAATAATCGTGCTAATTATAATCTTGCAAGGGAAAAATATATTGAAGCCTTGATTATTGCTGATAATATTGGTGATTTATCAAAAAAAGGTCTTCTATTAACTAAAATTGGTGCAATTAATATGATCCAAGAAGATTTCCAATCTGCTCTTCAAAAATATGAAGAAGCAGTTTTGATTTTTGGAAATCTAGGAGAATTATCTAATAAAGCAGCTAGCCTCAGTAATATTGGAAGAATCTATGAGACATTTGAAAATTACTATGAAGCATTAAGAAGATATGAAGAAACGCTTCAGGTTGATCAGCAAATAAAAGATCTAATGGGAATAGCAAGTGACCTTTATAATATTGGCAGAGTATATATTATGCGTGGAGAATATCGGAAAGCTTTACAAAATTATGAAGAGAGTTTAAAAATATTTGTACAACTGGAACAAAAGCAATATATTGAAGTTATTAAAAACAAAATTGATGATTTAAATAGGAAAATAGGAAAATAAACTCCCATAAAAGATTTTCCTCAATTTATTTGTAATAAAATTTTAATTTAATTAATTGTATTTTAAAATAAATTTTAATTATATTATGGAAAAGTAAAATAATTCCATTGAAGCTTAATACTGATTTCTTAATAATTGGAAGTGGGATATCTGGACTTTCTTTAGCGTTAAAATTATCAAACTTAATTCCAGAAGAGAGAATTTTATTAATAACAAAAGAAAGTTTACATGAAAGTAGTACATATCATGCCCAAGGGGGAATTGCCTGTGTATGGAACAATAATGATAACTTTGAAAAACATATTAAAGATACCTTAATTGCTGGAGATGGTTTATGTGATGAAAATATCGTAAGAGAGATAATTACTCAAGCTCCCGAGAGAATAAATGAATTAATAGATTTAGGAGTAAATTTTACAAGAAACGAAAATGGGGAATATGACTTAGGACAAGAAGGAGGGCATTCAGAAAGAAGAATTCTCCACGTAAATGATCAAACTGGGCAAAATATTGAACAAGCCCTCATATATAATGTAAAAAAACAAGATACTATTGAGATTAAAGAAAAATGGTGCGCAGTTAATCTTTATGTTAAGAATTTAAAATGTCATGGAGCTTATGTTTTAGAGCAAGAAACTGAAGAGATTCACAATATTGCAGCAAAGGCTACTATTTTAGCTACAGGAGGCGCTGGCAAAATTTATTTATATACCACAAATCCGGATGTAGTTTCGGGAGATGGTATAGCAATGGCTTATAGAGCAGGAGCTATGATTTCTAATATGGAATTTTATCAATTTCACCCTACATGCTTATACCATCCGTATGCAAAAGCAGCCTTAATTACAGAAGCGATGCGAGGAGAAGGAGCAATCTTGAAAGACATGAGAGGATATAAATTTATGCAAGAATATCATCCTCAAAAAGATTTAGCCCCACGAGATGTCGTATCAAGAGCTATTGATGCTGAATTGAAGAAATCTGGAGATGATTACGTTTACTTAGATATAGCATCCTATAAAAATTCTAATTTCATTAAAAGCCATTTTCCTGGAATTTATGAAAAGTGTTTAGAATTCAATATTGATATTACAAAAGAACCAATTCCAGTGGTTCCTGCTGCTCATTATTGTTGTGGAGGTGTTATGGCTGGAATTGATGGTCTTACAGAAATAAAGAATCTTTTTGTTATTGGAGAAGCAGCATGTACAGGATTTCATGGTGCAAATAGATTAGCAAGTAATTCCTTACTTGAAGGTTTAGTAGGAGCACATGAATGTGCAAATTATTTATCAGCACATATTTCTAATCTAAAAATTAAAGATTTTGCTGCATGGTATCCAGGGGATGCTGTTCCATCAACTGAAGCTGTAGTAATCACTCAAAATTGGGATGAAGTTAGAATGTTGATGCAAAATTTTGTAGGAATCGTGAGATCAGATATGCGATTAAAAAGGGCTCTAAAAAGAATGAATATATTTGCAGAAGAGATAGATTATTATTACTGGAATTATAAGGTTGAAAAGAATTTAGTAGAATTAAGAAATTTATCAATGGTAGCAGAACTTTTAATTAGATGTGCATTATCTCGAAAAGAAAGCAGAGGAACTCACTTTAATGAAAACCACCCCAAAAAGTTAGAATTAGCCAGAAATTCATACATTAAAAGACCTTGGTAAGAACAAATAGCTTTTTATAACTATAATTTTAAATTATTACTCTCATTTATATTGATAAGTTTAATCCCAAAGAAGCTATTGGTTTATATTGAATATTGGCAAGAATATTAGGATAGAAAGAATAATTGATCGGAAAAGCAAAAGAACGATTATAATTCCTATGGATCATGGATTGACAATGGGAACCATAAAAGGTTTAGAAAATATCGCTGAAATGGTTGATAAGGTTGCTTTGGGTGGTGCAAATGCAGTATTGATGCATTCAGGTATGGTAGGTGCAGGACACCGACAATATGGTATAGATATTGGTTTAATAATCCATTTATCGGGGGCAACAAATTTAGCACCTGATCCTGATAGAAAAGTCTTAGTTTGCTCAATTGAGAGAGCTTTAAAGATGGGCGCTGATGCAGTTTCGATTCATATAAACATTGGAGCAGACGAAGAACCTGAGATGCTTCAAGATGCGAGCAAAACTGTAGAGTCCTCAAGAGAGTGGGGGATACCATTATTAGCTATGATGTATCCAAGGGGTAAGAAAATTAAAGATGAAAACGACTCTGAAGTAGTGAATATTGCTGTCAGAGCAGGTGCAGAATTAGGTGCTGATATAATTAAAACAAATTATACAGGAGATATTGATTCTTTTAAAGAAATTGTAAATGGTGTTAGAAATATTCCCGTAATAATAGCAGGTGGCCCTAAAATGGATACAATCCCAGATTTAATCCAGATGGTTTATAACTCAATTCAAGCAGGAGGGGCGGGTGTAGCTTTTGGAAGAAATATATTTCAATCTGAAGATCCTATAAAATTAGTTAACGCAATTAGCAAAATAGTACATAAGAATTATACTGTAGAAGAAGTCTTAAAAGAATACAAATTTACATAAAAAAATTAAATCTCTATTAAAAGTAAAAATATGAGTATCTATTCTCTTTTTAAAAAAAAAATTGAAGACTTTCCAGAAAATCAGCAATTTAGGGTAATAATTTCATTTGAAGATCTCTCAAATCGAGATCAATTCATTAATAAATATAAAAATTTGGAGATTTTCGGTAAATTTGATTTTATCCCTTCAGTTTGTACAAATCTCAAAAAAAAACAAATTTACAATTATGAAAAAGAAGAATTAATAAATCAAATCGAGGAAGATCAAAAGCTTTACCTCTCAATGCTAGATATAATTGAAATTTTAGAATTGGATGATTATAAAAACTCCCACATCTCATATACGGGAAAAAATATTAATGTAGGAATCGTAGATGACGGAATAAATAAAAATAATAGTCCATTGTCTAAAAATCTAAAGAGAGAAGAGAAAATTATTGAAATTAAGAAGATTGAACGAAAGATCACCCATGGAACAATAATGGCAAGTATTATTAGCAATCAATTTAAAGATATTGATGATAATTACATTGGGATTGCCCCTGATGTTAATTTTATTGATTGCAGTATTTCAAATCCTAATCAAGAATATTATTTTTCTAGTGTGTTAAATGTTTTCGATAAGATTAGTAAAGAAAAAATTCATATTGATATTCTTTTAATATCTTATTCTACAAAGGATCCTTCTGATGGTAAAGATATGTTATCTTTAGCGTGTAATTTATTAGTAGATAATGGTCTAATAATTGTAAGCCCCGCAGGTAATTTTGGTCCAAAATCTTACACTATAGGAAGCCCTGGGGCAGCACAAAAAGTTATAACTGTAGGGAGTCTTACAAAAGGGCTTACTATTCCTAATTTTAGCGGAAGGGGCCCAACTTTAGATGAAAGATCAAAACCAGATTTATGCTTACCTGGTTCTAATATTGTAGTGCCATTATCAAATAATTTACGAGTTAAAGTTACTGGTTCCAGCGTTTCTGCTTCAATAGGTGTAGGAATTATTGCATTAATTAAAGAATTTGATCCACAAATTTCATATAACGAAATTCTAGATTTAATTAAGAAATCAAGATTGGATTTGAATTATGAACCTACCGCTCAAGGGCTAGGGACAGTAAAAATAACAGAATTATTCAAGACACTGGATTTATTTCATGAAAAATTAATACCATATAATTATTTAATCAGGAAATCTATCAAGGTATCTATAGAATTTTTGATTTTGCTACTATTTTTGTTTTATCTCTTCTTTCTTTTCAGATTACCTTTTTCTTAAGTTTAAATTCCTATTAATCCCTCCAATTTTTTTGT
This sequence comes from uncultured archaeon, assembly GCA_964493385.1. Taxonomy (GTDB): domain Archaea; phylum Asgardarchaeota; class Lokiarchaeia; order Sigyniarchaeales; family SOKP01; genus Loki-b32. Next base: position 2,025 of record CAZBNW010000072.1, on the reverse strand, counting down.
ATTTAAAATTGAAAATTATTAGTTTAATAAATTGAATGTGAAATATTTAATACAGAAATCATTAATTCTTAAATAGTAGGATGACTCAAAATAAATTACTCCACGTAATTATTGATAATAGAGAACAGAAGTTAAAAACTCTCTTAGAAAAAAAAAAAGATACAATAACTTACGAGTCAAAACAATTAGATATCGCTGATGTAGTTATTTCCAGCGAAGTTGCCATAGAAAGAAAAGAAGGGTTTGACTTTGTTACCTCAATAATGGATAATAGATTATTTGAACAGCTGCTCCGATTAAAAGATACATACAAATATCCAATTTTAATATTAGAAGGATTAAATAATGAAGTATTTGAGAATACTGGTATGAAAATCTCCTCAATATATGGAGCACTCTCTTTTATTTCTTATAAATTAGGTATTTCTGTAATTCCAACTAGAAACTTGGAGGATACTGCAATTGTAATTGAGAGAATAGCACACAGGGAACAAGTAAAAGATAGCGCACTTATATTTTCAAGGAAAGCCCCTAAAGCTATGTCCAAAAAGGATCGAAGAACTTTTATAATTGAAGGACTTGTTGATATCGGTCCAAAAAAGGCACGAACATTAATCGAAAAATATAAGACCCCGCATCAAGTTTTTAAGGCAATTAAACACACTGAAATTTTATATACTAAGACTGGAAACCCAAAAGGTATTAGAGGCCCCCTTGAAAATCTTACTGGGTTTGGTTGGAAGTTTATTGAGAAAAACCAAAAACTTCTTTTTGGAAAAAAGAAAAAAAGTCCACAGAAAAAAATAAATCAGGTATATTAATTAACAGGTTAATTAAATTATCTAAAGAAAATTCATTTAAGAAAAGTTAATTATATTGGTTTTCCGTTATAAGTATAGCGCCCGGGATATTCTTCAGCCCAAACTTGCATTATTTCTTGATGTGGAGCGTCATTATAAACTCCTCGATCTTTAATATAATCAACGAATGGTTTTCCATCTTTGTTAGTGCTTGCGAAAAGCCCATCACGTTTTCCATCAAAATTTACTACTGGAAAATTTTTCCTATGACAAAGTTCTTTATCAAAAGCACAATTTGCTTCAACCCAACGCCCACCTAAAAATAATTCTACAAATCCATGAAAAATAAAAAGGTTACTACCCATATCTTTTCTAAGCCTTTCTGAAGTCATATGGTTTACAATGTCAACAAAATGAAGCCTTGAAGGAATTCCAACAGATCTAGCTAATGAAGCTAACAATATTGATTTTGGAATACAAAATCCAAAACCTCTCTTCAGAGTTAAACTTGATTTCCAATTTGCTTTTTTATAGGATTTCCGGGCATTTTTAACTGAATATTTTATCTGATCTCTCACAAAATAAAAAAGCTTTACAGCTTTGCCAATATCATCCTCTTTAGGAATACCCTCGGTTAATTCTCTTACCTTTTCCTGAATTAATGGATGGTCATAATCTATATAGAATGTGGGTTTAAGAGTGTCTTCAAGTTTACTGTTTAGTTTCGTCATTATATTTTTATTGATAGTTTTTTATTTAATGTTTTCCAATTTATCAAAGATGTGAATGTGATTATAATGATATAAGATAGATTTTGAAGGAAAACCTAAAAAAAAATCGTTTGATAAAAAATTACCCTAAAAATGTCTCCAATATAAAAAAATTAATCAAATAATAATAATAAGAATGATGAAATATATTAGTTAAGAGGTTAATTGAAAATGATTGATATTGCCAATATCAAAAATATAGTTGTGGTTGGAGCAGGAATAATGGGACAAGGAATTGCACAAGTATCTTTAATGGCAGGCTATAATGTCACTTTAGTTGATTTAAAAGATGAAATTGTAGATAATGGATGGAAAGAAATTGAAAAAGGCTTAGAGAAGGTTAAAAAAAAAGGGAAATTAGGGGAGGGTGTTTCTATAGATGATCTTATGGCAAAATGTACAAAATCAATAGATCTAGCTTCTGCAGTTAAAGATGCTGATTTTGTATTTGAAGC
>CAZBNW010000071.1:0-13867 GCA_964493385.1 uncultured archaeon | reverse complement strand
TGTCATCAGTCCTAATTCTGCCATTCCTTTGACGACATCTCTCGGAATTTCCTTAGTTTCTTCCATTTTAAGAGCAATTGGTGCAATTTTACTCTGAGCAAATTCTCTTACACTTTCCCGAATCATTTCTTGTTCTTCAGTAAATTTAATACTCATGTTTCTTACCTTATAGTTAATATTTTAACTGTATACCTTTAAAAATCTTAAAATTGTAGTAATTTTAGAAAAAATGTAAAATTCTTAAGTTTTATTATTCCACTGAATTAGACTAAAAATCAAATTAGGATTCATTATAAATTAAATTTATTTTAAACGAATAAAACCTAACACCTAAACGGGAAATTTTCAATCCTTTTTTAGATTTTGTCCACAATTAGAGCAAAATAAAGTCTCACTACTATCTCCTGGTATAGGAGTTTCAAAAACCTGCTGAATGCTTTTAGCAGCTTTTTTTTTATAATAAGCTGAATCTTCGTACAATTCGACAAAAAAGCAAATGATCGCTCCAATAGCAATGACAACTATCGAGCCTATTATTAAATAAACATTTCCAGAAAAGAAGATACTCCACAAAAGAAATCCAATTGCTGTTATAATTATTATTGCAGCTAATATACCTACAACTGTTTTTATTATTTTCTTATTGGATTCACTCATTTCAAGTATCATTTTAATTTTTTCTAAGTTTACTATCGTGTAAGTTTTTATTTAAACATTACCAACTTCTTTCTTGAAAAAGCAAGAGTTGAAGAAATTATATATCTATTATAGTAAATCCTGTTTTTTCTAAAATTTTTACAGCATCTTCTATTGTTGTGTCTTCAACACGTAAAATAAGCATAGATTCCTCTTTTACTAAAGTGGAATAAAAATAATCAATATTAATATTATTATCTCCTAAAGTTTTCGGAATCTCATATAATGCATTAGGGTGATCATTTAATCTTAAAGCAATTACATCTGTCGTAGAAATGAGAAAATCTCTTTCTTCTAATAGATTAATGCATTTCTCAGGATTATCTACCAAAACTAATATTAACCCATATTCACTTGTTTTCGCCACTGTTAAAGCTCGTATAAAAATTTTATTATCCATTAGAAGCTTTATAAAATTAGCAAGTTCACCGGGTTTATCTTCCAAATATACACTAAGTTGAATCATTTTTAACAAATTTTTATTAAGTGAACCGATGTTAAATTTTAATGTTCCCTTTTTATTAAACTTAGTAAAAAAATTATTATGAATAAACGATTTTAAATTAATCTGATGCTCAAGGTTTTTTATGATAAACATAAAAATTTTTCTTTTAGAACTTTATCAGAGTACTATTTATCTCCTGGAATAAGATGTAAGTTTGATTTATTGAAAGATAATCTCGACAATAAAAGAGATTTTCTATGTGGTATTGATCTTGGTTCATCTGGAAATTCTATTCTCTCTTTTTTAGATAATACTAAACACAAATCTTTCTTTGATATTGCAAACCTTCCATTAAAACAATATATAAAAGAATATACATGGCATCCTTTATGTGGTGACCTAGTAAGATTACCTTATAGAGAAGAATCTTTTGATTTTGTGAGTGCTCTTGATGTTTTAGAGCATATTAAAGATGATGAATTAGCGGTATCCGAAATTAGCAGAATTTTAAAGAAGAGTGGAATCGCTGTGATTACAGTACCTCACAGGATGAAATTTTATACAACTCAAGACAGTATTATAGGGCATTATCGACGTTATGAAATAAATCAAATTATATCTCTTTTTAAAAAATTCAGATTAAGAAAGTTAAAAGTCTTCGGTGTATATGGTCAATTCATGAGAATAGCTGACATACAATCGTCAAATCCTAAAAAAATAGAGCAAAATATTATAAACTTGAGATATAAATATGAATCCAATATTATCTTCCGTGCAATATGGGATGTAATAGTCAGGATTCTTTCTAAGTTCATGAAAATCGATGCTAAGTATCATTCACTAAAAAAAATAATGAATATGGCATTTATTTTCAAGAAAATATAATTTAGATAAAATATAAAACTAAGAATAATCCTCTTTCAATTTCTCAAATAACTTTTTGTATTCCTCAATAAACTTTTCCTCATTAGTTCCATCTATTTTTTGCAAGAGTTCGATGGATTTAGTAAGAGATTGGGATTTTTTCTTGATTTTTTCGAGGAATTGCTGTTTATTAAATTGAGCTTTTGAAATGTCTATTTTCTCTTTTACTTCCATTATGGAAGCTTTTATTTCTTTATGTGATTCAATAGCATTGTTAAGCACGCCCAATTCTAATTGTCTCTTTCTTTCTTCCAATTTAATACAATTATCGCATACAATTTCTTCATTGTTTTGTTGTTTTTTTAATTTTTCTCCCTTTTGCATCATAAAGGGATTTTTACATCTATCACATGCGATCAGTTCAAGTACCAATTTATCAGCGTTAGAATCGGGCATATTTAAGGGATAAATCAATTTTAATTTATATTAATTTATCTATAATTATAATCTTGTTTTAATAATATATTATTGTTCTATTTAGGTCCTAATTTATAGAAAACTAATAATAGGTTAAGATATTCCACATTATATGGATATTGTTGTAATTATAATATTATTAATTGCGGGATTTCTTTTTGGAGTTATAAGTAGTATTGCGGGAGTGGGAGGAGGAATCTTCTTTGTGAGTATTATGGTACTTTTGTTTTCAATTCCGATTAATGTCGCAATAGACACATCTATATTTATAATCTTAATATCTTCTGCAGCTGGATTTTTTACATATTTTAAGGCTGAGAGACTTCACTTTAAACAAGTTTTAATTTTTTCTTCTTTTTCAATTTTAGGTGGTGTATGCAGTACTATTTTATTTTTATTTATTGAATTAGACAGTACAATTTTAAAAATATTGTTTGCATCAACTTTATTGATAGCTGGAATAAATATGATGTATAAAGCAATTAGGATGAGAAACGATAAAGATCCTCAAAATGAAAAAGAAAATGATATTGTTGATCTTAATGAACACGATTACAAAACTAACTTAAAAAAAACTATCCCCCTATTTTTCCTAGCAGGATTCATAGCAAATTTATTAGGAATTGGAGGAGGTGTAATAAATACGCCTGCACTTCATATTATTCTTCAATATCCAATTCATAATGCCACAGCAATTTCTATAGGTATAATATTTTTTACGGCAATTTATAATACTATTGCTAAGAGTATTATAGGACAAATAAACTATTTAATCGGCCTTTTAATCGGAATAGGAGCGATTTCAGGTTCAATATTTGGGGCAAAAATTTCTGGAAAAATGCCTAGAAGCCACTTACAATTTTTGGTTGCGATAGTATTGATGGGTTTAGCAATTAGAATGTATTTTTAAGAGGGAAAATGGGATTATTAATTGAATACTTTAACTAAAGCTCTTATGTTTATGTTTTAATTCAAAATATGTCTTATCTCTTAGAATATCTGCATGTATATCTTCTAGATATTGGTTTTTTAACAATTTTTTGAAAAATGAAATTATAGAATCATAATACTCTTTAATAAAAGTATCTGTTTGAGAAAATTCAAAAGACATCTCTTTTATTAAATCAAAATCAAATTTAATATCAACTTCTCTCGTCATTTTGATTTTTCTTCTTAATCTTTTATCGTGATAATTAGTCCATATCGTTTCATATATAAAGTAATAAATAAATTGAATTGTTTCTGTAGCAATTCCCACAGAAAGAGCAACAACTATATTTCCTGTAATTATTAAAGTAACTAACATTCCAAGTAGAATTGTTATTGTCCTGTATATAATGCTCTTTATAAGACTTTCTTTTATAATTTCTTTATTTTCAATTAATTTCTTTTTCAATTTCATTTGAACATTCTAGAAATAAATCAATTATTTATTATTATTGACTCCATACGAGTTTTATTTAGCAATTGTATTAATTGTATTGTTAAATAGAATGTATTTTTAGGCTTTAATTATTAAAAATTTATAAATTTTAAAACTTAACTTTTAATTGAATATAGTCAAAAATATTATTTCTAATCCAAAAAAAACTCAGAATAGGGAAAAAAAAATGGTACAAGTTAAAGACATCGAAAAGCTTATGGATGATTTTATGGTAGAAACAGACGATAAATTTATAGATATAAAACGTTATCTTCTTAGCGAATTTGATTGGAAAGTAGATCCTTTAAAGAAATCTCAATTTCTAATTAGAGGCATTCCGATAGAAGATGATAGGAAAATAAGTGATATTTTGAAATCTTTTTTACCAGATGAGATTATTACTCTTAGGGAAATCTAAACCTATCAATTTTTTTATATCATATTTTTGAATCATTATTAATTTCTTGTCATTATAAAAGATTAAATTGGTGAAAGTTATTTCTGAGCAAAATCAAAATGGAACTGAAATCTCAATGAAAGACCAGATGAAAAAATTTCTCATAAAAAGTCTTTATGGATTTAATACAGTTCTTATGTTTGGATTAGGAAGAAGGTTAGGCATTTTTGATTATCTTTATGATAAAAGCATATTATCAGTTAAGGATGATAATATTTCTATGGTAACTTTTACTCCAGAGGAAATCTCTAAAAATTTAAATTTAGATCCTCAATATTTAGATGCTTGGATTCATTTAGCGCTAGAATGTGATATTCTTGAAATTGTAGATGCCAGTAAAGAATGTCTAAAAACTGCTTCTTATGTTTATGATTTATTAATTAATCGTAATAATTCATTTTATATAGGAGATACTCTTGGTGCGTTTTATAATATAGCTTCGTTTCAAGAACGTTATTTAGATGCTTTTAAAACTGGTAATTTAAATATCCGGAGTGAATTTCAAGAAGAAATGGAAATAGATATGCACCGTATGAGCGGAAGATTTGGGATATTGGTAGAAGCATTATTTGCTAAAAATTATAAAGATTTTTGTGATTTTTTAAGAAATAAAGGAAATATTCTTGCGATTGGATGTGGTTATGGATTTAATATTGTAAATTGGGCAAAGAAGTATGAAAGTGCGCGATTTGTAGGGATTGATATCGATCTGATAAGTATAGAATATGCTAAAAAAATTATTACAAAATATAATTGGAGTGATAGAATTAAACTTTTCACAACAACTGTTAGTGATTATGCGCATTCTAGTAATGAAAAATTTGATATGATATTATTAAATCAAGTTCTCCATGAAATGGATCCAGACGAAAACTATAGAAAGAATGTCTTTAAAGATCTATATTCATTGTTAAAAGATGATGGTATTTTACTTGTTGGAGAGAGTATGGTCCCAGATACATTTGATCCAGATCAGAAATTTCATCTTTTTGATATTACACATAAATTTTTAGAGGTTAGATTCGCGAGATTTTATAATGAAAAAACTTTTAAAGAATTCGTTGATTCGACGCCATTTACAAGAGCAGAATTCATAAGAGAGGGTGGAAATAGTATTTGGGTAATTAGAAAGTGAAGGTTTGATAAAGAAATCCATATAGTTTTATTATTTCTCATCTTAATCTTGAATTATAAATAAATTTATTAAGTATTAAACGAAAAATTAATCAATATAAAATAGTATACTATAGGGCAAATTAAATAGATCCTATTTTAATGTACAAATTCAATCTTTAACTTTTCATATGACTGGAATAAAACAAGAAGAAGAGGGTTTATTGGAGAAGGCATTAGCAGAAGAAAAAAACTATAATTGGTTGGAAGCTACCAAATTATACGAGCGAATTGCTGATAGTTTTTTGAAAAAAAATTTGCGGGAAGAAACTGCTGAAGTTTATAGAAAGCTTGGATATTCCTATTCACGAGCGGCTCTCACTGTAAAAACAGCTGAAAAATTGGTGGAACATATCAAACAAACTATAAAGGCTTACACAGATGCAGCGAATATCTTTGAAAAAATTGGGAATAAGGTTATGAAATTGGAATGTGAAGCAGAAGCTATTTACTTTAGTGGAGTTATTGCAAGTTCTATTCAAGAGGTCATAGAAAGAGTGAACAGTTCTTACGAGCTTTTCATTGAAGCAAGCGAAGAATATTCTAGGGAAGTTGACCAAGAACACATTGCTAGGATTTTAAGTCGTATTGTCTATGTTTCTATAGCAAGAGTATTTTTAACTATGACTGATCCTAAAGAGATCGAAGAGTTTTATCAAAAAAATAAAGATATTGCTCATGAAGCTCAAAACTTTTCGAAAAAAGTTGAAAATGTTCAATCTCTCGCCGAATCATTATATGCTGAGTATTATTTGACTTTGAGTCAAATTTATATAAAACCATTTAGATGGAGTGAGCATTGGAGGGAATATTTCAAGAATTTTCTATTAAGATGTAATGAAGGTTTAAAATTTATTGAGAAATATGACGATTTAACAGCTTTAACAATGATTTGCATTATTTTTGGCAATATAAATGGTTTTTTTGCAATTCATTTCAAAGAGGACGAAAATGAGCAAAGAGAGTATCTGGATAATGCATTGAGATCACTAGAAAAATCTTCAGATCTTGCCAGAAAAATAAACGATCTATCCTTAATAAATGAGTCTATATATTGGTTGGTTATGTGGTCAATGCTTGGAGGTAGAGTTAAGTATTACCAGAGGAGAATTTCTATTGACCTTAAGAGAGTTATAGAGATGGGAAAAATATTAAAAGATACATATAATTTATGGCGTTTTCAAGTAAATCTAATGGTGGCATTTTATTACACTAATATTTCTCAAAGGAGTTATGTCGCCTCAGATCAGAGGAAATCATATGCCGAAAAAGCAATTGAGCATGCAACAAAGAATTTGAGAGAATCATCGTTCTCACCTTTCGCTTCAGACTATTATCTAGCATTAACATATGCGTATTCACAATTAGCTGTTCTCGCTAAAAAAAAAGAAAAACAGGAGGAGAATGCACAAAAAATGCTTCAATATGCCAAACAAGTTGAAAAAATTGCAGAGAAATATGAGGGCGGATGGGTTCGAGCTTATGGCTATAATTCTCTCTATAGAGCCTATAAAACTCTCGCAGATATTGCTCAGGATGAAGAAAACAAAATTGAAATGTTATCAGCTGCTTTAGATGCTTCCGAGAAGTATGTGGAGCATTCAAATGAATCTCGAACAGGTATCATTACAGCTCAAATACGTTTAGGGCTTCTTTATGAAGAATTTGGTATCTTAACTAAAAACAACGATATACTTGTAAAGGCAAAAGAATTATTCCTCCAAGTAGCTAAAGAAAGCGAAAAGAGAGGGTATCAATCATATACAGCCGCTACATTTGAATACTTAGCACGTATAGAAGATCGCTTAGGTAACCATACAGTTTCTGCAAGCAATTATGAGATGGCACAAAATGCGCATGCTGAATCATTAAAAAAAGTTGAATATAAACCATTAATAAAGAAAATTAATGAAAAATTGAATTATGTTAAAGCGTGGAATTTAATTGAAATTGCCAAAGTTAATCATAAAAGTGAAAATCATCAAGAAGCTAAGGAGAGCTATAATAATGCATGTGAAATTCTAAAAAATCTACCAAGTTTTAATTATGAAGCGAATTATTACTCTGCATGGGCATCTCAGGAAATCGCAGAACAACTCAGCAAACAAGAAAAACACGAAGAGGCTATAGAGCAATATAATATAACTATAGAAATGTTTGAAAATGCAATAATAACCCTAGAAAAACGCTTAAATCAATCCAAGGAAAAAATGGAAATCGAAAGAATCGAGAAACTTATAAAAGTAGCCAAATTAAGGACATCATATTGTTCCGCGAGAATAGACGTTGAAAAGGCAAGAATCGTAGGAAAACAAGGTGAACATATAACAGCCGCAGAATTATTTGCTTCAGCAGCTTCACAGTTTAGGTATGTTTGCAACCTCTTTAAAACTGAAAAAGAAAGAGTGGAATTAGAGGCGGTATATTATCTATGTAGAGCATGGGAGAGTATGGAGCTTGCTGAAAAATATGAGGATCATGATAGATTTTCAGAATCTGCTAATTTATTCATAAAAGCAAGTAACCTTTTCACAGATAGTAAGTTGAAATTACTGGCATCAGGTAATTCTTCTTTTTGCCAAGCTTTAGAACTTGGATGTGAATTTGATGAGACTTATGAATCTGAAGTAAAAGCTCAATTGTATCCCAAAATCAAATTGATGTTAAGAACAGCAGCTTCCTCTTATGAGAAAGGAGGTTTTAAAAATGGCGGTGATTGGGCGTTAGCTACATCGACTTATTTCGATGCAGTATGGCACTTAATAAGAGCAGATGAAGAGTTAGAGATCGATAATAAGAAAAAACTTTTAGATATTGGAGCTAATTATCTAAAATCTTCAGCAGAACTTTTTAGTAAAGCTGGTTATAAAGATAAAGAAAGGGAGATATTGACCCGTTTGGAAAGATTGGAACAAGAAGAAAAGATATTAGTTTCGGCTCTAAATACCATTAAAAAACCTGCGATTTCTAGTAGTACAACGGGCATAATTGCTCCTGCTTGCTCATTAGAAACTAGTCAATCACCTCGGTTGGGTGAAGTGTATCAGTTCACTGAAGAAGAGAGGAGAGTTATAGGAGAAAGAATAACTAAAAAGAAATATCAAATCATTTATAGAGATTTATTTAAAGAATACCCTAGAACTCAAAAAAGAGAATTTAGAGTTGGCATAGCCCAAATAGGCATATCAGAATCTGGAGATATCTTGAGTGAATTCTACGAGATGGAGATTTCAGGTCTATTAAGCCTTCGAGAAGATAAAGTCGAAATTGTAAGAACGACAGTTAAAAACATGATTGAAAACGCACATAAAGAGGGAGTCAATGTTCTACTTTTCCCAGAAATGATAATTGACCTCAATTATGGTGAATTTTTAGAAGATATTTCTGATCTTGCTAAGTTATATGAGATGTACATAATTCCAGGTTCATTTCATGATAAAGAAACAAAGAGAAATATTACCAGGGTTTTTGGACCAGATGGTATTCTGTGGGAACAAGAGAAACATATACCGGCAATTATACACCATAGAGACAGAAAATTTAAGGAAGGCATAGATATAGGAGATATTCCCCGAAATATTGTTGTTTGTAATACAGAATATGGTAGAATCGCAATTGCTATTTGCCGCGATTTCCTTGATATGGATCTAAGAGTAGAATTGAAAAATTTTGAACCCCCTGTTGACATTATTTTAAATCCTGCCTTTACTCCTGTGACTGCTGATTTTAAAGCAATACACTTCGATGCTCGGAGATCTATTTATGCGTACTCCTTTTTTGCTAATGTAGCTGATTTCGGCAATTCTTTAATCTATACTCCTGAAAAAGATCGCACGGAAAGAATTATTCCAGCAAAAGAAGAAGGCTTGATATATAAAGATATCGATCTCTTCAAATTGCGTTCAGAACGTAAAAAGTGGGAAAAAGAGCAGAATAAAGAAAGATTATTCATCCAAAGCACAAGATCATAACTTTTCACTTGTTCTAGTTTTGTTAATATTTTATATAAAATATTTTAAACTGGCACATCTAATATTAATTATTCTTAAAGATAAAAAATTGAAACCCAGAAAGCCAATATTTCTAATATATGATAAATATATAATTGAGGATGGTAAGAATCACTCAAGTCGAATTATTAAATCGAGCAGAAGCAGAAGAAAAGAAGTATAATTTAAAAGAAGCAATTAGGTTATACAAACAGGTCTTGGAGACTTTAATAGATAAAGAGGATTTGAAAAAGGTCTCACAGATTTATGAAAAGATCGGAAATGTTTATTTAATTGCTGTTTATACCGCAGAAACAGAGAAAGAACTTACAGAAATGATAGATGACTCCATAAAGGCATATGATGAAGCAATTAGACTCTATAGCGAATTGAATTATGAAGTAAAAGTATTAGAGTGTAGAGCAGGACAGTTTAAACTTAAAGCTGACAAAGCATTATCTCCTGAGTATTGTAGAGAAATGTATATTAACTCTTTTGAAAAATATATGGAAGCAAGTGAAATTTATTATGGAGAAAATGATAAAAAGAATTTATTAAGAATTTTAAGCTATACAATAGAAACGATAGGTTATTTATTACAATATTGTGATGATCCTGCTGAATTTGAGCAATTTTGTAAAAAAGGTGAAGAAATAATTGAACAAGGTTGGAATTTATCACATGAACTTGGAGATAAAACACATCTTAGCAATTTCTTATTTGTAGGAAGTTTGATTTTAGGTATTAAAACTTGGATAATTTTTTCCAGAACGGATAACGCATTTGAAGAATCACATAAAATACTCCTTAAGAGAAGTAAGGAAGCATTAAAAGTAATTGAAAAAATTGATGATGATTTAGCTAAAGCAAGAATATATTTTACTAATGGATCTTTAAATTGTATGGTAGCGACTCGATTTATTCATAAGGAGGAAGAGTTAAAGCTTTTTGTTGATAAAGGTATAAAGTATTGTGAAAATGCATTAAATATTTTGAAGAAATTAAATCATAAACCAGATCTTATACATTGTATTTATTGGCTGGATTATCATGCAGCGATCTTAGGAAAATTCCAATATCTTCAGAAAAGAATTTTAGGTGATATTAAAATAATTCAAGAGTGTGGCAAAACTTATCAAAATTTATATTCCTTTTGGGGTTTTTTAACAAATTTTTTATCAGCATATTATTATCATGATTTTGCTCAAAGAAGCTTTCTAAGTTTCAATTCTAGGATCTCTTATGCCCAAAAAGGCATTAAAGAGTTAAAAGAGGCATTAAAAAGGTTACCATTTGGGCCGTTTTATGCATTATCATATCAGCTTTTGACCAATCTGTATTCACAGTTAATTCTTTTAACAAATGATCGAGAAAAACGTGAAGATTATATCAAGAAAATGTTTGATAATGCTACTGCTGCTGAAAATGCTGGAAAAAAGTATAAAGGAGGAATGTCTAGAGCTGCGGGCTATATTTCACTATATCGTGCGCACAAGACATTATCGGATATAATAACAAACAAGAAAGATAAAATCACCAATTTAATAGCTGCAATAGATGCTACTAAGAAAAATATTGACTTTTCAGTTGAATCGTATAGAAATTTCATTGCTGCTCAGATGCATCTTGGACTATTATACGAGGAATTAGCTATACTAACTAAACAAGAAGAACCTTTATCTCAAGCAAGAGAATTGTTCCTTCATTTAATAAAAGATACCATGGAGAAGGGTTATCATTACCACACCGCTGCTGCTCATGAATATTTAGCGAGAATTGAAGATAGATTAGGGAAACACCTAACTTCTGCCCAACAATATGACATGGCAAGTAAGGCTCATATAAAATCATTAGGAAAAATTCGATTTAAACCATTAAAGGATCGAATTAAGGAAAAGATTGAATATGATAGAGCTTGGAAATTAATTGAAAATGCTAAGGTTAATCATAAAAAAGAGGACCATTTAAAAGCAAAAGAACAATATGATATGGCTTGTGAAATTTTGGAAACCTTGTCTAAATATAGATATGAGGCTTCTTATTATTCATCTTGGGCATTATTAGAAGTTTCAGAAGATGCAAGTAAAAAAGAAGAACACCATGAAGCAATTGATAGATATCAAGATACAAAAAAATGTTTTGAAAAATCAATAAATATACTAGAAGAAGCTTTAACACAGTCTTCTAACAAAATTGAGATAGAAAGAATATCAAAACTCAAAAAAGTAGCTAATGTTAGGATTAATTATTGTTTAGCCCGTACCAACCTTGAAGAAGCTAGAATTCTTCAAAAACAAAGTGATCATCTATCTGCTGCGGATAATTTTGCTTTAGCGGCTTCTCAATTTAGAGATATTTGTACTCTATTTAAAATTGAAAGGGAAAGAATAGAATTAGAAGCGATTTATCATCTATGTAGAGCTTGGGAAGGTATGGAGCTTGCTGAGAATTATCAAGAGCCTGAAAGGTTTGTAGAAGCTTCAAAATTATTTTTAAAAGCCAGTGTTTTATTTGCTGATAGTAAATTAAAATTATTAGCTTCCGGTAATTCTTCAGTTTGCTTAGCTTTAGAAAATGGCTGTAAGTTTGATGAATCTACCGATATAGAAAAAAAGGCAGATTATTATAAGAAAATAAGAATGATGTTAAGAAAAGCGTCTAGTTCATATGAAAAAGGTGGATTTATTGGAGGAGCTGATTGGGCTTTAGGAACTACAATATACTTCGATGCTCTTTGGCACTTAATTAAAGCAGATGAAGAATTAGAACTTGATAATAGAAGAAAAGAGTTAGAAGTCGGTTCTAAATATTTAAAATCAGCTGCGGATATATTTGGAAAATCGGGATATAAAGAAAGACAAGAAGAAATTCATGAAAAATTAAGTAGGATAGAAAGAGAAGAGATGATTTTATATTCTGCTTTAAATACGATTAGCAACCCTGTAATCTCAAGAAGCACTGTAGGAATCGTTGCTCCTGCGTGTCCAATAGAATCTAGTTTATCACCAAAAATAAGTGAAATCAATCAATTAACATTAGAAGCTAGTGGATTATCAGAAACACAGGAGAGAATAAGAAAATACAATTTAATTTATATGGATCTGTTAAAAAAATATCCTAAAATCCAACAGAATAAATGTAGAATTGGAATCGCTCAGATTGGATTATCTAAATCTGGAGACCTTCTAAAGGAATTTTTTAAAATAAAGGAGTATGGATTATTAGGAATTAAAGAAGATCTAATTGAATCACTCAGATCAACTTATAAACAAATGATCGAGAAAGCTAATTCCAATGGCGTTAATATCCTTATTTTTCCAGAAATGATGGTTGATTTGAATTATAATGAAATTATTGAAGAGTTAATGAACTATTCTAAAATTTATAATATGTATATTATTCCTGGTTCTTACCATAATGATAGCAATAAAAAAAATATTAGTGTAGTTATTAGTCCTGATGGTATTCTTTGGGAACAAGAAAAACATATACCAGCAACAATCCATATTGGATCAAAAACAATTGAAGAAGCAATAGATATAAGCTCTTATCCTCGGAATACATTAGTGTGTAATACGGAGTTTGGAAGAATAGCGATTATAATATGTCGCGATTTCCTTGATATGGATTTGAGAGTGGAATTGAAAAATTTTGAGCCGCCAGTGGATATTGTAATTAACCCAGCATTCACTCCAGTCACAGCTGATTTTAAAGCAGCTCATTTTGATGCGCGTAGATCTATCTATGCCTATTGCTTCTTTGCCAATGTTGCTGAATTCGGTGATTCGTTAATCTATACCCCAGAAAAAGAACGTACTGAGAGAATAATACCTGTTAAAGAGGAGGATCTGATATATAAAGATATTGATCTCTTCAAATTGCGTTCAGAGCGAAAGAGATGGGAAAAAAAACAAAAAAAAGAAGTTCAATTTATTCAAAGTACAAGATAACGTATTTTTACATACTAAATTTTAATAATACCAAAAAATAATTATTGAATTAGTGAAATCAATCGGTTTTCAAGAAAATCTTAAGTATGATGGTCAAGAATAACCAAGAAGAAGCTTTAATTAAAGAGGCGAAAATTGAAGAAAGGAATTATCATTGGGAGAAATCAGCTCTTTTATATGAACAAGTTGCCAAATCATTTATAGATAAAAACTTGTTACAGGAAGCTGCCAAAATTTATAACAAACTAGGGGATATATGCCTTCGAGCTGTTTATGCATCAGAAATTAAAGAAGACTATTTAAATTGGAATGAACAAGCTGTTAAAGCGTTCCACAAGGCGGAAAGTCTTTTTATCCAAACCAATGATAACCTATTAAGGAAGGAATGCAAAG
>CAZBNW010000070.1:0-14207 GCA_964493385.1 uncultured archaeon | reverse complement strand
ACTCCCATGTTTCGTAAGAATGGTGCCGAAGCAATGGAAGCAGTATTATTTTTAAAAAGTGCTCCTTCATTTTTAAGATTCTTATTAAAAGCATTATTTTTACAAGAAGTCTTGGATCGCTACTATGACTGGAGATTAGTTACAATAGATTTGCTTGCTAACTTCTTTAAAGAACAAAAACCTGAAGTTATTCCAAGATTAATTAGAAGAATAAACAAATTCTTTAAAGAAGAAGCAACTGATTTTAATATAGAACCAATTACTATAGAGGAAGTTCAGAAATACTATAAAAGTGATAAAACTATTTGGCTAGTTTTTCAAAATGCGAGAAGAATTGATAGATATATTAAAACTAAGCTTTTTAGGAAGACATATAATTTCTACCTTCCAGGAAAAATTGAAAGGTAAGTATTAAGAATTATTGAAATATATTGAAGATATGACTTATAGACCAAAGGTCTTTTTCACTTCTAAAGTTTTCTCAACTGAAGAAATTGGTTCTAACAAGAAAATTTCTGAAAATTTTCGTAATAAAATTAATAATTTATGGCAGCAATTAGACCAAATTTCAGAATTTAAAATTTTCGATGGAAGATTTCCATCAGAATATCAAATTAAAAAAAAAGTAAAAGATTTCAATCCAGATATTCTTGGATGCCACTTAAGTCATACAATATCTTCAGAAATTTTAAAAAATTCAAATATTTTTGCTGTTTCCACATCAACAGCAGGATATAATCATATTCTAAGAACTGAAGAAGATGATATTATCATTACTCATACTCCAGGGGTTTTGTATGAGACAGTAGCAGATTATACTATAGCAATAATAATGGCAAGTTTAAGGAATATGGTCGATCTTCATAATTATATATGGAATAATCAATGGACTTCTGATGATAAATGGGATTTAGACCAATCTCTTTCCTCTGTAATTACTGATAAAGTACTTGGAATTGTAGGATTGGGTGAAATTGGAAAAGAATTGGTTAAGAAACTCTATCCTTGGGGTATAAAAATCCTATATTATGATATTAAACAAATGAAAAAATTTGAAAAAGAATTTCCTTTGATCAAATTTAAAGAAAACATTAAAGATGTCTTTAAAGAGTCAGATATCATCAGTTTACATATTCCATTAAATAAATATACGGAAAAATTGGTTAATCGAGATTTGTTAAAAGTTATGAAAAAAAATTCTTTATTAGTAAATACAGCCCGAGGTTCTATATTAGATTTAGATGAATTACTTAATATGTTAGAAAGCAAGGAAATTCAAATAAATATAGCTTTTGATGTTTTTCCAATAGAACCGATAGATACTAAAACTCTTGAACGGTTGAAAAAAATCAAAAAAAATCAGCCTGATATTAGAATGATCTTAATTCCTCATAATGCTTCAGCTGATGCCAATACTAGAGGTAAAATGAATATAATGTTCCTACAAGATATAATAAAAATTATAAAGTCATCTTCTGTGGATGATTTAAGTGGAATTCACATTATTCCCGATCATCAAAAACAATTAAAAAATAAGAAATGGAGAATTTTAAAATATTGGGAAAAGAAATGATAAGATCATTTATAGCACTTGAATTAAGGGATAAAGAAACTACTGAAAATATTACTGCTTTCGCTTCCCGCTTAAGGCAGAATCAACCAAAGCTCAAACTAGTTGAACCTGAAAATTTACATATGACAGTAAAATTTTTAGGAAATATTCCAGAAACTATAGCACCAAAAATCTATAATATCTTGGAAAAAGAAGTTAATGATATACATTTTGAAGGCAAGACTTTCAAGTATTATTTAAGAGGAGTAGGTCAGTTTAATAGATTTTCAGTTTTATGGGTAAAACTTGTAGGTGATATTCAATTCTTACAGAACATTAAGGATATTGTTGAAAATTTATTATTTGAAAAATTGAAAATCGATCGAGATAAGCGAACACAATTTAAACCTCACTTGACAATTGGAAGACTAAAAAAAGGCAAGATAAATTATAAAACATTTGATGTTTTTAAGAAAATGATAAATGAGAATAAAACTAAGGAATTTGGAGAATTCAATATTAACCAAATCAAACTCAAAAAGTCAGAACTAACCCCAAAAGGTCCTATTTACACAGACTTAATTTTCTAACATAAAATGACGATTAAAGCTTTGATTTGGGACCTAGATGGGACTCTCATTCATTTTAAAATTGACTATTTGAGAGCACGTAAAATATCTATAGAAATCCTAAAAAACCATGGGATTCCTAAACAACTTCTTACTGTTAAAAGTTCTATTCTAGAAAATATTAAATCTTCAAGAGATTTCTTTAAAAAAAAAGGTTTTCCTGAAGAAAAAATAAAGGAAATAATAGGAGAACTAGATAATGAGATTATTAAAATAGAACATGAAGCTGCAATAAATGCTTCAATCATAAATGGTATAGATCAAGTGTTAGAGTTCGCAAAGGTGAAAAATTTAAAGCAAGCTATTTTTACATTCAATACAAAAAAAAATGCTGAAATCTCACTCAAAAAAGTGAATATTCTACATTATTTCGACGTGATTATAGGAAGAGATAATGTTACTAATCTAAAACCCCATCCAGATCATTTAAATTACATTTGTAAAAAGCTAAATATAAAACCTAACGAAATTTTAGTAATTGGAGATACCAATCGAGATATTGAAGCTGCTATCAATGTTGGAGCTCACTCAATAGCTTTAAATACAAAAATAGCTAACTTATTTAAGCAAGAAGCTTTTAAAAAAGCAAAAGAAATAATCGAATTGGAGGAGATCCCTTCCAAATTAATCAGTGCAATTGAAAAATTATTATAAAATTAAACAAAAAAGTTATAAATCTTTAGTGAACTATTAATGTTAGAATAATGATCTTAATTAATAATTGTGAGGGTTTAGAAAATACAAAATGAAAGTCGAATTCCTTTTGGACGTTCTTAAACCACATAATCCAGACTCGTACATTGTGGCTCAAGAATTAATGAAAGTTCAAGGTGTGACAAGAGTTCGTATTAAAGTTGATGAATTAGATCAAAAAACAGCTTCATTACATATTAACGTTGAGGGTAATAATCTTTCTCTTGAGGAAATAACTGAACGATTAGGCACTCTTAATTGTGCACTTCACAGCATTGACGAAGTAATATGCGAAGAAAAGGATTAACTTATCCTTTTTCAATATTATTTTTTTTAATGTTTTCTTTAAGCAAAAAAAATAAAAACTAATTATACTGATTTTAATAATAAAAAGAAAATTTTGTTTTTCAGAAAAATCATGAATCCAAGTGTGGTTAAAATCATCGAAGAACGGGGAGAGATTAACGATGAGTTAGACTATGCTTTAATGAATTATTTACTTAAAAACCGAGGCGCAGGATACACTGCATGCCAACCTCAACTTGTTGAATTAGAAGGAGGTAAAAAAGCAATTAAAATGAATATAGACCATACGTTCATTGATAAGGATAATCAATTAATGGGTTTAGGTATTGTAGGAAATATATTTATCGATGCGGATTCTATTCAAGTAATTCATTGTACATCAGTTGAAGAATTAGAAGAAAATATTAAAAAATTGAAAGCAGCAGGAATTAAACCACAACCTAGGCCGAAAGGAAAATATTAATTTCTTATTTATTTTCTATGGTTTGATATAAGTAGAAGGATATAATACATTAGACAAAAAATTTAAAATTCACTTCATTCTTAACCTTACTGAATTAAAATGTCGAGTAAAGAAAGTAAAATCAAACAATTAATCCAAGATTATTTGTTAGATGAAGGACTATTGCGAGGAAAGATTTCTGATCCTAAACTTGATTTTGGATTGCAATTTATATTTCCCCCTGGAAAAGATCCCCTTGGACGCCAAATTGGCAGGAATATGGTTGTTATTCGACCTAAAAATAAAAATTTACTCGTTGTTAGTTTAGGAATTCAAATTTCAGATCCACACATAAAAGCTTTAAATTCTTTAGAAAACGAAAAAAAAATGAATTATTTCATGGATTTAAGAAAATCCTTTCTTTTAAAGGATGTTTTGTATAGAATCGATATAAAAAATTATAGATATGAAATAACTGATCAAATATTTCTTAATAGAGATGGATTTATTTCAAAAAATTCTTTTTTCAAAAGTGTTCGAAAAGTCTTTAATTGTGCTGCTTATAGTAATATAATTTTGGGAGAATATTGTGCTGGTAAAATAAAACCAGAAGATTTTATTAAATCAAAAGAATTCACTTCTGACTCGGATTTTTCTCTGTACTCGTAATTCTAATTATAAATCTAATGGTGAAAGATAATTTTTGAGAAATGGCTCCAAGCTTTAGGAAAACTCGATTACGTTCAAGGAAAAGCAAGACCTATCGTCGATTGCCTCCTATGTGCTGTACGAGATAATGATGATAGGGTTACAAACTTAAAAATTTATGAAGATGATAGATGTTTTGTTGTGCTTAACCTCTATCCATATAATCCTGCGCATCTTATGGTTGCGACATCCAAACATAAGACCAATCTTCTCGAGCTCACCAAACCAGAGATCCTCCACATATTTCGTACTATTCAAGGCTTACAATTATTATTAAATGATTTGTATAATCCTAAAGGTTATAATATTGGCATAAACCAAGGAAGAAGTGCTGGAGGCAGTATTGAACATTTGCATTTTCACTTAATTCCGAGATATGGCTCTGAACTTGGATTTATAGATATTGTTGGTAAAACTAGAGTGTTACCTGAAGGATTAGATGCGGTTAAAAAGAAATTAGAGAGTGTTATTCATAAATATTTAACTAAAGAGTTCTTTGAAAGTTATTAAGACCCAAACAATTAAAAAATAAAAAAAAATAAATTAATATATGGATTTGAAATCTGAAATCTTACCTTGTAGCTGCGCGGATGTCCGCAGCTGTTACACGTTTTCTCTTGTCAGCTTTACAAACCTTAATAGCGTCTTTTGTTGCTGTAGCAGCACTGTTTTCAAGGAAATCTATGAGCTTATCTAACGCTTCAGCAGCAACAAGGTCTGCTCCCTCCTTTTTCATCAATCTTCTGATAGGCGCTTTAGCAATATATCCTTCAGATTTCTTAGCAGGTGCTTTCTTTTTAGCCATTTTTATTCCTCCACTAATTTTTTATAGTTTTGTAAATTAAATGTTAATTAAGTATAACTACACATTTCTATTATATAAATGTTATGATTCGAATCAATATTCTCTTCACAGAAAAGTTTCGAATCGTCATATTCGAAAATGAGATCGTTTTATTAATTTGAAAATAATATTTCCGACTAAAATCGATTTTTATATTATACTAAATAAAGCCTTGGTTTCTTAGTTTTTTGAAGTATTACTATTATTAATGTTTCAATAAAATTTATTGAAATTTCATTATTCCATTATTAAGCATTGTTAAAATTTCAATGATTACAGAATTAATTATATTTAAAGTGTGATTTCATAAAACCTTAAATTCTAAATTTTTTGGATTTTTACTACTATTGATATTTCAATAAATTATTTTTATTAAAAATCATAATCTATTACTTCATTCAACTTTTAACAAATTCATAAAGTTTTAACAAAAATTAAATTCAAAACTGAAAACCTTAAAACTTAAAATCTCGTGGTATTATATCTTTTTCAAATATAAAAATTAAAATATTAATTCTTTGATTAGTGTATTGTAAATAAAATATAAGGATTTGATCAATAGTTATAAACCATCAATGTCGAACGCGAAAAAACTGAATGAATCTGATATTGAGGTAGCACTTCAATCATTAGGGTTTACGAAAAATGATTCAAAGGTATTACTTACATTAAGTAAGTTCAGGATCCTAAGCCCAGCAGATATTGCGAAGCATTCTGGTGTTGATCGAGCAAGGGTTTATGATTCATTAAACAGATTAATGGAGAAAGGCTTCATTCAAAAAGAACCTATTAAAAGGGGTGCTAATTATCAAGTAATACCGATAGAAAGAATCTTCAAGGTAATCCGTGATGAATATAAGGCAAAAATTGAAGATACCTTATCATTAGAAAAGATCATTAGTGAATTGGAAATTGATAAAGAGGAATCGGAACCAAGGGTTTGGTCGATAAACTCTAGAGAAAAAATTCGCAAAAAAATCAAGGAATTAATTAGTTCATCAAAAGAACGGATCTTTTTTATTATTACTCCTGATTTGCTTATGCAAGAATTAGGAGGTTATGATTGGGTGCTAAAGGAACTTTGGAATAAAAAATTCTCTTCAGAGATCCAAATTGTCATTGCTATAAAATATAATGAAATTTTAAAAGAAGAAATCAAAAAATTATTAAAAATCTCAGTAAGTATTCATTCAATTGAAGGAGATAGTGTTATTCCTTTTGGTTTATTGATAACTGATAATCAATTTCTGCTTACAACATTGGATAGTGTAAGAGAGGCACCTGAATATACCTCCGGATTATGGCTAGAAAATGGTACACCAAAACAGATTGTAGGATATGAACATCTGTTTAAACACTTCATTACTAGTGAGTGTAAATCAATAAAATTAACATCTAAAAAAACGTCATTCTCCAATTAAATTCTTTAATTTAATTAAAAATAAATTGTAATAAATTATTAGAAAAATATATAATTAAAGTCAGAAATTATTAAATTAATTTAAAGTTCCATTAAAAAATTGGGGAATAAAGTTAAATGTCTTATCGCGGAAAAGTAATTCTCTGCGGAGATGCTGGGGTTGGCAAAACCAGTCTATTAGCTCAATATGTTGATGATCAATTTAGTGAAGAATATCATCAAACAATAGGGGCGAATTTTTTAATTAAAGAAATCGATTTAAGAAAAGTAATCGATAAATTAGATATGAAAAATCCAAAATTAACAAGAGATATTAAAGAAAAGGGATTTAAGCTCTATTTTTGGGATATAGGGGGTCAAAAACCATCTCTTTTCGCCAATGAGTATTATTTTGTTCAAGCTGTTGGCGCTATAATTGTTTTTAGCTTAAATCAACTTGCCTCGTTTAAAAGTATCGATTTTTGGATTTCAAAATTAAAGGAGTTAAGTGGAGATATACCATATATCATAATTGGAAATAAGACAGATTTAAAAAGAGAGATCAATGAAGATACAATAGAAAATAAACTTAAAAAATTAGGAGTAAACTATTTTGAAACTTCTGCAAAATTGAATGAGAATGTAGATGAGGCATTCGAAACTTTATCAGTTCAGATTTTAAATACTTTTAAATAAACACTAAATAATCTTAAATATTAAAATTTATATTTGACTTTAATACCTATATTTTATTTTTGTTTAGAGACTGTATAAACAAGTATTATGAGTATTTTATTAATTCCCGTTGCTCCGTTGTCTAGAACAAAATCTCGCCTTAAAGATTGTTTTTCCAACGAACAACTCAAAGAATTAACAATTGCAATGTTTAAAGATCTTGGAAAAACATTGAAAGAAGTAAATTGTTTTGATCATAAGATTGTTTATTGCAATACTCTTGAAATATTAGAACTTGCAAAAGATTATGATTTAATTGGGATCAAGGAGGAGTTAACGACTCCACCTAAATCTTTCGATGAAGTAATAGAAGATCTCAATAATATTGCCATTGAAAAATTTAATGCGGAGCAAACTGTGTTTTCTTTTTTAGATCTAATTCTAATTTCTACTAAAAATTTTTATGATGTTAATTCACTTGTGAAAAAGAATCAATTAGTTGTTTGTCCCGCTATACATTCTGCTGGAATTTCTGTGCTTGGGAGGAATCCACCTAATATAATTTCATCTTTTTTTTCAGATCCAAACACACCCTCTTTAGTTGCCTTGCTTAACAATGCTTCTGAGAGAGGATTAGATAAAATAGCTATATATGATTCTT
Organism: uncultured archaeon; assembly: GCA_964493385.1. Classification (GTDB taxonomy): domain Archaea; phylum Asgardarchaeota; class Lokiarchaeia; order Sigyniarchaeales; family SOKP01; genus Loki-b32. Next base: position 6,298 of record CAZBNW010000070.1, on the reverse strand, counting down.
TTAGAGCTGGTTTTGATATAGATATTAAACAAGATTTGGTATTAGCCTATGAATATTTAAAGATTTTTAATTTAATAGATACAGAGGTTTTTAAATTCTTAAAGAATAATTTAAAATTATCTCTTAAAAAAATAAATGCTAATGATAATCGAACTTTTAGAATAACAGAAAGAAAATAACGTTTTAAAAAGAAAACGTTATATTTATTTTTACTTTATCTTTTAAGATTTCTTCTATTGAATTTTGGAATTCTTCCCTTTCTGTTTTAATTGTACTTAGGTATCTGGTATAATCCTTGTTTTTTCGATTATAATCTGCTTCTATATGCTCTAATTTTACCGTGTTCGAAGAAATTTGATTTTTCAACTCTTCTAATTTTTGAGCTAATCCCGCATCTTGAATCTTTCTTTCTTTTTCTTTAATACTTTCTTTAATTTGTTGATATTTTTCAATATTTGTTTGTAATTGTTTTTCATCGAAAATCGCGTTTATATGTTCGATTGTCTTTTGTTTAGTTTCAGTTTTAAGATTCAATTTGTTTTCTTCAAGAGCATGTCTTAATTGAACCATCAAACTTGTAAATCTTGGTAAATCTTTACGCTCATTTATTAACATTTTAATTGGATTTTTAAGAAAATCTCTAACATAATTTAAATTAATATTTGGGATATGAATTGTTTCTTTTTCCAATTCAAATTTTAATTTCTTCAATGCCTTTTTGAAACCAATCTCATCATTAATTTTTAATTGTAATTGAAAGAGTTTATCTCTTTCGGTTTCTAAAGTCCTAAAAAGTTCGTTCTTTTCAAGATCTATCAATTCTGAATTTAACTCTGCTTGTTTTTGCTTTCGATTTTCTAATTCGGTTTCAAAATCATCCAAATCTATTTTAGCATTTTCTATATTTTCCTTAAGATGAAAAAGTTTAGGTAATTTTTTAAGTAAATATTCAGCATCTTTAACATCAGCATATTTTTTTCTCATAAACTCATCTAAAACTGCTTGTTTTTTCCCGAGCTTGCGAGTTATATAGTTTAATTCCTTTATTTCTGCTTGTACTTCTTTATGGAATTTTGGTAATGATTTTCTCGCGATTTCATTAATACTTGTGAAAAGCTTCTTAATCGAATTTAATAAATCCATAATATTATCATAATTTAATTCCTCTTCAGGAATTTCAATTTCATCAATCTCTTTTCTAATTCGATCAGAGAAAAAATTCAATGATCTCTGAGCCTTTTGATCGATTTTTTCCTTCCCTGTATCTAAAAAGTGATCTAAACATACTTTTATTCCTATTAAATTCTCTCTAATCTCAAGTATTAATTTTTTTGTGGCTCTCTTTATTTTAAAAAATAGAGAATTAAGTTTTTCTTTATAAAATTCTTCAAAATGCTGTAGATCTTCTTCAATCATATTACATTCTATTAGGATTTATTTTATTGCTTTAATAATCTTTCTATCATTCATGTATTCACGAAGGACGTCTGGAATTCTTATTGAATGGTCCTTTTTTTGATAATTTTCAAGGATACAACAAATGGTACGTTCAGTTGCTATTGCTGTTGAGTTTAAGGTATGTAAAATTTCTTTTGCGTGTTGAGTGCCAACTTTTCCCATTCTGATCTTTAATTTTCTTGCTTGATAATCTAAACAATTACTGCATGATACTAATTCGCGATAGGTTTCTGAAGCTGGGAACCATGCTTCTAAATCATATTTTTTAGCCGCATTGTCATTCAGTTCTCCAGAAGCGACATTTCCTATTCTATAAGGTATTTTCAATTCTTTATAAAGTTCTTCTGCATTTGTGATTAGTTCTTCATAGTATTTCCACGAATCTGCGGGTTTACAAAAAATAAATTGCTCAACTTTTTCAAATCGATGAACTCTAAATATTCCTAAGGTATCTTTTCCATGGGATCCTGCCTCTCTTCTAAAACATGAAGAAATCCCTACATATTTGAGAGGTAATCTCTCAGGTTCAATTATTTCATTGTAATGATAAGCAGCTAATGTTTGTTCAGATGTAGCAATCATGTATAAATCTTCATCTTGGATTTTATATAATTGTTCTTCAAAATCTGCTAACTCTGCTGCTGCTTTCATCACTTCATGCTTAGTAAAGAATGGAGTCCACATTGGGATATAATTCTTACTTATTAATTTTTCTAATGCAAATTTAATGAGAGCTAAATTGAGAAGAACTAAATCTCCTTTTAAGTAATAAAATCTTGAGCCTACTATTTCTGAAGCTTTTTTTGTATCTACTCCATCAATTTTTGAGATTAAATCAACATGAGATAGCGGTTGAAAATCGAATTTTGGCAAGTTTCCTACAGTTTTCACAATTTCATTCTCCTCTTCAGTTTCACCTATAGGAACAGATTCATGTAAGATATTTCCTACCATATACCGGTATTTCTCTCGCTGTTCTAGATATTCTACTCTTAATTTTTCTAATTCGTCAATTTTTTCTTTTATTTCTTTTGAATTCTTTATTGCTTCTTCAGCTCTCTTATCATCTTTTAATTGTTTAAATTCTCCAATTTTAATTGAAATCTCATTTCTTTGTTTCCTTAAATCTTCTAGCTCTTGTAGAGCTGTCCTCCATTTTTTATCATATTCTAAGACTCTTTCAGCGATTGATGGATCTTTAAATCTTTTTTTCTCTGACTCGATTATTTTATCTAAATTCTTTCTGAATAGCTCAATATCAAGCAAAATTTAGCACTTTTAATTATGTTGGAAACAATATTTTATTATTAGATTTATAAAATTATCATTAAATTAAAATGTGAAATTTATTCAAAAATATTATTATAAAAATTGAAATTATTCATGCTGAATCCTATCAGCAATAGTGGAACGAGCTAATGCCGTTTTAATTTTCCTTTTATCATAACCTACCATATCGATAATCTTCATTATTTTAATTCTTCTTGCTTTTCCTTTCAAACCCTCTTCTACCATGAACTCTTTTGCGAATACTTCTTTCTTTTGTTCTTCTGACTCTGACATATTATTTCATAATTATTTCTTCAATAAAAAATTTAACAAGACTTAATTTTAAATGCTAAAATGTTTTCTATTTTAAATTCGTTATACCAATTAATCTTATGAAATCCAATCAGAAAAAATAAATTATTTCATTAATTTCATAAACTATTAAGATTTAAGGTAAAATTTTAAATCTACATAAAAATAATGGTGATCTATTACAAAAAGGTGAAATAGTTGTCTGAAAAACAGACCATGGATGAAATAAGAATTGGAGTTTACATATGTAGATGAGGAGTGAATATAGGGGCTGCTGTTGATTGTGATGCTGTCCGAGATTATGTTGAACATTTACCTAATGTGATTATTGCACGAGTAAATGATTTTACTTGCAGCGATCCAGGACAAAATATTATCAGGAATGACATTTTGGAATTAGACTTAAACAGAGTAGTAGTAGCTGCTTGTACACCAAAAATTCATGAACCAACTTATAGAGCAGTTTTAATTGAAGCTGGTTTAAGTCCATATTATTTTCAAATGGTAAATCTACGTGAACATTGCTCTTTTGTTCATGCTAAAGATAGAAAAAATGCTACAGAAAAGGCAAAAAGATTAATTCAAGCAGGAATAAACCGTGCTCGTGAATTGGAAGTAATTCCTCGAAAAGAAATACCTGTAGAAAAAGCAGTTTTAGTTGTAGGCGCAGGAATTGCGGGGATGAATGCTGCTTTAGATTTAGCAAATCAAGGGATTAATGCTTATTTAGTGGAAAAAGAAGCTACAATTGGAGGAAAAATGGCACAATTAGATAGAATTTACCCAACTGATGATTGTGGGATATGAGTACTTGCACCTATCATGGTAAATGCGTCGAAACATCCAAATATAACATTATTTACTTATAGTGATGTTGTAGAATTTAGTGGTATTCCCGGTGATTATAAAGTTAAAATAAGAAAAAATCCTCGATATATTGATGAAAGTAAATGTACTGGATGTGGATTATGTATAACTAAATGTCCAATAAAAGTACCTAGTGAGTTTGATAGGGGTATTGGTGAAAGAGGTGCCATATATATACCATTTCCTCAAGCGGTACCTAAATTAGCTGTAATGGATAGAACTGTATGTATAGACTGTAAGAATTGCGAAAAAACTTGTCCTGCCGAAGCTATTGATTTCGAACAGGAAACAGAATACATTGATGTTAAAGTAGGAGCAGTAATTGTTGCTACTGGCTGGGAGGAATATCCTATTTGGGAGACAAATGAATACAATTATGGATTCTATCCTGATGTTATTACTCAAATAGAATTGGAGAGGATGTTGAGTCCTATTGGACCCACTGGTGGGCATATGCATAGAATATCTAATGGAAAAACCCCGAGGACAATTGTTATGATCCAATGTGTAGGCTCAAGGGATGTAAATGCTAATTCCTACTGTTCATTTGTCTGTTGCAATGTCGCACTTAAAAATGCACAGTTATTGAAGCAAGAATATCCAGATATGGACGTTATTATCTTCTATATAGATATTCGAACTACAGATAAAGGAAACGAAGATTATTACAGAAAAATAAGAGAAACAGGCATCAGAATGATTCGGGGAAAAGTAGGTGAAATTATCGAAGACCCAAAAACAAACAAATTAAAGGTAAGAGCATATTCTTCTTTAACTGGTGAAATTGTTAGAATTGAAGCTGATGTGGTTGTATTATCAACCGGAATAGTACCTTCAAAAGGAACTGAGGAAATTATCGAAGTAATGGGATTGAGTAAAGGTCCAGGGGGTTTTCTCACAGAAATACATGGATGTTTAAGTCCTCAAGAAACTAAGGATTTAGGGATATATATAAGCGGGTGCGCCGCTGGTCCAAAAAATATTCCATATTCGGTATCTTCTGCTTTAGCAGCTGCGAGTAAAGCCTCTACTCTATTATCGCATGATACAATAAGGCAAGAATTAATTATTGCAGAAGTAGATGAAAATCTCTGTATGGGATGCTATAGATGTGAAAAACTCTGTTCCTATGAAGCAATAAAAGTTAATGAAAATGAGATTGCTGAAGTTGATGATTTAAAATGTAAGGGGTGCGGAGTTTGCATTTCATCTTGTCCAGCAAGAGCCATTGATTTAAAATATTATAGAGATAAGCAATTTACAGAAGAAATCAAAGGAATTGGTGGTGTTGAATTAGAGATGATAAAAAAAATACCTGAAGGTATAGAAGATTAAAAAATCTAGAGGTAGCTGAATTATGTCCAATAATATTAATAAAAAATCTAGAAAGATAATAGCTTTTGGCTGCGATAAGTGAGGTTATTCTGCAGCTGATTTAACTGGCGTGACAAGGAGATCTTATTCTACCGATTTTCACTTGATTCGCGTAAGATGCACCGGGCGAATCGGTATTCATTTAATAATGGGAGCATTTCTAAATGGTGCTGATGGTGTAGCGATCATTTCATGAAAAGAAGGAGAATGTGAGTTTGGTAATGGAAATATGAATACTTATGAACATGTATTAATATTAAAGAAATTTTTAAAACACGCTGGTATTTCCGAAAATCGAATTCAACAATACTTTTGTTCTGCAGCGGAAGTTGAAAAATTCATAAAATCTGTTGAGGATATTACTAAAAGAATTCAAGCACTCCCTCCTATTCCAAAATTTAATCCGAGGTAGAATGACCTTTTCAAAAAAAATTATAGTTGGGAAGGAACTAACCCATTGCATGGGTCTTCGGAAGAAAAATTAAAAATAAAAATGTCTAATTATGAGTTCTGAAGAAAATTTTTCATGGGAATTTTTAAAAAATGTAGCTGAAGCCTTAGATTCATATAGGATTCGAGCTTTAATTGATGCTAAACAAGATATATTAGATGTGGGAATTTATGATGAATCTCAATACGAAACTATTCTTTTTAAAATGTTTGATGATGAACGATTAAAATATTCCCTTTTCAATTTTTTAAAGAATAATTCTCATAATAATTTTGATGTAATTACTCAATTTTCTAAAAAGAACTCTATTGATGTTTATAAAATTTTGAGCTTATTAGAGTTATTAAAAAACGAGAAACTTGTTATAATTGAAGAATTATATGATAAAATTGAAGGTGATGAAAATACTGCCGATAAGCTCATATTTAAAGATATGATTATAAAACCTACTGAAAATCAGATTTCAGAATTGAAACCTATCTATGAACCAGTAAAAGTTATTTTTAATTCCAATAACTGTTCTGGTTGTGGATTGTGTGCAGCAATCTGTCCGGTAAACTGTCTTCA
>CAZBNW010000069.1:0-14304 GCA_964493385.1 uncultured archaeon | reverse complement strand
GTAATCGGTATCAATCTTGGAGGAAACTTCTTACCTTCGGGGGCAGCATGCGATATGATGACTCTAAAAATTGCACGAGATTCAGGGGTAGAAAATTTCAATTATAAACGCCTGTTAAAGATGGGATCTATATTTGCTTTTATTCACGTTGGAATATCAATATTGTATTTAATGATCTTAGTTCCATTTTTTGGATGACTAATTTTATAAAAAAAATAAATAAAAAGATTATGTATCATAAATCAAGGAGTAATGAAATAAAAAAGAGTAAATTAATCTTAATTTAGGGAAAAATACCTCTTAGCTTAATAGCTTTTGCTACACGAGAAAGAGCAATACTATAAGCAGCTGTTCTAAGTGTTAAATTTTTCTCCTTTGATATTTTGTACACATTTTCAAAAGCATTTACAATAATTTTTTTAAGCTCCTTATTGACGCGTTCTAAATCCCAAAAGTAACTATGAATATCTTGGATATATTCAAAATAGGATACACATACACCACCAGCATTAGCTAAAATATCCGGAATTACAAAAATTTTTTTATTATATAGAATTTTATCGGCTTCTGGAGTTGTAGGGCCATTTGCTCCTTCTAAAATAATCTTGCAATTTATTTTATCTGCATTCACTTCAGTAATTTGATTCTCCAAAGCTGCAGGAATCAAGACATCACATTCTTTCTCAAGTACTTCATCATTATTAATATGTTTATAATTAGTTTTCTGAAAATCTCTTAAAAATTTTCCTTGATTTCTCCATTCTAATAATTCTTTAATATCTAATCCATTTTCTGAATAAATTCCTCCTGTGATATCTGAAACTGCCAATATTTTACTACCATAGGTATATAATATATCAGCAATCCATCCTCCAACATTCCCAAATCCTTGAATTATAATATTCATCGATTTCAAATCATAGTTTAACTTATTACATAATGCTTCAAGCACATAGTACAATCCCATCCCAGTAGCACTCTCTCTGCCTACTGATCCACCAATTTCTATTGGTTTTCCAGTAACAACTCCGGGGGTAGTTCTTCCTTTTTGCATACTGTACACATCCATGATCCATGCCATTATTTGGGAGTTAGTATTAACATCAGGTGCTGGGATATCGATGTCAGGACCAATAAAATTTATGATTTCAGCGGCATATCTTCTTGTAAGTCTTTCTAACTCTCGTTTTGATAACTTCAAAGGTTCTACACATATACCTCCTTTAGCTCCTCCCAAGGGTAGGTTTAAAAGGCTTGATTTCCAAGTCATCCATGTTGCTAAAGCCTTTACTTCATCCAGATTTACATCTGGGGAATATCTTATACCACCTTTCCCTGGTCCTCGAATTGTTGAATGATGAATCCTATAACCTTCAAAAATTTGCATTCTACCATCATCCATCATAATTGGTATCGAAACAATTAATGAACGTTCAACTCTTTTTAAATATTGCCTTATATTAGAGTCTAAGCCCATTACTTCAGCTACTATATCTATCTGTTTTTGTGCCATTTCAAAAGGATTTATTGCTATTTTAATTCACTCTCATTTTTTTTTTTAAAATCATATCAATTTCTATTTATAACTTAAATTTATTCAAACTATAAAATTCGAATATGATAAATTATGGAAATAAACCTCTTAATTCGTGAGCTTTGGCTAGTCTCTTTGCACTGATAGCAAATGCTGCAGTTCTAAGCGAGATATGCATTTCCATTGAAAGTTTATAGACATCTTCAAAAGTTTTAATAAGAATATTTTTCATTTCTCTATTAACACGATCTAATCCCCAGAAATAGCTATGTATATCTTGAATATATTCAAAATATGAAACACATACACCTCCGCTATTTGCAAGAATATCTGGAACGATAATTACTCCTTTCTCGTTCAAGATACTATCAGCTTGGGAAGTTGTTGGACTGTTTGCACCTTCTAATATAATTTTACAATCTACTTTGTCTGCATTCTTACTATAAATTTGATTCTCCACAGCAGCAGGAATTAAAACATCGCATTTTGTACTGAGCAATTCGTTATTTGTAATTGGGGTAATATCTTTTCCTTCGTAATTTTTTAATAAATTCCCTTTTTGTGTCCACTTTAATATTTCATTAATATCCAATCCCTCTGGTGAATAAATCCCCCCTTCTTTTTCAGAAACTGCAATGATATTACATGAACGGTCACATAGTTGCTTAGCAACAGTAGATCCCACTTTCCCAAAACCTTGAATAACTATTTTCATTTCAGTCAAAGAATAATTTAGTTTTTGGCAAAGGTGATGAAGGATATAATACATTCCAGTTCCAGGAGCTTCTGTTCTTCCTATTGAACCCCCAATTTCAATTGGCTTACCAGTTACCACACCGGGAATAGTTCGACCTTTTTGCATACTATATGTATCCATAATCCAAGCCATTGTGGTTGAATCAGTATACATATCTGGTGCTGGAACATCAATATTTGGTCCAATCATATTAATAATTTCAGCAGTGTATCTTCGAGTTAATCTTTCTAATTCTCTCTCTGATAGATCTTTAGTTTCTACACAAATTCCTCCTTTAGATCCTCCCATGGGTATGTTTAGAAGACTTGTTTTAAATGTCATTAAAAACGCTAAAGCTTTAATTTCATCAAGAGTAACATCAGGTGAATATCTTATACCTCCTTTTGCTGGACCTCGTAAAGTAGAATGATGAACCCTATAACCTTCGAAAATTTTAAGAGAACCATCTTCCATAAGTATAGGAATAGAAACTATTAAAGATCGTTCTACTTTTTTAAGATATTCCAAGGTATTTGGATTTAGATTTATTATCTTTGCTGCAATGTCAAGTTTTTTTTTAGCACTTTCAAATGGATTAATATCAAGCAAAATTTTTTCAACACTAATTATTTCTTGTTATAATTAGCTAATATTTTAAAAATATTTAAAATTAAATTATTTTTAATAAAATTCGAATTTATTAACAAAAAAATAGACAATTTCTAATTAAATACATAAGTTACTGAAAATTTTTTAATTAAATTTGCAAAAAATATAATTAAGGGATAAAGAAATCTCCTAAATCTTTATGAAATATATTCTGAAGCGATAATTAAAATTTTTTTTTATATTTCTAATTAAGTTAAAAAAATTATAACCATCCACGTAATTTCATAGCTTCTATAACCCTATCAATTGATATTATATAAGCTCCCATTCGATTATAAGTGTTATATTCTTTTGCCTTATCAACAACAGAATGATATGCATTAGTCATCACTCGATCTAAAGCAGTAAGAACTTCCTCTTCAGTCCAGAAATATTGATAATATCCTTGGACCATTTCATAATAAGAAACAGTAACTCCTCCTGCATTGCATAAAAAATCAGGAATTACGAAAACATCATTCTTAAATAGAATTTCATCAGCTTCAGGAGTAGTTGGCCCATTAGCGAGTTCCGCTATTATTTTACAATTAACATTTTGTGCGTTTTTGCGTGTTATAACATTTTCAAGAGCAGCAGGAATTAAAATATCGCATTCTAATTCTAATAATTCCATATTTGATATCTCTTGAGCATCTTTTAAACCTAAAACTGATGATGTTTCCTTTTTTTGAACTAAAGCTTTATTAAGATCAATACCATTTTTATTGTATATTCCTCCTTTTGAATCAGATATTCCAATAATTTTACAATTATAATCGTTTGTTAAGATTTTAGAAGCCCATGATCCTGCATTTCCGAATCCTTGTATAACAATTTTTGCACCATTTAAATGTAATCCAATGTCTTTTGCTGCTTCTCTAATACAAAAAGCACCTCCTTTAGCAGTTGCTATTAAACGTCCTGCACTACCACCTAAAGGTAAAGGTTTGCCAGTTATAACCGAAGGAACATGCTTACGCATAATTTTTTCATATTCATCCATCATCCATGCCATAATTTGAGGATTTGTGTAAACATCTGGCGCTGGTACATCAATATTGGGTCCTATAAAATCAGCAATTTGCCTTATATAATTTCTAGCAAGTAATTCAAGTTCCCTGTTAGTCATTTCTTTTGGATTGACAATTATACCCCCTTTAGCACCTCCTAGAGGGATATCTACACAAGCACATTTCCAAGTCATCCATGCAGATAGCGCTTTCACGAGAGATGCACTTTCATCAGGATGCCATCTAATACCTCCTTTCATTGGTCCTCTAGCAGAGTTATATTGAGATCTAAATCCTTTAAAAATTTTTAATGACCCGTCATCCATTTTCATGATGATTTTTACTTCAATAAATCTCTCTGGTTCACTTAAAGCATCATAAACCTCACTGTTGCAACCATTAATTTTACAAGCATTATAAAGTTGTTTTTGAGACAACTCAAATGGATCAAACTTATCACTCATCATAATCTTTCTTAGAATTCCTTTTTTTTAATTTATATAAACGGTAATATACATGCTCTGAATTTATTTATAATTACTTTAAAATATAAATAAGTATTTATTATTAGAAGTAAAAGCAATAAAAATCTAGTATATAAACTTTAAAATATTATAAAGGAATTTAATCAATCTTTTTTACATATTGATATTTTGATTTTAGATACTTATTTATTGCTTTAGCTGCTTTTCGACCAGCTCCCATAGCACTTATTACAGTGGCAGAACCTGTAACAATATCACCACCAGCAAAAATGTTTTCTAAATTTGTTTTTCCATTTTCATCAGCTTCAATATAACCCCATTTATTTGTTTTTAATTCTGGAATTGATTTTGTTAGAATTGGATTTGCGTTAGTACCGATTGCTATAATGACGGTATCACATTTTATTAAATACTCTGAATTTTCAATAGGAATTGGTCTTGGTCTTCCAGACGCATCAGGTTCACCTAATTTCATCTTAATAACTTCGATTTTGTCAACATTTCCATCTCTATCTCCAAGAAATCTTACAGGATTCGATAAAAATTGAAATTCAATACCTTCTTCTAGCGCGTGATGATATTCTTCTTTTCTTGCGGGCATTTCAGCTTCGGTTCGTCTATAGACGATAATGACTTTTTCAGCACCTAGCCGTAATGCAACACGAGCGGAATCTAATGCAGTATTGCCTCCTCCAATGACAGTAATAATTTTTCCTATTTTTATAGGAGTGTCATATTCTGGAAATTTATATGCTTTCATTAAATTTGTTCTTGTTAGAAATTCATTTGCTGTAAGAATACCATTTAGATTCATCCCGGGAATCTTTCTCATTGAAGGTAATCCTGCGCCTACACCTATAAAGAATGCCTTAAATCCCATTTTTTTTAGATCATCAATTGTTAATATTTTTCCAATTATCTTATTATATTCAATTTTAACCCCAAGCATTTTTAAAGTCTCGATTTCGTCCTCAAGAATTTCTTTGGGGAGTCTAAATTCAGGGATTCCATAAACCAAAACACCTCCCCCTTTATGAAATGCTTCAAAAATAGTTACATCAAACCCATACCTTGCAAGATCAGCTGCGCAAGTAAGGCTAGCTGGACCCGATCCTATTACCGCAACTTTTATATGGTTTGGAGCGTCACAATCCGGACATTCCTTTAACTGGTTTTTTATTTCCCAATCTGCAACATATCTCTCAAGCGCTCCAATAGCAACAGGTTCCCATTTTTTACTTAAAATGCAAGCTTGTTCACACTGGACTTCTTGAGGACAAACCCTTCCACATATCGCAGGAAGGATGTTGTAATCTTTAATACTACGAATTGCTTCTAACATATCATTTTCTTTAATTAAGCGAATAAACTTTGGAATATCAATATTAACCGGGCATCCATTAACACATTTAGGGTCATCACATTGTAAACATCTTTCGGCTTCTATTTTAGCCATTTCCTCAGTAAAACCTAAAGCAACTTCTGAAAAATTATGAATTCTTTCTTCAGGATCTTGTTCTCTCTTTTTTTGCCGTGGTATTTTAACCATAATAAACCTCTTTTCAATCGATTCTAGAAAATCTAAATTTTTTGCAGGTTTTTACATTGTTTTTTATAGAGTTCAAATGATTTTTTTTCAAAATGAACAAATCTTTTTTCTCTATTTAATAAAACATCAAAATCTACAATATGGCCATCAACATCCGGACCTTCAACACAAGCAAAATGGATCTCACCATCTTTTCCAAGAAATCGACAACCTCCGCACAGTCCTGTACCATCTATCATTATTGTATTTAAAGATACAAATGTCTTTACCTGTGGTAAGCCTTCGATACCACTTGTCAGTTCTGCAACATTTTTCATCATTATCATAGGACCTATCGCTATAACTAAGCTAATTTTATCTTTACTAATTATATCTCTTAGTGGTTTAGTTACAAATCCTTTAATTCCTTCACTTCCGTCATTTGTACAAATAATTAATTTTTCACATACACTAGTCATTTTATCTCTCCAAAATATTAGATCTTTTGTACGAGCCCCCAGTATAGAAATAATTCTATTACCTGCTTCTTTCAATTCCTTTGCCTGAACGTAACAAGGAGCAATCCCTACACCGCCACCAATTAAAACTATTGGATATTCATATTGAGAAATATGAATTCTATTTCCTAACGGCCCTACGACATCTAAAAGCTCATCCCCTATATTTTGATGAGAAAGCAATAATGTTGATTTTCCAACTATTTGAACTACAATCGTAATTATACCCAGTTCTCTATCATAATCCGCTATAGTGAGTGGAATTCTTTCACCTTTCTCATTAATCCTAATTAATACAAAATTTCCTGCATATGCTTTTTTTGCTATCAATGGTGCATTTATATCCATTTCAAACAGAGTACCACTGTCTCCAAGTTGATCCTTTTTCAAAATTTTATAAGGCACTTTAAATCATCTTATTTTTGAATTATTGTCGTAGCTTAATTTTCAATAAAAAACAATTCTCTAAATGAAGGTATAATTTAATGCAAAAAAAATATTTTCTTATACACATTAGGTACGGGAATTATTTCTCTCATTTCACCTACAATTTGAAGTTATAATTTAAATTAAAGTATTACATTATGGTGATTTAATATTTTTTATTCATTTTATAAAAAGTTTTGAATAAAAAGAAGTAATTGGTTAATTGAAAAAGTTAATTTTCGAAAAAGCTTTTTTATTATTAAGGAAATAATGTTTTCAATTTATTAAATATAATTTAATTAATAATAAGTTATGGACACAATAATCGTTGTAGATTTTGGTGGACAATATGCACATCTAATTACTCGCCGAATAAGAGATTTGGGGGTATATTCTGAAATCCTACCCTTCGATATAAACCTTGAGAGAATAAAGAAAATTAACCCTAAAGCTCTAATCCTTTCTGGTGGACCAAGTAGTGTATATGAAGAAAAAAGTCCCCAACTTACAAAGGAATTTCTTCAATATACAATTAAGAATAAAATTCCTGTCTTAGGAATTTGCTATGGCCATCACTTAATTATGCATGTTCAAGGAGGGAAAATTGAATTCGAAGAAACTAAGGAATATGGTAAGACTAACCTTATCATTTTAGAACCAAATTTAATATTTAATTCATTAGATAAAGAAGAAATTGTGTGGATGTCACATGGAGATCAAATAACAGAATTAGCGGAAGGATTCAAGATTTATGCTAAAACTGAAAATTGCCCTATAGCTGCTTATGGAAGTCAAGAAAAACTATTATTTGGAGTTCAATTTCATCCAGAAGTCTCAAATACACCTAAGGGAAATATTATATTAGAAAATTTTATTTATAAAATTGCAAAATGTAAAAAAGAATGGAAATTAGAGGGATGGATTGATAAAACAATTGAAAAAATCAAAAAGGAGATAGGTCCAAAAAATAAGGTTATTTTAGGATTAAGTGGTGGTGTTGATTCTTCAGTAGCAGCTGTTCTAATACATAAAGCAATAGGGGATCGATTACACTGTATTTTTGTAAATAACGGAGTATTAAGGAAAAATGAAGAAATTGAAGTACAAGATACATTTAAAAATAAATTGAAATTTGAGAACTTCCATTATGTAGATGCCGCAGATATTTTTATAGAAAGGCTTTCTGGTGTTGAAGATCCTGAAGAAAAACGTCGAATAATTGGCCATACATTTATAGAAGTATTTGAGAATAAAACCATTGAATTAGAAAAAGTTTATCCAGATATTAAATATCTTGTCCAAGGAACCATCTATCCTGATCGAGTAGAAACAAGCGCTACAAGTAAAGCGTCAGTAAAAATAAAATCTCATCATAATCTCACTTTACCAGATGATATGAAATTGGAAATCATCGAACCATTAAAGGATTTATATAAAGATGAAGTAAGAAGAATTGGTTTGAAATTAGGAGTCCCAAAAGAAATTATCTCAAGACATCCATTCCCCGGACCAGGATTAGCTATTAGAATCATTGGTCCTATTGATAAAGAGAAGCTTAATATACTCCGAAAAGCTGATGAGATATTAATTAAGGAAATAAAGAAAGCTGGAATATATGAAAATCTTTGGCAGGCTTTTTGTGTATTTTTACCATTAAAGACTGTTGGTATAATGGGTGATTACCGAACCTATGAATATATATGTTCAATTCGAGTAGTTGAATCTTTGGATGCCATGACTGCTAATTTTGCAAAATTAGATTGGGACTTATTGGAAAAGATTGGAACCCGTATTATAAATGAGGTTAAAGGGATAAATCGTGTTGTTTATGATATATCACATAAACCGCCAAGCACCATAGAATATGAATGAATTTTTTTTTAAATATCCTTCACACACTCCTTTTTTTGTTTCTTAAAGCGTTCTAATAAATTAAAAAAACTTTTTTATATCATCGAATTATTAGGTATTGATTATAATGACTGAAAAAGAAATTACTTGGGATTTAACAGAAATGTTTTCAGTCTGCGATGATCCAAAACTATATAAAACAATGAAAAACCTAACGAAGAGAGCTGAAGAATTAGTAAAAAAATATAAGGGGAAAATAAAGTTACCAAATTTTACAGCTCAAAATTTGCTTGAATTATTGCAAATAACAGAAAAATTATGGTCTACTGTTGAGGAATTAGAGGTGTTTTCATATAATTCGTTTAGTGCGAACATGACCCTCCCTGAAACCCAATCTCTAAATAATAAATTTCAAGAATTTGAAACTGATATTTCTAAAAAATTAGCATTTATCGATTTAGAAGTTGGAAAATATGTTTATGAGAATGAAAAAATAATTTCAAATCCAATTTTGGGAAATTACAAACATTTACTAAAAAAGATTCGAAGAGAGTTTCCTCACAAACTATCTGAAATTGAAGAACAGCTAATTTTGGAAAAAGATCAATTTGGTGTGAAGGCATGGAGTCAACTGCAAGCTACTTGGTTAAATACAAGAAAATTTAAGGTAATGGTTGAAGGAGAAGAAAAAGAACTTTCTTATGGAGAAGCTGATAGTTTAATTAAACATCCAGACAGAGATACAAGAATTTCAACAAATAAATCTATTTATGGCTTATTAGGAAAAGATGAAGATATTTTCTCATCTGCCTTGCGAAACATTTGTGGAAATTGGGTAAAAAATTCTAAACGTAGACAACATAATAGTCCAATGCATGCTAGTTTTATAGCCAATGACACAAATCAAGAAATTATCGATAATTTAATGAAAACAATCGAACTTAACGCTAAAATATACCAAAGATATTTGAAAATAAAAGCGGATCTTTTAAATTTACCTAAATTAACCTGTGCAGACGTTCGAGCTCCATTGCCAGGTCCAACAGAAAAACAATACGGTTGGGATGAAACAAAAGAATTGATATTAGAAGGGTATAGTAAATTTGATAGTACTTTTAAAGGATATGTTAAGGATATGTTTCAGAGAAATCACATTGATGCTAGCATAAGATTAGGTAAAAGAAATGGTGCTTATTGTTCTCCTTGGTTTACTGGTAAATCAGCATACATTTTATTATCCTTTACCGGAAAAATGAATGAAATATATATTCTCGCACACGAACTTGGACATGCTATACATAGTTATTTATCATCTGAAGAACAAACGTACTTTAATTATCATCCAGGGGCTTCAGTTGCAGAAACTGCATCAATATTTGGTGAATTGCTTATGACTGACCTCTTATTAAGTAAAACAGAATCAAATGAAGAAAAGACGGCAATTTTGGCTCATGTATTAGATGAAGCAGGTCAAACAGCGTTTCAAGTAAGTGCGCGAGTATGGTTTGAACAAAGTTTATATGATGCTATAGAGAAGGGTGAACTTCTTGATGGAAAAACAATATCAAAATATTGGTGCGTAGGGAGAGATAAAATATATGGAGATTCAGTTGAATGGTTTGATGAATTAATATGGGAATGGACGATGAAACCTCATTATTATATACCAAATTTTCGATTCTATAATTATCCTTATGTATATGCTCAGTTATTCGTCTATGCATTGTACCAAGTTTACAAGAAAGAAGGAAAAGAATTTATTCCTAAATTTAAAAAATTATTAAGAGAAGGAGGGAGCCTATCTCCAGAGGAATTAGCCAAAATTGTTGGCGTAGATATAACAAAACCTGATTTCTGGGAACTAGGGATTAAACAATATGAAGATTTTGTAAATCAGTTAGAAAAACTCACAAAATAATTATTTTGAAAATTTATTATTTTTTTTTAGATTCCAATCAATAAATCATTAATCTTTTGAAATCTTAGGATATTTCTAATTAATTAGCAACAATAATTATATTAAATTTAATCATAATTACCTGAATAAATCTCTTTCTTTACTAACTCGAAATCGAGTGATTCTTGAGATTCTACCCCTAAATTCCACTTTTCACAAATATCTTTCGCACGTTGAGAAATATAAGCTATATCTCGTCTACTTACTAATTCCAATTTGAATTTTCTTACTCCTGCTAACAATTGCTTCAAACCTATCCCTAGTTTACTCACTAAATATGTATAGACTCCAACAGCAGAAGGCGGGATACTTTTTCCATTGTTTCTTCTATGTAAATTATCATGCTCAACAAAAGCCTCATTAAGAGTTAAACTCTTAGGTTCTTTATTTTTTGGAAAACCTAAATTTCTAAGCATTGCAGGGGTTGCTGCTTTCTTAGCGATTATTTCACCTATATATTTTGCTTTCATTGCAGCTGTGATGGGAGCCCTTGCCATGGCTATGCACTTAATATAGGGAGCCCCCATGGCAAGGGCTTTGAACATTTGTGTTTCGCTGGCAATTCCTCCAGCAATAGCGATGGTTGGAATGGTGGTGTTTGGGTTTTTTTCCTTTATCAAATCTAAACAACCAACTACAAGAGCCTCTAAATAGGCAGTGGGAATAGATCCTTCATTCATCATACTTACAGGGCTCATACCAGTACCTCCTCCAGCTCCATCAAAAGTCATTCCATCGATTTTTCCTTCAACAGCTAATCGTATAATCCATGCGGTAGCTGCTGGCCTGTAAGCTCCTGTTTTTATAAAAATGTTTTTTGCTCCACTTGAACGTACTTGATCGATTTCTTCCAATACATCTTCGGTGGTTGATAATCCCACTCTACTATGCCTTTCAAAGTCGGGAATCAATCCAGCTTTCCATTGTTCAATTATTGTAGGATCAGTTGGATCTGGAAATACTAAATAACCTCTACTCTGTAATAGCTGTGCTCTTTCTAAAGATTCTAATCTTACTTCACCTCCTATCGCCTTTGCTCCTTGTCCAAATTTAATTTCAAGTGAATTTACATCTAATTTTGACAAAACATAATCAAAAACTCCTAACCTTGTATCCTCAACATTTTTCTGTACAATAATATCTCCATGTTTGCCATCCCCAAACTCTCTATAGATGTTAACGCGATTTTTCATATCCATGGTATCAATGACTTTAGGATATACGCCATGATTCGAAAAATTAGCATTATTATCCATTCCTACAACATTTTCCCCGACTGTAATGCTCACTCCAGCTAAAGCAGCCCCCTTTGCTAATCCCTCCCAATTTCGCTTAGCAACGTAAGTACTTCCTAATCCTGCAATAACAATGGGATATTTTTGTTTAATATTTCCCCATTTGGTTGTCAGATCAACATTGGGAAATATCACCTTATCCTCATGGGCTTCAATACCTTGAGCCCCTCGAACTTCAAACTGGATTTGAAAATCACTATAAGAAAATCCAAAATCTTTTGGTGAACCAGCTGTAGAGTTGCCAAAATATTCCCTTCGAGGATATAGCACTTCTCGACCTCTGAGAGCAGATTTCGAAACTTCACAGAACACAGGACAATCTGCTACACAAATTGGGCATAATCCGCTCTCACATGAATCTTTTACCCTCGTTCTTGACCCTATCATACTAGATTCATGGGTAACCATGGAAAATTTCGTCATTTTTATCATCTACCTTTTTTTCTATTCATAGATATGAAGAGGATTTAATTTTCGTCCATGTATTTGAATATCATTAAATCTCATAGTATAATCACAGTTCCACTCATAATGTGTATTTTCTTTTAGTTCAATATCACGAACTTTTTCAATAATAGATTCAATAGATTTTAATTCTCTTTTCATTAGTTCCATAGGTATTATAGCCGAATTACAATTCCATTTGTATATCTTGCACTCCTTTTCAAATATTTTACCAAATACAATAGAATTGCTTTCACAGTCATGACAAATAAATCTGCCATAAGAATATTCCGCTTCACAAACAGGACATTTTATCAATTTTCCCTTATCTCATACCTATATTTTTATTCTTTCATTTTAATTAAATAATCTTTATGTTAGAAATTTCTCATACAGCTTCATATTGTCGCGGTTTTCTGTCGTAATGTACTCTTAGTTTTTCTGGCATGGTATTTTTGATTCTTTTTATTACTTTAGCCAACCCATTAGGACTACCATAACCCATTGCTACTGACCACTCTGCAGCGGAAGAAATTCCGATTTCCTTTAATTTGTCTAAACATATTTGTTCATACGTTCGAAATAGTTTTTGTAAAGTCATGATATTTCCTTTAACTTGGTATGCATTAATATTTTAAATGTTAACCGCCATGTTTAATAAAAACATTTTTTAGTAAAAGTGGGAAATATATCCCATTTTACTTTATAATATATTAAACAGTGCCATTTATAAATTTTAGGGTGAAAAATTAAACAATTCTGTAATATTTATATCTTTTTCAATAATTCTTTTCAAGAATTGAATAAAATAATTAAACATTTTAATAATTTTAATAGAATTTGATGAAAAATTTTTTTATATGAAGTAACTTATATTAAAACTTATTGTTTTTTATTGAACAAATTTTAAAATTATGAATAGAAAAATAATAGAAAAAGGGTAGTTTCACAAAATTTTCAAATCTTTTTTAAAGTTTAAGAGTAAAAAAGTAAAAATTCTTCACATTAAAAAGTATTAAATTAAAAAAAAAAAGATTGAAAATAACAAAAATATCTGCATTTTATTGTACCACATCTATTAAAACTTGTTATTATATATCCTACAAAAGCATTAAATATTTTACTAACAATCTTCATCTTAATCCAAGATTTTTATTATTAAATCCTAAAATGAAATCTAAAATTTGAGCAAAAATGAGTCTAAAGTGTGCCTATCATCCAGAAAGAGAAGCGAGTACTAAATGTGAAAAATGCGGTAAATTGATTTGTGTAGAATGTAAAACTGTTGTTCATACAAGACATGGCACCGGAGAAAATAGATATTCGACGCGTCATGAAATTTGTATTCCATGTAAATATGATAGAGAAATTGCACGTTATGGTATTGGTTATAATATTATTGGTTTGATTATGTGTATAGCATTTCTATCAATTTTTATCGGTATAACTACCTTTGCAAACATTAACATGCCTCATTTTGATTTAATTGCTTTCCCTATTATTGGCATAATTGTTTTGGTTATTATTAGCGCATATTTTATATATTGGATGACAGTTAAACGTAAAAGAGGTATTTTGAAGACTAAAATTCAGAAAGAAGAATATCTTAGGAAATTAATTCAATTACCAAGCAAAAAAGATGATACACCATCGAAAATGTTTTGCCATGAATGTGGTGGTCAAATTGCTTCTGATGATTCCATTTGTAGTCATTGCGGTGCCATTATTAAAGATGAATCTCAAGTAGACTAATTTAGTCCATTGATTTCTATTTCTTTTCACTTTCTTTTTCAATTAATCCATTCAAAGAACTAGCTTCTTTGATAACATTTAATACTATATGAGTATTAGTGCGCTCAACATAAGGAGAAG
>CAZBNW010000068.1:0-14403 GCA_964493385.1 uncultured archaeon | reverse complement strand
ACCTCAATAATAAACGTAATTGCTAAAAAGATTCCACCTGCAATATTTGCACTTGTAATATTTTTGTTCAAAGATTTTAATGTTTGTAAAATATTTTCTGGATCAAATGTGAAATGATCTAAATAATTTGGCCCATCTCTTAGAAATACTATTAAGTTAAATCTATCAGAAGGATCAACAAACTGTTTGTTTTTCATAAAATCTGCTATTGAATTATAAACTTGACGCATCTTTGTAATTCCTGGTGTGAAAGCATAAAAAATGAGACAGTCTTCACTCTTCGTAGATTCCATGTTTTTTGACGATATTAGAAGTATTAATAAATTTAATATTTATTTAATATAAATTTCGTGTGGGAATTAATAAGTTTAAGGAAAAATGAAATTTGAATTAAAATCTTACATCTCCGTAATAAAAACAAGCCTACGAGTTAAAATTTGAAATTGATTAATAGAATATTTGCAAAATCCTTTTTATTATAGGAACTTAACAATTCATACAACAAATTTTTTAAAAAAATATACTTTCTACAATTCAAGTTAATTATAAAATCTAAAATATTGACGGATATTATTAAACGTTTATAAATCTACAAATATTTTACGCAAATGTAACAATTCATCGCCAAATCTATTTAAAAATGAGTGAAAGAGATGCAGATTTATCGATTAAAAATAAATAGAAACACTTGTATAGGATGTAATATCTGTGTAACTTCTTGTCCTATAAATTTTAATCAATTAAAAGAGATGGGTTATTTAACTCGAGAGAACGCTGTAGTTTTAGTTAAAAACGGGATGGCTTATGATATTTATAATGAGGAAAGAACCCATAATTGTGACGGTTGTGGGGTTTGTGTTAAATTTTGCCCCGCAAGCGCTATTAATTTAGAATTGTTAGAAGCTGAATGAGGTAATGAAAATGTCGTTTCCAAAAATATCAAGATCAATTAGTAAAGAAGTAGAACATGTAAAAGTTCAGTTCTTAACTGAAAGCCTAGAATTAATATTGGACCGTACAAAATGTATGGGATGTGGAACTTGCGCTCGTGTTTGTCCAAAAGATGCAATATCGAGAGGACCTGTTGGATCATCACGTAGATTTCCAACTCTAGAGGATATTATACCAGAAGTATATGATCCAAAAAAATGTGTTTTTTGCGGAACTTGTGTGTATATGTGTCCTTTTAGTGCTCTAATACTAAAAAAAGATGGAGAAGTGATTGAGTTAGAAGACATTCAAATTGTAAAAGAGAATGTTGTCCCTAAACTTGAATTTGAAGCTAAAAAGATTACTAGCTATGATGGAACTGAAAGGGTTGCAAAACAATATACAGATGGTAAAATAAGTATTATTGATGATGAATGCCCTGGTGGGTGTCAAACTTGTTATGAAGTATGTCCATCTGGAGCAATAACCGTTCCAGAAAAATCTGATAAAGGTTGGGAAACAGTTCCAAATGTAGTGGTTGATGATGAAAAATGTATTTTTTGTGGAGCATGTGATAATGGATGTCCAACAGGAGCAGTTAAATTAGAAATCTCTGAGGTTAAAGCATCTGGAGAATTTAGCGAATTATTTTGGGAACCTTTATTAGAAAGGTTAAAAACATTAAGATGGACTGAACAGGAGGAAAAAAAGGAATGAGTATAAATAATTTGATTTTAATAACGTGTCGTACAATTAATCAAGGTGTTGCACTTGAAGGCGGTAAAAATACAAAAGAAAATGTTAGAGCTGCGGGAATTTGTGCTTTTGATAAAGAAGATTTTAAAAAATTAGATTACCTTGTTGGGACACCAGTTAAAGTGATTACTAATCATGGAGAGGTCGTTGTTTATTCAACTATTTCCGAGGAAGGTCCTCATCCAGGAATTATTTTTATACCAATGGGACCTTGGGCAAATCAAGTAGTTAATCCTGATTCTCAATCATGTGGTACTCCAACTTATAAGGGAATGAAAGCCCGAGTTGAAGCTGTTCCAAGCGGTAAAGTATTAGATGCAGTAGATTTAATTAATTTATTAAAGGAGGCATAATAATGGTAGAAAAAATTAGAACGGTTACTGATGTAGTTTGTCCTTTCTGTGGTACATTATGTGATGATCTCGAAATAGATATTGATATTAAAGAGGAAAAAGTTATTGAAGTTCGTAATGGCTGCCAGATAGGTACTAAAAAATATTTTTCTTCAAATCCCAGCGAGCATCGATATCAGAAACCTTTAATTAAAGATAATGGAGCATATAAAGAAGTAACATGGGATGAAGCAATTGATAAAGCAGCAGACATATTAATAGAAGCTAAAAGACCATTACTCTATGGATTTTCAAGTACTGAATGTGATGCTCAAGGTAAGGGAGTAGAACTAGCAGAGATATTAGGTGCTATTTTAGATAATACAGCATCAGTATGCCATGGTCCTTCATTATTAGCAATTCAAGATGTTGGTGCGCCGACTTCTACCTTAGGCGAATATAAAAATAGAGCGGATCTCGTAATTTTTTGGGGCAGCAATCCTGTTCATGCTCATCCACGACATCTTAGTAGGTATAGTGATTTTATACGGGGCTATTTTAGAAAAGATGGCAGAAATGATAGATTTATAGTTGTGGTTGATCCGAGAAATACTCATACAGCTCAAATAGCGGATATGTATATTCAAGTTAATCCTAATGAAGATTATGAATTGATAAATGCTATTAGAGCAACATTAAGAGGAGTTGAATTGGATGGGGATGAAATTTCAGGGGTTTCAATGGAAAAAATCAAGGAATTAGTAGAAAACTTAAAATCGTGTAATTTTGGAGTAATATTTTTCGGAATGGGCCTAACACAATCTTTATCTCATCATCGAAATATAGATGCTGCTATATGTCTTGTGCGCGAATTAAATGATCATACTAAATTTTTATTGACTCCTATGCGAGGCCATTATAACGTTGCTGGAGCAAATCAAGTTTTTTCATGGCAAACGGGATATTCATATTCTATAGATTTTTCTAAGGGATATCCTCGTTATAATCCGGGAGAGTTCTCCTCTGTAGATGTTTTGATGCGAAATGAAGCAGATGCCTCTTTAATTGTTGCATCTGATCCAGCAAGTAATTTTCCAGCAGCAGCAGTAAAAAATCTGTTTAAACATCCTCTAATTTCTATTGAACCTCACCATACTCCAACATCTGTAAATGCAGATATTATTTTGCCACCTGCTATTGCCGGAATTGAGTGTGAAGGTACAGCATATCGTATGGATAGTGTTCCTTTAAGACTGCGAAAGGTAAAAGATGCCCCTGGTGAGTGTTTAACTGATAAAGAAATATTAGAACGATTAATCGGAGCTGTAAAAAAGAAAAAGGGAGAATAATAAATGGCGGAAATTAAGTTAAAATTAAAGAAAGAGCCTAATTACCCTTTAGAGGCTGAAATAATAACACCAGATATATTCGCTGGAAAATCAGCAGCAGATATTAAAAAATTAATAGTTTATCACGGAAATGAAGAAAGATCTCTTGGAGAGTTTTTTGATGTTTCTGGGAATGGAAGTGAAGTTAAGGATACTAAAATTACAATTGAAGGAGACCTCTCAAACATCAAAAGAATCGGAGAAAAAATGACAGGTGGAGAAATAATAATAAATGGGAATGTTGGAATGCATGTAGGAAATAATATGTCAGGTGGAAAAATATCAGTAAATGGTAATGCTGATGATTGGGCAGGCGCTATGTTAAAAGGTGGTGAATTAGAAATCATTGGTGATGCAGGACACTATGTTGGTGCAGCATATAGAGGATTTTGGAAAGGAATGCAAAATGGATTGATAAAAGTTAAAGGTAAGATAGGCAATGAAGCATTGTCATGGGTAAATGGATCAAAACCCGGAAAACGGTTTCCAACATTAGTTTGTGGGGGTGCCGGATCGTTTTTAGGAATTCACAGTCATGGAGGTACTATTATTATTGAAGGAGATTGTGATCGATGTGTTGGAGCAGACCAAGTGCGGGGAACAATAGTTGTTAAAGGTAAAATATCGAGAATCCTCCCTTCATTTAAGAAACTCGGTAAGGTAAAGGAAATTGAATTAATGAATGGAGAAAAAATTAAAGGAAATTTTATTGAGTATAGTGGAGATCATTCTGTTGAGAAAAATCATTCCAAAATTGACAAAAAAACTGGAGAAATATCGAATAGTTCTAATGGGAGATTATTTGTTGCTGCTTAAATCTCCAAAATTTACCAATTTATTTTTATAATTTAAAGGACATTTTAATGATATGAAGCATAAAGTAGGATTCACATTATTAATCATTGGCGGAACATTAATGATCATTAGTTCTGCCATTGGAAGTATTGGAGTTTACGAATTTCTTCGGGATTATATTTCAGGTCAAATTAATATAGAATGGATTAAACAAGTTTTAAATGTGTTTGTTGAAATTCTAAGATGGATCGCTGACTTAGGAGGTATAGTAGTAATAGTGGGTGCGGTATTAATTATGTTTAATCAGATTAGACTTGGAAAGTGGCTTATTGGTATCGGATTAACTTTTGGGACACTTGCATTAATCATCTTGATTATTTCACAGATTGGAGATTTCGCAGGAATTTCCATTCCTTATATAGATAGACTGAAAGGATTTTTTACATATAATACAGGTTTGGAATTTATAGGAGTTACTAGTGCTATTGTTGGACGAATTTTTGTTAAAAAACCTAAAAAAGTGAAAGAAGAAGGAGCAGAAGAGGCAGAAATTACTGAGGAAAAGGAAGAAATTGAACCTACCCCACCAGTACCTTTTCAAAACATTTATTGTCCAAATTGCGGAACATCTTTACCTTTTAATGCTCAGTTCTGTAGTGAATGTGGAAGCACTTTTGATAGAGAATAAGATTCTTATTTATTAGAAATAAATCTTGTTTAATACATAATTAACTTTATTTTAATTATTCAATATCCAGAAATTTAATTAAATAACTTAGATTTAGGATAGAATTTTGTTTAAGCGAAAGATTAATATTACCAGAATAAAAAAAACTGAGAAAAAGGAAGTAGAAGATTTAGTTCTTTTTGAGAATCCAGTTGATTTATATATAAATTCTAAACGTCTTGTAAATATCATTTGTTTACCTAAAGATTTAAAAGAGCTTTCAATAGGATTTATATTTTCAATAGGAATAATTGACTCAATAAAAGATATTAAAGAAATCAATGTTAATGAAATGGAGAATTCTGTTTATATCGAATTAAAAGATGATGTTGAGTTTAATATAGAAAAACTTGATATTAATCCAGTCAGTCGTGTCGTTGATACTACTTGTGGTATCTCCTCTCCATGGCGAAATGTAATCAAGGAGAGCTTAGAAAAAGCTAATATAAAGGAAGCTATCAAATCTAAGGATAATATAAAAATTAAAGCTAGTACTATTTTCTCTGCTATTAAAAAAATGCAAACTAAAACTCCACTATATCGAGAAACAGGTGGTTGTCATGGAGCAGCTATATTCAATATTGACGGAAATCTATTGAGTGTTAAAGAAGATATAGGTCGGCACAACGCTATTGACAAAGCAATTGGAGATATGCTTTTAAAAGAACATAATTTTGAAAATGTTTTTTTAACATCAACTGGTCGCTTAACAAGTGATTCAGTTTTAAAAGTGATAAAAGCGAAAATCCCCATCGTTGCATCTTTCTCAGCAGCAATAGAATCTGGTATTAGATTAGCTTTCGCCTATGGAATTACATTGATAGGTTTTGTAAGAGGCAGCAGAATGAATATATACACTCATTCTGAGAGGATTGAAACTTGATTTATTTCGACTATATAGACTTAATACTTTCTAACTTATTTTTTTATCTTGTTATTAAAACAGCACTTTTTGAATTCTTTAACAAATTTTTTAATGTAATTTTAATAGATCTAAATATTATTAAATAAAAATACATATCATCTATTTTAAGATAATAGAAAGAGGAATTAATAATGGCTAAAGCGGAAGAATTCAAAATGTTTCAAGGATGTGTTATCGGAAACAGAATTCCTTTTATAGAAGCCTCAGCAAGAAAAGTATTTGATAAACTCGGTATAAAAACTACCGATGCCGCATTTGCGTGTTGTCCAGATCCTGTTGGATTCAATAGCACTGATCATCTAAGTTGGATGGCAATGGGTGCAAGAAATCTTACTATCGCTGAAGATGACGGAAAAAATATCATTTCTCTATGTAATGGATGTTTTCAAACATTAAAACTAGTAAATGAAGAACTAAAGCATGACGATCATCAAAAGGAACGTATAAACAAAATTTTAAAAACAATTGGGAAAGAATTCAAAGGAACAATTGATGTGAAACATTTTGTAGAAGTATTACATGATTATGTTGATAAAATAAAAGAGAGTATAACAAATGATCTGAGTGGATTGAAGGTTGCTTGTCATACAGGATGTCATTATAATAGGCCATCAGAAAAAGTGCAAACTGACGACCCTATGAACCCTGTTAAATTAAGAGAAATCGTTGCAGCAACAGGAGCAACTCCTGTGGATTATGAAGAGGAAGTACTTTGCTGTGGCACCGGAACAGGAAACACTGAAGAAGAACCCGCGATGCAAATATTATCCAATAAATTATTAAGTGCTATGAATGCTGGCGCAGAAGCAGTTATCGTTAATTGCCCTGCCTGTTATCAACAATTTGATAACAATCAGAAGAAGGCAGAAAAAATAGGAGATAATACTTTTGGTATTCCAGTCTTATATGTAACTGAATTACTAGCTCTTGCTTTTGGTGAAAATCCTGATGATCTTGGATTAAAATTTCATCGAACCAGATTAACAGCATTTTTAGAAAAACACGGTTTTAAGTAACTCTTGAAAAATTTTATTAATTCTATTAAACCTATTAATTTCTTAACATTTTTAGAATTTCTAGATTTAGTACTATAAAATATAAAAAAAAAGATTAATTACTCTCCCTTTTTCCAGAAATAAATTCCATGAATAATTAACCATATGCTAATAAATACCAAGAAAGTCCATTCAGAGAGATAGACGAATGCCTGTGGGGGGATTTGCAAAAGTTCTTGAATAGTAAAACCACCAACAAAAATTGCAGAAAAAATTCCTGTTAGGAATGAAATTATGGCAAATAATTTTGGAAATTCACTATTCTTATATTCAATGTATCCAATATAAATGTTAGATATTGCTGTAAAGCCAAAAAAAATCAATACAGCAAAAAAATGTATTGAATAAGCTAAAATAACCGCTCGATCTAATGGGAAAATTCCAATTAATATAAGACCTACTTCAGCAATTAATCCAGTAGATTGGAATCCCCATATTAGTTGAGATTTTTCTTCTTTTTTTTTAAAATACATTGAAATATACAAAATAAGAAAAATCATAAATATTGCCCCTAATATCATACCAATACTAAAAACAATCCTAGAACCGATTGGTCCAGCACCTAAATCACTGATGTAATTTGAAAGTATGCTATAAGAAGGATCACCCGGTAAATAGATAAACAAAGCAACAAATATACCAAATCCAACAGCTAATAGTGTTAAAAATGCAAAGTAAGCTCCTCTAATCTTTTCATAAAATTTATCGAAAATATTCATTAAATTTCACATAAATATTTAATTGGATATTAATTTTGAGGTAATCGTTAAATTTAAGAATTCAGATTTCAGAATTATTTCACTTTCAATTTTTTAATCACTAAAAACAAGTGATTCAATTTCAGATAATATGTTTTTTGGCATTTTTTCTAGAAATCCTTGGGCAGATTTAGGATTTCCACCACCTTTACCCCCAAATTTTTGGATTAATTTCTGTAATAGTTTATTGGAATCTATTCTTTCACTCAATGATAGTAATCTTATTTTTTCATTTTCAAATTTTACAATTATTAGTGAATTTTGAGGGAAATAATCCAACATTTTGTTCAAAAGTTTTATATCAATGTTAAAATCAATATAGAAGAGTGAAATTTTATCAATTACATTAAAAGGTGATTTAGAAATCGATTCTAATAATTTAATAGATAAATCTCTCTTTTCTTCTTGTATCTTATCAAGGAGTGCCAAACGCTTCTTAATAAGGACTTTAGTTTTTTCTAAAGGGGAATTTAACTTATTAGCTAAACTTATCATATCTACATTATCTTTTGAACTCATCAATAAAGCTTTATTCCCAACGAAATACCTAATCTCATTTCCTCTTTTAAAGTCATAAATGTGTATCTTTCCTATTTCAGTAGTATCCTTAATATGAGTTCCTCCGCAACACACCAAATCTAAGTCTTTAATTTCCATAATTCGTATTTTAGATTCATTAGGAATTGCACTTCTTATTTTTTCGGAAATTTGTCGAGCTTCTTTACTTGATAATATGCTTGCGTTGACTTCTAGGTTATTGGTTGTACATATCTTGTTAACATCAATTAAAATTTCCTTTAATTGATTATAGTCTATTTTTTGAGAGATTTGTAAACCCACCTCTTCAAATATAAGATTGGCTCGAACAGTATCAATATTAAATTTATTTTTAACTACTGCGGAAAAAATGTGTTGAGAAGTATGAGCTTTCATTATTCCATATCTATAATCCCAATCAATTTCTCCATGAACCTCATCTCCAATATTAATTTTATTTTTAAAATCAGAGGATATATGATGCAATATATCTTCTTCATCCTTAGATACTTTATCGACTTTAAATTTAAGATTCCTAAATTTTAAATACCCATGGTCACTCGCTTGATTTCCGCTTTCTGGATAAAATAAAGTTTTATCAAGCACAACTCCATCATCATTAACCGCTATTACTTTTGCGGTAAATTTAGTTTCATAAGGATTATCCCAATATAATTTTTGAGACATAATCGTAATTTTCTCCTACTATTCTCTTAATCAATTCAATAAAATTAATATGAGATTATATCAAATAATAATAAAACTTATTTCAAATTTAAGATTCTTCAATGAAATTATATTGGCTGACTTAAAATGATAGATTTTTTAAGAACTCCAGATGAAAGATTTGAGAATCTTCCTAACTTCCCTTATAAACCTCATTATATTAAAGATCTTAAAGGCTATGATGGTTTAAGGATGCATTATATTGATGAAGGTCCAAAGGATTCCAATGAGGTATTTTTATGTCTTCACGGACAGCCAACATGGTGTTTTTTGTATCGTAAAATGATTCCTATATTTTTAGATGCTGGATATCGCGTCTTGGCACCGGATTATTTTGGATTTGGGCGATCAGATAAACCAATCGAGGATAGTATTTACACATTTGAGTTTCATCGAAATTCACTTATAGAATTCATAAAAGAACTGGATTTGAATAATTTAACACTCCTTTGTCAGGATTGGGGAGGTCTATTAGGTCTTACTTTACCATTAGAATTCCCAAATAAATTCAAACGTTTAATATTGATGAATACAGTATTAGGAACGGGAGATTTTGAAATTACTCCTGGATTCAAAGCATTTCGGGATTGGGTAAATAGAACTCCGGATATTGACGCAGGGCGATTAATAAAGAGCGTTACCCCGGATTTAACACAAGAAGAAGCTGCTGGTTATGATGCTCCATTTCCAGATATCAACTACAAAGCAGGTGTTAGGAGATTTCCTAATTTAGTACCAACTAGTTATGATGCTCCTGGTGCTGATATTTCGAGAAAAGCAAGAGATTGGTTCCAAAATGAATGGAGCGGTGAATCTTTCATGGCTATTGGTATGCAAGATCCAGTCCTTGGTCCCTCGATTATGCGCATGTTAAGGAAATGGATTTCTGGATGCCCTAAACCTTTAAGAATTAAAGAAGCAAGTCATTTTGTACAGGAATGGGGAGATATTGCGGCTAGAAAAGCATTAGAACACTTTAATTTAATATAACAACAATAATCTAAATTAATTTTCCAAATAGATTGAAACCATCTACATTATAAATTTTTGTGGTTAAAAATTCCCCATATTTCCCTTTATAATTATCTATAAAGATATTTTTATAAGCAAAATTCCTTCCAAATGCTTGATTTTGATGTGTACCTTCATGTAAAACTAGAACTTCTCCTTCCCACTCTTTCCACTTATCATTCATATCAATTAGACTATTACGAAAGACTTTTGATAATCTGATAGATCGTTCTTTTATTATTCTACTATCTAATCGTTTCATTTTTTTTGCTGTAGTGCCAGGACGAGGTGTGAATTTTGAGATATTTAGAATTTCGGGCCTTAACCATTTTATAAAATTTATAGTTCTATAGAAATCATATTCAGTTTCACCCGGGAATCCGCATATAATATCAGTAGATATCGTTAGATTCTCAAATTCTTTCCGTAAGATTTCAAGTTTGTCAATTATATTAAAAATTAAATATTTTCTTTGCATTCTTTTAAGAATCTCATCGCTTCCAGATTGAATAGGAATATGTAAAAATTGATAAACCTTTTTAGATTTGAAAATTGAAATTAGTTGCTCTGTATTGTTAATTAAGAAACTTGGATTAATCATTCCTATTCTTAGAAAAAAATTATATTCTAAATTTACAATCTTATTTACTAATTCAGCTAATCCAATTCCCTTATACTGATATATGCTACAATCTTGCGAAGTTAGATATATTTGTTTGATCCCTTGTTTTAATTGGTATTTAACGTTTTGAACAATACCTTCAGGATCATAACAATTTAACTTACCTCTTGCATTTTTTACGCAACAATAGGTACATGATCCTAAACATCCTTCAGAAATTGGAATGATTCCTGTAATTTTGCCGGGATAGTGATCAATAAAATATTTAGCCTTATCAATTGATTTTTCAGAGGAATAAATAAGATTTTTCTTACCTTTCGTAATTTCTTGAAATATTTCTGGAAACCCAATGATATTATCCAAGTCAATGATCGCACTAAATGATGGTATAATTCTTTTAATAACATCAATGTAATCTGGTCCGATATGCGGTAGACATCCTGCGATGATAATATGTTTATTAGGATTGTTATAATACATTTCATGTAATTGTTTCAAACGTGCTTTTATTTTTTTTTCCGTTTGCTCCTTGACACCACAAGTGTTTATTATTACAAATTCAGCACTTTCTAATGCAGAGTTGGTATAATCTGATTTATTTAAGACATTTGAAATTATATAGGAATCCGCCTTGTTCGATGTGCATCCATACGTTTCTATATAAAATGACTTTTTTATCATCCTTGTCTCATGCGATTTCTACTTATTCTCTTCCATCTTTTTCATTTCTTTCCTAAGCTTTTTGAATCCCGAGATCATCTTGCTAATTGAAAAACCTCTAAAACTCTTTCCAGTTTTCTTACAAGTTGGTAAAACATACGGAATAACTTTGCTACAACTCTCTTCAATATCATTCCCAACATATTTCAAAACTAAAGCACTCTCACGCCTGTATATTTCTTCTTCTTTCCATCCTTCCACAGGCAAAGCATTATATAAATTTGTCTTAATCATACCGGGATTAAATATATTAATCTTAATATCGTAGTCTTTTTCTTCTTTCTTATCTAATTCCATTGCTAAACATCTACAAAACGAGTTCACTCCACCTTTAGACGCTGAATATATGGTCATATATTCCACTGGTCTATCAGCACCCCCACCTGAAAGTGCAACAATTCTTCCATATCCTTGTTTAATCATTTGTGGTAACACTGTGGCTATAGTGTAAATAGTACCAATAAGATTTATGCCAACTAATTTTTGTGCATCAGATAAAACCTTCTCTAATGACATAAACTCAAAAGGTCCGTATGTCAAATTCACACCTGCATTTGCTACGAGAATTCGAATCGAACCGAACTCTTTGATTACTTTATCCACAAATTCTTTAAGAGCCTCAAGATTAGAAATATCACAGGGAAAACCAATTACTGAATTGCCAAATTTCTGCTTGAACTCAGTGAGTGTTTGATTTATTTTATTTCCATCCCTAGAACAGATCGCTACCTTACAACCTTCACGGAGGAATACCTCCGCAATTTTTTTACCAATTCCACTTGTCGAGCCTGTAACTATTGCTGTTTCATTTTTCATACTTATAATATCATCATCCCCTTTTAAAAGAATATAATAATTTATAAAAAGAACTTGATTATTAGGTATTAAAAACGTTTTTTTATTAAAATAATCTATTATTAAAAAAAATATATTATTTATTTGAAGATAGGTGTTAAAATGTCAAAGAAAATCAAATTTGCATATTGTAAGGTTTGTAAACAAGAAGTTGAAAAATCAGCTAGAAAACCATTAACTACATCGCAAAAACTAGGTTGGGGAATTGGAATTGTTGGTACATTAGGAATCGCAGCAATAGCATATGGAATATATTTAACTAACAGACCAAAAGTTTATTGTTCTAGTTGTTTCACTAAGTTAGAATATTCAGATAAACCCTTTGTGAAACCAAAAAAGAAGCGTGAAGAAATGACACCTAAAGAAAGGGTGTTAGATAAAGCGGGGATCGAAGAAGAACCTGAGAAAAAGAAACCAACTAAAAAGAAACCAGCAGCAAGAAAAAAGGAAAAAGAAGAAAAAAGAGAAGAAAAAGAGAGAACATGCCCATATTGTGGAGAAACTTTGGATGAAAAATATGCAACTTGTCCCTTTTGCCAAGTTCCATTAAAATCATAAGATTTTAAAAATAAATTTCAAAAAAACTATTTTTCTTATCAAATTACTAATAAAAATAAATAATAGTAAAACTAATTATTAAAATATAGAAATTTGAATATCTAAACAAAATATATTTTAAAATATAATAAGATGAGATAATTATGCCGCGAACAGCTCGCAAAGCTCCTGATAGAGAGCCGGATCCATTAGATTTATATTCCACATGGGATATTAGAATCGCAAAAGTAATATTTTACGGCCTTATAGTTGCTACAGCTGTTGTTGTTCTTGGAATTTGGTTTGTAATTATCACGGCTATAATACCTGGTCCTGCATGGCAGGCTTTTCTAGGTTTAGGTCTTGGATTCCAGATTGCAATAATAGCTGGTATTGTTACAGGCCACCTATTTTTATTGGTCTTATTCTATACTTTATTTCGAGGAGGCATGGTAAAACTATGTAAAGCATTATTTAAAGACCGTCGATTGGCAAAAAAGTGGGAAGACTATAGTACTTTAAGATTGCTTATTGGTGTTGCTTTATTTGGTTTATATACAACCATAATTGCACTTTTAATCGGTTTACTCCCATATGCATTTTGGAATGCTATTTTGAATTTATGGGACTGGATGTTGGCTAATTTTGGGGTGGGTTTATGGGTCCTATGGGTAGGAGCTATGATGTTTTTAGTAGTAGGTATTATTTTCATAGGTTTTGTTCTTTGGAATCATGGAGTCTTTTGGGTTTTAAAACATGTCAAAACAATTGAAGATGAAATGGAAGTTGAAGAACGTATCAAGAAAGAAGCATTAAAAGAAATGGATGAAAGAACACTACAATCAGTTTATAAAAAAGAGACTGGCAAGAAAGCTATACACAGAGGAAAGGAGACAAGAGGTTATATTGAGTGGAAAAAGAAACAGATGGTAGGTTAAATTTAACTTAAATTTTTTTTATTTTCTCTTTTTAAATTTCTTATAAAATTTTAATATATAAAATTCTATGAAAAACAAGTGTCACTTGTTATTATTGGAGTTTTAATTAACTCCCTTATAAAATAATTAAGGAAAAATAGCCATAAAAACCCAGATTCTTAATCTAAATACTTAGTATTAACCTTAATAATTACTTAAAAAAAGAGAAAAAAAGTAATAATATTTAATTGTAATTTTTACCTTCTCATCATTCTTGGGTTCCTGAACAAATCTAACTCTTGTTTAGGCATTTTATAATCTGTTGTTGCGGTTTTCTTCATTTTCTTGTATAACCGTTTGATCAGCTTTTCAGCGTCGTGCATAAAATTACACGCACACCCAAATAGTATCATGTAAGTAATAAACATTTTATCTTTTGCATAAATTTCATCAAAAATTTGAACCTCAAAATTTTTCTGAATTCTTTGACCATCTACTCGAGCAATTTTTTGATCACCCATATAAATCCAGTAATTTCTTCCTGGTCCTACTATTCCTTGAGCTTTAACTACTTGAAGTTTATCATCTTTCTGTTCTGGAAGCAATGGCCATGCCCAGCGTGTGCCTACTAATCTCCAACCTCTAACACACCGTGCCAAATGTATTGTTCTTGGGACTTGAAAAAAGAATACGGGAGCAGCTTTTTTAATTTCATAACTTTGGATTAGTGAGTGGGCGATACTTAATTGAAGCCCTCCTTTGAAAACACCACCCTTAGCTGTACCCGTATCTGTAAGTTTTTCTTCCATAAT
>CAZBNW010000067.1:11132-14466 GCA_964493385.1 uncultured archaeon | reverse complement strand
TTTCTCCATCTAATTTATGTTCTGCAACAAAGGGTGCTCCTAGTCTACTGAGAAATTCAGTATAGATTTCACGTGATGCTAGCATACTGAGAATAGGAGTTCCATAATCAATATCAATCTCTTTTATCTTTTCTAAACCTTTCTCTGCTAATATTTTTGAGATTTCTCCTAGATCTGGATGTAAAGTATAAGCTCTTTCTATGAAATCTTTATTATCCCTTAAACCGGTGAAAGCTAGAGCTAAACCCTCGATTATTGTAGGTGATTGAACCCCCACTCTCAATGTGGATGTTATAATTCGCAACAAATACTTTGTTTCTAAGGGAAAGCATTTTCTCATTAATCCTCTTAATATTCCAAGCTTTATATCATGCGATCCGGCACCTTCGGTTAATGCTATTCTCTTTAGTTCAGAGTATAATTCAGAAATCTCAATCGAAGTTCCGGATTTTTCATTAATTTTATTATAGTCAAATAAAGATTTTTGCTTCTTTTTTTTTGATAAAATTAATTCTGCAGCTGCTCCGATATCCCCCTGTTTTAATAAAACTTCCTTAATTTTTTTACCATCTATTCCAGAGTGTATAGATAATGCTTCGATTATCATCTTTTCAGCCAATCCCATTTTGGGAAATTGCTTGATGTTCGGTGCTAATTGACCCTGTAAGAGATAAATAATTTTATCTAAGTCTTCAAAATCTTTTTTTTCCTTAATTTCTGAAAAAAACTTTGACAATAGATCAATCATTTCAAGCCTTTTTGTAGTGCTTTCAAGTTCAGAAAACAGTTGAGATAACTTATTGAATTTCATAATAAATCATAAGAATTCTTTTGAAATTAAGATGATATACTCTTTTAAAATCTAATAAATAATAAAAAAGAATATAATAAAAAAATTATAATAATTTTGAGAGTTCGATAAATTTCTTTTGAATTGCTGTTTTTATTTTCGGATCAACACCAGAAAAGCTATTTGCTGAGAAGGTTAATTTACTTCCTTCGCGTACTGAGAATGTGCAAATGGGTCCGTCCATCTGTTCCACAGCAAAGCTCCCATCTGTTTTCTTTGAAATCCAAATGTCAGAGTAATGTTCTAATATAGCACTAAACACAAAAGCTACTTTAGCATCAGTTATTAGCCCTGTTGTTGATACCCTTATAGCTGGTGCTGGCTTTCCTGCTGGTTTAATTAAAGGCATCGGTTCAGTTGCTTCATACTCAGAAGCCACTTCGGTAGATTTTGCGGATGAAACAGGTTTTGCTGCTGTAACTGGTTTTGATACAGAAGGCGTTGGAGTCGGTTTAGCTTCTGCTTTTGGTTCTACTTTTGCAGCAACAATAGGTTTCACAACACCAACTTGAAAAGTGACAATATAACTATCTAACTCTGTAAATTTTCTTTCCAAAATTTCTTGAAGTTCATCATGCATTTTTGTATCTTCTGGAGCTTTTCCTATTTTCCGTGCATCTATTTCTTTTATGTTTTTAAAATCACGCCCTATTATACTTTTACCTACAGTGTATCCATGTCCTTTTAGAGATTCTGCTTGTCTAAGAGCTGTTCTTCGAGCAACTAATCCTTGCTTAACACCGTGCCATAAATAAACTGATTCACTACCTTCATCTAAAACTATAATCGAGGTTTCTGGCATAAAACTGTTTTTACTCCATTTAATTGGCTCGATTACTCCGCCTTCTAAGACATTAAACATAAGACCATATGAAGCCGTTTTAATCACCTATTTGTTAATTCTAATGCTCATGATTTTTTTACTATGAATAAAATAGTTTTAATAAATTTAAAAATTGAGTTTTCGAAGTTTTATTAAATAGAAATTTCAATCATGTTATAAAAGATAAAGAATAAATTTTAATAAACAAATATTTAAATTATTATTTTTATGAGAAATTCATTCAAGTAATCATATATTTAAAATTTACAAAAGGGTACAGAAATGGAATTAAATAAATTGATAAGAGAAAATTTAAGGAAATATTCTGCTTATGAAACTGGTGAGCAGCCGACGGAAGATGATTGGGTTATATTAAATACTAATGAAAACCCTTTCCCACCAATACCAGAAATAGTGAATGATATAAAGAAAGCTGTAAATGAAAAAATTAGACTTTATCCAGATCCAACTTCTTTTGAGCTGCGCAAAGAAATCTTAAATGTTTTATTACGAGATAAGGATACGCTTACTAACCGTAATTCTATATTTATTGGCAATGGTTCGGATGAGATATTGGATGTTATTTTTAAAGTGTTTATTGACCCCGGAGATGAAGTGATTATATTTTATCCTAGCTATGGTCTATATAAAGTCTTAGCAACACTTTATAATGCTAAAATTAATGAAATTCAACTAAATGAAGATTTTTCTATTCCTGATACCGCTTTTTCAGCTAAAGGAAAAGTAATGTTTATTAATTCACCAAATGATCCAAATGGAAAATCTTTTGGAAATGCTACAATACTGAAACTTTGTGGCAACTTTCCAGGTATTGTTGTTGTCGATGAAGCCTATGCAGATTTCTCTACCCAAACATGTTTACCATTATTAAAAAAAGCAAAAAATTTAATTGTATACCGATCTTTTTCCAAGAGCTTCTCAGTTGCTTCTCTAAGAATGGGTTTTGCTTTAGCAGATGCTGAAATCATTAAAGAAATGAATAGAGTAAAATTACCTTATAATATAAATTATCTAGGGCAAATAGCAGCTCTATCATGCATTAGGCACAATAAGAAGATATTTGAACAGAATAAAAAAATTCTAAAAGAAAGAGAAAGACTTACTAAAGAATTAGATAAATATAATGGAATTGGCGTTTTACCTTCTGATGCCAATTTCATATTTGTAAAATTTGATGATAAATCTAAAACATTGAAGTTTGTATGGGATTTAAAAGATATGAAAATTCTGGTTCGCCATTTTAGTAAGCCTGGACTTTACAATTATATAAGAATAACAATTGGAACTGAAGAAGATAATAATAAATTCTTAAATGCATTTAAGATAATTGCAAATAAATACTTATAATCTAATTAATTTAATATAGAATTAATTAAAAGGCGAGTTGGTGGAAATTTCAAATATATATTTCCCTCCAAATAAAAAAGAGGGTGAGGTTGAGTGTCCATTTTGTGGATACAAAATCGCAAAACCTTATCCAAAAGACCAACTTTGCCCTAAATGTAAGAAGTTCTTAGCAATAATATTTGATTTAAATACAGAGAAGGAAGAAAAACCCCAACCTAAAGATTTTGAAACAAAGGCTACGACTCTTTCCTCAAAATTTAAAGGTAAAGTGAGAGTAAAGGAAAAACCACTGG
>CAZBNW010000067.1:6032-11032 GCA_964493385.1 uncultured archaeon | reverse complement strand
GAAGAAAAAGAAATGAAGGAATCAATGCTTACAGCTAAAATCGAAGCTATCGCTGCAAATACACAAGGAAATACCGGTGCAACACCTAGATGGATTGCTGTGAAATTAGGATTCCAAAAATATCGATTTTTAACCTTTAAAAAACACCAAAACGCTTACTTTCTTTCGATGCTCTCAGAGGGTAATTTAGGCAAAATTGAACAAGTTGAAAAATTATTAGATCCTGAAATTAGTCAAATAACAACAATGGTATTCTCAGGAAATTTAAAACCTTTTAACGAATTAAAAATGGCCTTAGCTGAAAATTTTTCTAATAGAAAAAAATTCCCTCCCTTCAGCTTTAATTAAGCAGTATAATTAAAATGAACCCCTTTTTATCATAAATGTGTTAACTTTACTTACTATTTGCTAAACTAATTAAAAAAATGATATGATCCATAATGATTGAAATCATTAAAGATAATAAAGAAATATTTGAAGTGTTCAATGGTTTAATCGGATTAAAATTTTATAAAAAAGGAGAAAACAGAGGGAATTATGAAATTAGATTCAATAAAAATGATTTAACGGAATGCCTAATTAGAGATTGCTATTCTGTGATAAATTTTCATTCCCAAAATAAAGAAGATTTAATAGAAATTGCTTCAAATAACTTCTCTTTTAGAAGTCAAACTGAAAAAATAGATAATCTTTTAGGAAACGGATTAAAGATTATTTTCAATTCATTTAACAATAATGATCTTAGTGTATCTTTTAATATTCAATTTATATTATATGAACAAAAGGATTTTATCTTGATTAAATTAATTGATATAAAAGATAATAGCCAAAATCAATTATCTGTTCACAGTATATCTCCATTAACGATAAAGAAAAGTTCTTTATGGTTATCTGGACCAAAACACCCAACAAGTCTACAAAATGTTTCTTGGTTTAAAAATGGATGGCAAAGTTGGTCTTCCTGTGAATTATTTTTCGGTGAACAGAGAGATACTCAAGGGGCCCCTACAGAAATTCTAAAAATGATATATGATAATCAAGATTACAAAATAATAGGCCGATTTTACAGTGAATATTGTACTGTTATTACAGATTTAAACTCAAAAAATTCATTAATTTTAGGTTTTGTTTCATTAAAAGTCCAATTTTCAAGAATAATTCTTGATTATGATAACTACGACAAATTAAAATTGTTGACTGCGTTTGGTTGTATGGACAATATTAATTTTAATAAAAGTACTATTGATTCCTCGGAAGAATTATTCATCTGTTTTAAATTAGCAAATAAGGGTTATTATGGATTAATCGATTATGCTAAAATCGTCAATTTAAATATAAAAGAGTCTCGAATTGAGAAAATTCCAGTAGGTTGGTGTAGTTGGTACTATTATTTTACAAAAATTACACAGAAAGATATGATTAAAAATTTGGAATTTTTTAAAGAGCGAAGAGATATCCCGATTGATTTTTTCCAATTAGATGATGGATATTTCACTAAAATTGGTGATTTTTCTAGTATAAATGAAAAATTTCCTAATGGGTTGTCTTGGTTGTTTAGGTATATAAAAGAGTTAGGTTTTAAAGGAGGGATTTGGACAGCCCCATTTATCGCTATAAGAAGGTCTAACTTTTTCAAGAATCATCGAAATTGGTTTTTAACAAAATTGAATAAAGTATTGCCTGTACTCTTCAATTGGAAATCATTTGAATACAGCCTTGATTTATCAAATGAAGAAGTATTAGATTTTCTTAGTCAATACTTTAGCAATCTTTTAAATGCCCTTAATTCAAACATTAATGATAAAAGTGAACCACTAATAGATTTTTTCAAGATTGATTTTCTTCATGTTGCAGCACCTTATGGAGCGAATTATAAAAATCCTACGTTAACAAGGGCCCAATTACTTCATAATGGCATAAAGACAATTAGGGAAGCAATTACGGATGATTCATTTCTATTAGGATGTGGTGCTCCATTAGGACCGTGTGTAGGATTAGTTGATGCTATGCGTATAAGTTGTGATACAGCTCCTCTTTGGGATGCTGGCTATGTTGAGAAATTTGAGAATGGTAGGGGAATAACTGAAATTTCATTAAAAGCCGCTCTATTAAATACGTTATATAGATCGTTTATGCACAAATATTTTTGGATAAATGACCCCGATTGCTTAATGATTAGACATAGTGATACAAAACTAAATATTGATGAAATTCGTTTACAAATGACTATTTTTGGATTATCTGGGGGGCAAATATTAATATCAGATGATATGTCCAAATTATCTGAAGAAGAAATTAATGATGCAAAACTTCTTATTCCCCCTTACAATCCAAAAGATTATGATCCAATATTGGTTGATGCTTTTATATCTGAATTGCCATCAATCTATATGCTAGAAACAAAAGAAATTATTGGAAACAGATATCTAGTGGCTATTATAAATTGGAACAACAATGTAACCTCAAAAAGATTAAGTATTTCAGAGATAATTCCTACTATATCTGATGATGATAAAGACTTCTACGTTTATGATTTTTGGAATGAAATAATTATAAGTGAATTTA
This sequence comes from uncultured archaeon, assembly GCA_964493385.1. Taxonomy (GTDB): domain Archaea; phylum Asgardarchaeota; class Lokiarchaeia; order Sigyniarchaeales; family SOKP01; genus Loki-b32. The sequence goes on along the minus strand of CAZBNW010000067.1, from coordinate 8,467 downwards.
AAAAGAATGATGTTTTTGAGTTGGCAGAAATTAAACCCCATTCTTGTATGTATTTAACTATAATTCCAGTAAGTGAAAAATTAAAAAAAATACCCATTTTAATCTCTTCAAATTTACATATAGCTCAAGGATGCTGTGAAATAAATGAATTTGAGTTTAATAAAGAATTGAATCAATTAAAAATTAGTCTTGAATTACGTGGAATTAGAGAGGGCTTTATTGTTTTAAAACTTCCTCAAAATAGGAAAATCATTAAATCAAATTTTAGACATATAAATATAGATCTAAAAGAAAATCTTTGGAAAGTTTTTGTACATTTTAAGGATAATCTTTCATTAAATATTGATATAAACTAATTTAAATTAGCTAAATCTTAAAAAAAAAAAGAAAATTATGCTGAAGAAATTTTCTCTTACGCAATTTTTATAATTTCGAAATAATAATCAATATAATATTTATTAACTATCGTTCGATACCTTGAAATAAATTCTGTAATTTCTCGCATTAACGATATGATTTCTTTTGGATCGAACATAGTTTCTAAATTATTCCTAAATTCTACGAGCTTTCCTCTAACTCCGCGAATGATTTGACCCTCTACATCTATAGGGAAATGCTTATTTACAATCACTTCTGCTCCCTTAAATGCAGTAGTTTCTCCACTCCAATTTTTCAAATAAATCCCGAATTGGTCTTCAAATGCCTCAGTAAACTTTCTAATACGCTTATGGATTATAGGTAAGTCCTTTCCTGACATTAAAGCAGTTGTGGTATAATTACCATGGAATAAAATGACTTTTTTATCTTCTTGATCTACCGTCCTTAGAGATTTCTTGCTCCCAGTCGCTTCTCTGACAAAATTTGTTAAGGCAGAGATCATTGCAGAGATAAGAGCAGGATCTTGAATTTCAATTCCAAAGGAATATTCAAATAAACTCAAGCCATCTTTAGTTAAAACAAATAAGTTTTTCAAGGATTTTTCCCAGTTTCTTTGTCTTATATATTTACGCGCTACTAACGCTGATGGTATTGAAACAAGAACTATACCAAAACTTAACAAAACCCAAAACATGATATTAACTGGAGCTTCCACTAAGAAATTTACCGTATAAAATGCTGCTTCTTTACCATTTGTCCAAAAAACTTCTGCTTCATAAAGACCAGATTCAAAACCTGAACCAATATCTATGTCAGAACTACTCAATGTTCCATTAATTGACGTAAGGCTAGTTTCATTATGAATCAACTGCCCAGAAGGAGATTTTAAGCTTATTTGTCCAAATCCTCCAGAAGTAGGTTCATTAAAGAGATTAGCTATTTCTGCTACTAATTTAATTGTTTGCCCTAATTGAATAGAAGGCTTACTAATATAATCAGTTCCAGATTTAATTTTAGAATCTATAAAATGGCAATAATTTGGTGAATGAAAAACACCCGTATAATTACCTTCTTCTAAGGGGGGACCAAAAAAGATTGTTATTCCATAATAGGATTTATTATATAATGTAATCGGCCCAAAATATATTTCATTCATTTCATTTTGATGGGGATCCAAAAATTTTATGAAACTCCAATCACTTTCAAACAAAAATAATGGAGGTGGCCATCCAAAAGCGAAATCCTCATAGGGGTAATTAATTCTCCATTCAATTCTATTCTCATTAGCATTATATGTTCCACTTGCATTAATTAAGAAAATATAGTACATATCAATCCACACATCGAGGGTAGGAATTGTTTGGTTAGTAACAACTGTAACATTAACATTTTGATTTAATGGTGTATCAAAAGTATAAGATAAAAATGCTTCATAGCCCCCAGTACCCCATGGATTTATCTGATATATTGGATCTACAATTTCATCATCAATTAAAAATTTAAGATCAACTTGAGCTGGATCAATATATTTTGTGTAAGAAAAATTACATAGCATATCAATAGTATCATCATTAGCTATTTGAATCCAATCTAATCCATTAAAACGTCGTGTAATTCCCTTGTTAAAACTGGGATTTGAATAGTTTTCAGCTCTCCAATAATCGAATGTCTCATTATAAGCACCAGGCACAAACCATACTTTTAAAACAATATTATATTTTTCACCTGGTTTCAAAACATTTGAACCTGGAAATACAGAAATCCATTCATTTACAAAAAATCGAGTCTCTTGATGCCAACCCATACCAATTTCTTCTTGAAGAGAATCATCATATATGAAAATATCAAAAAAGCATGGTCTAAGAAGAAAAAAATTTACATAGATCATAATTTCATCAATGCGCATTAATTCAGGAGCCGTAAATTCTTGTGCAAATCTGTAAGATGGTGTTAAAATAATTTGATTAGAAGTATTTTCTGCGATTTTATAATACCCTATACTTGAAGTATTTATCATATTACCTGCTCTAATATCCAGGCTTCTAATTTCATATGCT
>CAZBNW010000067.1:0-5932 GCA_964493385.1 uncultured archaeon | reverse complement strand
GTATTTAGAGTAGCAAATACTAGAATAAACGATAATGATAATATTAATGACTTAAAAATCACAATTTTTGATTTTCTCAACATTATAATATCCCTTAGAAAATATTATGAAAATAATAAAGTTTCAAATATTTATAACTAATATATTTACATTTATTTGAATTAATTTTTTTTGTAGATTATTTTGGTTTTAACTCCTGAAGAGATTTTCGAAGAACTAAAAAAAAATAGAATAAATAAATTTACAGCATATGATTTACTGACATCTTTAGTTGAAAATAGTAAAAGCGAAAATATTCGAGTAGAATCCATTAGAAGTTTAGAAAAAATTGGATTATATAGTGATAAATTATTTATTGTTTTAGAAAATCTGCTTATTTCAGATTCAAATAAAAAAATTAGAAAGGCAGCAGTAGAGTTTCTTAAGAATAGATTTCTTGAAAAAGCAATAAGACCATTCAAGTGGGCGATTAAACATGAAAATGATTATGAGTGTTTAATAACGATAATTCAAGCATTAGAGAAAATAAACAATGATGAATCTAAGTTAATTTTAGTTAATGAGACTAAGAGGATAATAAAAACAAAATATCTCAATAAAGAAAAAAAGATCGAAAATAAAAAGTTCAAAAAAATTATTAAAAAATTAATAAAATCGAAAAAGTATGATTTATTTACCCATAACGAATTGTCGGAAATACTAATTAATTATATAACAATTATCAATCTTACAAAACAATATCCAAATGTATATTATGAATTAGATCCACAAAATGGATTAATTAATGAATTAGATTTATCAGATTTTTTAGAATTTGAAGTTAAAGGCACCCCATTCGGATGGAAGAATAATATAAAATCAACTTCCGAGATTATTGGCTTAAACTATTTACATAACTTAAAAAAAATAGATCTATCAAATAATCAAATTGAAGATGTAAAGGAGTTAGTCAATTTCGATAATTTAACACATTTAATTTTAACAAATAATAAAATTAGTGAATTAGAGAACTTGGAATATATTAAAGCGTTAAGAAATTTAGAATATTTGGATTTAAGATATAATGATATTGTTAAAAAAATTAATCCAAATGAATTTGATAAAAATATTAGAGTTTTATTAAAGGATTATCTGATATTAAAATAAAATAAAAGAAAAAAAATTATTCTTCTATTAGAGCAGTTTTTCCACTACCCCATACACCAAGAGCTATCCCTAATTCTTTTTGTTGTTTAGCAACTTCTCTCACATTTTTCCCTTGCATTACAGCATCTATCGCTTGTCTAAATGCTTTAGCTCCCGCTATTGGTCCACCAGGATGGCTATGGATACCACCTCCACTACCAATAAGAATATCTTTACCAGCTTCTTTTATACACTTCTCAACCATCCCCGGAGTAATTCCTCCACTAGGCATAGGCAGAGTAGGTTTAATATGTTGTAATGGATATCTTAATGCTTTAAGATTTTGCTCATATCTCTCATCAAGAATTTCTGCTTTACCATAAGGCGCAGGAATTACAACAGTGTCTGCTCCACAAATTCGTGGTAATTTTGCAAAAGTTAACATACTTGTCATACCTGTCCATTCTCCACCAAAATAAGTCCCACCAAAATCCATATGTCCTAAGATAGGGACTTTTATTGAAGGATCCTCCGCTATTTGTCTTAATGCCTCAAAACCCGTAGCTAAATAATTTATCATTAAAGCATTAGCTCCTAATTCGATCATCTTATCAGCATATTCAAACATTTCTGGGAATTTAGTAGTGATATTGATTGTATATAAAGTTTTTTCTCCTTTTTCAGAATCAGCTCGATCTACAGCCTCCATAACCTTAACGATTCTATCTTCAAGAGTATTAAAAGAGGGGTCAGAAATTAACTCATCATCTTTTACTACATCACATCCACCGACTGCAGCTTTATATACTAAGTCAGCTGCAACTTCACATGTGTGTCCCGTACAAGGCTTCACCATATTATTCAATAAAGGGCGTTCAGGGATTTTCATAAGTTTCCGAATGCCATCTATTCCAAATTTAGGCCCTTTAAAATCTTCTAACCAAGCTTTAGGAAATGCTAGATCTACTAATTTTAGACCATGTGTGATACTGATATTGCCAATAACCGTTGTAAATAACATTGGAATACCCATGCCTTTAATATTTACAATAGGGAAAGCAATCTGAACGAAATAAGTCCTTTCTTTGATATCTTTTGGGATATAATATTCATACATTGGGAGTTCATAGACTCCAACCACTCTTGCCACATGATATTTTCTAACTTCTGCTGTTTCAGCAGGCACTCTAATCCATGTTCCTGTAGATTGTTCGATAGCAGCAAATCTAGATAAATAATTTACATTTTGTCCCTTAGGTCGTTTGATAATGTAGCTTGCGATGATATATTTTTCTAGATCAATACCATCTAAACCTATTGCTTCAGGGATATCATAATATTGTTCACAGCTAGGAAAATTTTTTTCCATATTTATATCACTAAATGTTTTAAATTTTTACTAAGAGAGAATAATGGGAATCAATTCAAAAATTTTATGATATAAAAGTAAATGAAAATTAAAAAAAAAATATTTAAATTAAACTTTAGCTTTTGCTTCAGCTTTAGCTGCTGCTTTAAGATTAGTATAAGAATTTTCTAAAACAGTAAGATATTCAACTAAAACTTGATTTGCTTTTGATTTTTGATCATATACTTTTTTAATGGTGTTCAATAGATATTTTGGAAATACTAAATCCAAATAAAAGTCTGAGAGCAATGCATAATATTCGTTATTCCTCTCATCCTGGAAAACTTGAATCATTTGGGTATCCCAAAGCATCTTCAATACATCATCGAGATCATCAACACCTTTTTTCCTTAGTTTTTCAAGGTCATTTTTAGTTACTATCGCTGTCCTTAATAATCGGAGAGTTTCGTAAACTTGTGGATTAATAAGTATATCTATGATTCTAAGATTGTCTCCGTCTGTTGGGTGATAGTTTTGAAAAAATTTCTTAACTTCTATTTTGTAATCTTCTGCAAGCTGAGAAGGTAAACCACGTCTAGTTGGATCATCTAACATCTTAACAGGAGGTACTCTCAAAACCATAACATCTTGTATTAAAAAGATAAGTTCTGAGGGCATGCCTTTAACTGATGTTTCTTTTACGATTTCGCGTTTAACGAGTTCTATTAAGACACCTTCTAAATCGACAAATCCTTGTTTATATTGATCTTTTAGCCATACCATCAATTCTGACTTGGAAACTACTCCCTCATCTCTTAAACGGTTAATTATCAATCGTTTAATTTCGTCTTGATAAGTAATAGCAAGTCGTTGTTCGTTATTAAGAGTAGGATAAACAGATAATCGTCTGAAAAGGTCAGGGATCATTGGTACATAAGCATCATCTACTATATTTTGCAAAATAATTCGAGAACTATCAATTAAGCCTCCTTCATAAGAATCTGGATCATCATCTAAACTTAAAAGGAGAAGAATGTAAAATCCTTTATCAGGTCCAGTGTAATATGAAGCAATGTTTAAAGATCCAATCATTAAACTGATCATTCCTGATTCGCCGCTATACTCATGAGTACTGTACACTTGCATGAGTGTTTTATCAGTAATATTTATTTCTTCGGGATATTTCGCTAAAATTTCAGTTCCAACTCTTTCATCCCATCTCATTACTACTAATCCAACTGGCATTAGACAGCACCTCCTTTAAATTCTTCTTTTACTTCAGGTAATTTCTTTTTCCTCTTTACGCCCATTACATCATCTAAAGATAATCCCATCATTTCCCATTTATCTCCTAATTTTTTTACGATATATTCTTCTTTTGACGGATATAGAAGTGATTCTGAAATTATTTTCTTACCTTTAATGCTTTTCTTCATTTGCCTTGCTTTTTTAACGAATGTAGGTATTCTTCGTAGTTGAATGATTCGATAAGTTACCAAACTACCAGCAATAGCAATTGCAGCACCAACAATCATTAAGAAATAGAAAGCAGGGAAACCAGGAATTGGCCATTCGACCATTTTAACTTCAACGACAATTGTTTTTGTATAAGTAGAGTAATTAGTTTTTTGAAGAGTAATAAGTGCAATATGAGTCTGTGGTGCGAAAAACGCATCTGGTGTTTTTGGAATAATTATTGAATATGAACCATCACCATTATCTGCAATATCACCATTACTAATAGTATAATTTACACCTAGAAAAGTTACGATTACATTAGTCCCAGATAATGCTTGATCGTTAAGTTTATCATTAATTTCAATATCAAATCTTAAAGCATTTCCTGAAACAACTCGAATTATATCGCCTGCAAACTTACTGTCAGATAAGTTGAGCGAAAATTCTCTCGGAATTACTCTTAGAATAATAATAGCAACCCTTAAAGCATAATTCAATTTTCCTATAGAAGTTGATAAAGTGTAAGTCGCAATATCTTTGGTCTCGGTGTTGAAATTTAATTCATAAATTCCTTCAAAAAGGTTATTTAAGAATATTATACCACTATCTACTACATTACCATCAGCATCTTCTTTTTCCCATTCACAATGTGCAATTTCACTATTAGCTAATCCTAAACCAGTACCTGCTTCAGTATAATTAAAGTAAAAGATTTTTTCTTCTCCCACTGGCAATTCAACAGCTTCTAATATACCAGAAGTTCCATTTATTCTTGTATTTATCGCATTAATTTTCACAGGAATTATTATTTGTTTCGTTTCGTAATTCTGTTTATCCGCAATTATTTGTAATAAATAATCCCCATAACCCGGAAAATCTGCTGTATCTAAAACTAGACTATATATACCTCCAGAACCTAATGGAGTAAGTAGCCCACTAACTCCAATAACTCCTATACCAAAATATTGTACGGAAGCATCATCTATGTCTAAATCAGGATCTGCATAAATATCTTGATAATGAACTTCTAAGTGGATATACTCATTCCAATATGCCGATCCAATACTCACATTAGCAGTTAAACTAGCAGTTTTATCTGCGAGCACAAATGTTATTGAAATGGCTTTTGGAATATAACCAGGTTTAGATGCATAGATCTCCATAGTGTATGTTGTACTAGACATCCATAATTGCCCTCCAATATCTATTGGATTGGTAGTATCGATGGTTAAGTTATATAATCCTCCTCCAATGTCATTGAAAACTAACGTCTCTATATTCAATACTTGAGTTCCAATTTTTATGTTGTAATTCACATCAGCGCCAGTTATCCCTGTTGGATTAGTTTCATTTACTGTAAATGTATAATTAACTTGAAAGGATATCAATTCACCTAATATTGTACCCTCTTCATAACTTTCAGGTATAGCCAATGCAGTATCATAAGAAGGCGCAAATGTAACATTAACAATCTTTGAATCGGCTTGATAAAAGGGGAGTGTTATGCTTTGTATATTAATAAGATCTAGATCCCCTGTACAATTGATATTTCTTGGTTCATCAAACCAAGTAATTGTGAAAGTAACATTCCCATCAGAACTACTGGTGAAATTTTTCCAACGGAATATTACTATTCCACTTGCATCTGAGTTTTCTGAGCCAATAAAATCTGGTCCAGTTCCGTTATCAATCCAAAAATCAACTTTCGCTCCTTCCAAAACCCCTTTAAAATCCTTTGTTTCATTATATCTGTGTAAGGTTAAATTTAAAGTAGTTAGCTCAACATTTGTAAATGTTGTTATATTAACACCAAAAGTATCTACAGTATTATCATTAATGTCAATTGTTTTAGGAGAAGTTATAGTTAAAGGATCTTTACCATATTTTTCATATGATACATTTACTATATATGATCCATTGTTTAATCGAGTAAAAATAGCTAATCCCGAATCATCCGTATATTGAGTCCAGTTTTCATTATAATTTGAAGCATTCCACAGG
>CAZBNW010000066.1:0-14493 GCA_964493385.1 uncultured archaeon | reverse complement strand
TATGAACATTAGATTTGTTCTTCAAATCATCAATTTTCTGTAAAATTTCATTTTTCGTAATAGGTATATAATATAAATCAATAAATTCGAGTGCAACACCTCCAAGTAAAGATTTCTTATCTACAAGATAAACTTCAAATCCTTGGTTTGCTAAATTATGTGCAGCAGTTATTCCTGCTATTCCACCACCAATTATTAGAGATGATTTTTCAACTTTAACTTTAATAGTATCTAACGGTTTTAAATTAATTGCTTTTCCTAAATACATTCTAATTAAATCGCATGCTTTTTTAGTAGCCTTTTCAGGTTCATTTTGATGAACCCAAGAATTTTGGTTTCTTATATTTACTAGTTCAAATAAAAATGGATTTAATCCAACCTCTCTTAAAGTATTCTTAAAAAGCTGTTCATGAGTTCGAGGAGTACACGAAGCAACTATAAATCTATTAAGATTATATTCTATGATTAAGTCTTTAATTCGTTCTTGGGAATCAGAGCTACAAGAATACATATTTTCCTCAACATGAACAACATAAGGCAATTTAGAAACATAATTTACTACTTCAGAAACATTAACAATCCCCCCGATATTAGTACCACATTGACAAACTAAAATACCTACGCGAGGTTTATCCCCAGGTGCTATTGGTATTTCAGGAGGATATTTCATTTTTTTTATTTTTTGAAATCTAACAGGGGATAATTTTTCACTAATTTTAGCAGCACACGCAGAACCTTCAGCAACTGCCATTTGAATATCATTTGGTTTTCTAGAATAACCAGTTACAAATATATTCTTTCTTTCAAGTAAGGTTATTTCTTTTTCACGAATATAACCCAAATCACTACAATCCACATTAAGTTGTTTCAAAAGTTTATAGTAAGAAGGAGTTGGAGATAATGCACTAGCTAATATAGCCATATCCACTTCAAAAGTTCCAACTTTCCCTTTATCAATATCTTCGTAATATAATTTTAATTTCCCGTTATCTAAAACCTCTTTGATATATGAAACATGACCGTTAATATATTCAACGTTATATTCAACCTTACTTTTTTCAATAAATTCATTAAAATTCTTCCCTTTAGCTCTGATTTCTGTATTAAAAATATAACATTCAATATTTGGATCATGTTCTTTAACAACAATAGCTTCTTTAGCTGAGTTCATACAGCATATTGCAGAACAATATTTTTTACATCCAGGATGATGAACATCCCGAGAACCTACACATTGTATAAAAGCAATTGAATGAGGATGTTTTTTATCATCTAATTTTATGATTTGACCACCGGTAGGTCCATTTGCAGATAATAGACGTTCAAATTGCATACTAGACAAAACATTGGGGGAATTACCCGCAAAAGTGGTATATATTTCTGGCATTTCTTGGCTCTCTCCTGTGGCAATAACAATAGCTCCTACATTTAAAGTTATTTCTTCTGGTTTTTGTAAAAAATCTATAGCATCAGCATTACAAACATTAGCACAAATTCCACATATTCGAAAATTTAAATATAAACAATTTGTATCATCAATAAGATATACTGGAGGTACTGATGATGGAAAAGGAATATATATACTTTCTCGAGTTTTTAAATGGGTATCAAATTCGCTAGGAATTCCTTTAACTGGACAAATATTCCCACAATCTCCACATCCTTTACAAATATCTTCTTTTATGTATCTTGGCTTTTTTATAACTGTTATTGTGTAATTCCCTGCACATCCTCTAATTTTTTTAACATAAGAATAAGTAAATAACTCGATATTCGGATTTCTATACACATCAACCATTTTCGGAGCTAGAATACACAAACTGCAATCAAGTGTAGGAAATATTTTATCTAATTGAGCCATAGTTCCTCCAATTGTAGGTTTAATTTCAACTAGATATACTTTAAACCCTAACCTAGTGAGATCCAATGATGTCTGTATACCAGCTATTCCACCCCCTATAACTAAAACACTACTCTGCAGTTTTAACATTTTTTATTAATCCCAAAATATTATTTATTTAACAAATTCGAGTTTTCGGGATCTATTTAGACAAGTAAGAGCAATTTTCCAATAAAACTTGCTAAATCCACCACCCTTATTTTATTTCTTAACTCTTTTTTCTCTTCATTTGAAGTAGGTTCGTTTAGATAACAATTGAAATGTGTCAAACATTTTGGACAAGAAACAATTAAATATTCTGCTCCTGTATCAATTGCTTCATTGATACGATTTTGCCTTAAAACACGTGTATATTCATTACAGTTTAGAAATGTTGCGACACCACAACAATTAGCATCATCTTTAATATTATCCATTTCAATCAATTCGACTCTTGGAATTTGTCTAATTAATTCTCTTGGAGCTTCATATAATTTTCCACCTAAACGCCCCATTCGACAAGAATCATGATATGTTACCTTAATCTCAGGACTTTGAGGAAATTTAACACGTTCAAGAATTTTTTCTTTTAGGAAAAATTCAGAAAAATGAAAAACTTTAAAATCAAAACCATCTACTATTTTTGGATAATCATATTTCCATGTTCTATATCCTTCAGCACATCCAACTATAACAGTTTTTACCCCAGCATCTTTGTAAAGCTGGGTATTATATTTAGCAAATTTTTTAAAAGTTTCAATATTGCCCTCACCCCATAAAATATCATGTCCGCAGCATTTTTCATTTAAAACTACTGGGACAATATTGTTTTCATTAAGTAAGCTTATTATCGTTATAGGCATTTCGGTATAATTACACTTGAAATTATAAAATATTTCTTCCATTAAAGGCAAACATCCAATAAAATAAGCAATTTCGCCTGAATCTGTCGTTTTTAATACTTTTTCCTCTAAAAATTCTAATTTATTTGGATTTATTGGATTATTTGCCATCATTTTCGAAATTAATGGGAAAATTTCATTATGAGTTTCACACTGAGAAATTCTATCAATTTGAATTTTACTATTTCTCGATACCTTTCTCAATTCTAAAATTAATTCAGGTATTCTTACTCCTAAATTCTCTTGAGTCATTGGACAATATATTGTACATTGACCACATGTAAGACAATTCCATATATTATGATTATTTAAAACTTCTCCTATTGAAGAAAGAACTAAATCCCCTACCAATTTTCGTGGAAAAAATACGTCCAAATGCGAAAGTGGACACACATTTACACAACGATTGCAAGCATAACAATAATTTGCCATTAAAATTAGATTTTTAATATTTTCCCCTAAGATTTGAAAGTTAGAATTACCATCTTTAATTTCATTATTAATATAAGAAGACATAGACAATTACTCCTCGATATAAGATTCAAAATACCCACATTTAGAACATACATATGTTCTAACATTAGGTGCTTTACGTCTGTATACATAGTCATTATCTTCTAAAGTTGCCTTACACTTATTGCATATTTCTTTATTTTCTTTCTTTTCTATTAACGTGTTTTTATCACCCCTTTTTTTGATATAAAACATGTTATTTTCAGGAATTATACACATCATTCTAACAATAGTGTGTGTTTCTGAAATAATATTTTTTTGAAAAGATCTATCTCCATTATAATAAAGGTAGTCTATATTTAAAAATTCTTACTTCTTGTATGGCTTTTCCTCAATTATATTATCCAAAAGTAATATTAATATTATAGATAATCGAAAATTTTGGTCCTAAAATTGAAAAAGAAAAGTGATTTTGAATACAATGCCGATCGAAATGAATAATTCTATTTCCAATTTATAGATTTTATTTAACGATATTTTTAAAATGTACAAAATATTTTAAAGGTTTTTTCAGATTTGTTAATTAATACTTAACAAATTTGTCTATATTCTAACAATATTAATTCTAAGGCTATTAAGATTATTAAACTCTATCGTCGAAAAATTGATTTAAAATAGAATTAATTATTAAAATTCTACTGAGTAAATATATAAGTAATTAAAATTTTTTATTTAATTTTTTTGCCAAGGAATTTGACAAAAATAATTTACAAAACATATTTTTCAAAATTCGATCATTGCTAAAATTAGGCTAAACCTTCAATTTTCTAAATGAAAAGAAAAATTATTAGAAAATTTTTTTGAAAACTTGGTTTGTCAAAATGATAAAAAATTTCTTATCAAACTATTTAAATTCTAATCAAATTATTATTTAATTGGAATTAATCTCATAACTCAAAAAGGTGGAAAGGGTTCATTTTATGACGTTATGATAATTCCATGGAGATATTTTAATAATAATATAAAAAGGAATATGTTTAAGATGGAAGTATTAGAATTAAAACCAATAAAAAACAAAAAGATATTTATATATTTAGTAGAAAAATCGAAATTTAATTCTCAACTTAACGATATTGAAAATTTAAATGAATTAATACAGAAAAATGATATTAATTTTATTACAATTGATTTAGATGGCGAAGATTTCAAAACCGTTAAAAATTCAAGCTTTTCAAAAGGTCTCAATGCTTTAAATATAGAATTTTACCTATTAGATATGCCTGAGTATGTATATGGGTATTTATATGAAGAAATAATAAGAAAAGAAGAACAAGTTAGCGAATTATTACATGAATATCAAAATATGGATGATAAAGACTCTTTTAAAGGCCTAAATTTAAAATCCTGGATTGATGTTCTTAAGAAGGAAGTAATACAGGATAAAAATATTCTAGAATTAAAAATAAGACCACAATGGATTGTCAAAAAAATTTTAGATTTAGTTAAAAGACAAAAAAATGAGAATATTTCTCTAATTCATTTTGCTCATGAAAAAATTCTTTCAGAAATAATTAAGCAATTAAATGAGCTTCATATAGAAGTAATTGTTTATGACTTTAATAGTGTTTACAATATCCCATATTTAATTATTAAACAAAGGGAGAGTAATTAATGGAAGTTTTAGAATTAAAGCCTTTAAAGAATAAAAATTTAAAATTGGTATTGATTGAAAGTGAATTTCCAATAAACTGGTGGTTTGAGACATCAGCACAAAAAAAGCATGACTTAGTATGGAATTTACATTTAATGTCAAAGGAATACCTCAATTTAATTAAAGAGCTTATCGATAAATATAATCCTGATTTTGCTTTAGAAGAGAAAGGAAGGCGTTGGGAAGATATAATATCTCCCGATGATCCTCTAGAATCTTTATTCAGAGAAAATAAAATCCCTTATAAAATGGTAGATATTTCAGAAAACGCAGAGAATTATCTTTCTTCAAATATGGTGGATCTTAGGGAGCATATAAAGCAATTAACAAAAGTAATTAAAGAGATTAGACAAAAGAACGATAATATTTATCCAAAAGATGATTTTGAGTTTCAAAGGTTGTTTTTATGGCGGGAATACCTACAACAAGAATACAATCTCCAAGAAAATGAAATACGATTTAATGTTCGGGAAGCTTGGATGATGATGGGAATCTTAAAATTTGCTAAAAAAAAGATAGAAAAAAAATTAAGAGCATTCTTTATATGTGATTCTGGACATTTCAAGGGACTCACTAACTTGGCAGAAGAGTTAGGTATTGATACAGAAGAAATTAAAATTAAAAGGATCGCTAAAGTAGTGAATAATCCTGGTTCTAATTCCATTAAAACTATAATTGGCAAATCTATACTCGAATTATCTCCAATTAAAGTGAAAAAGAAAGAATTACTAGAAAAAATATGTTATTTCTTTGACACTGATGATATTGCTTCTCCTTTTGATATAAACATGGCTTACGATGCTGGATTTGATGTTGTTATCCCTATTAGTAGGATGACTGCTGATCAAGTCTCAAAACTTGTACAAGATGCCATTTTTTCGCGTAAACCGAAAGCTCCTACAACATTCTTTATTGGTGGATCTAATGTCAAAGAAGGAGAAAAAATAGCTAAAAGAGTTATAGAGTCGTTGGTGGCCCCATTTGAATGCCCGGTGATAATTGATCCTCGCGGTTCACACACTACAGCCTCTTCAATTGTCGCTAAAACTATTGAAGTCGCTAGGGAACATGATTTTGATGATTTAAAAGGTAAAAAAGTAGTCATTTTTGGAGCAGGACCTGTTGGAAGAATTGCAGCTATACTTGCGGAAAAGTCAAAATGTAAAACTTATCTAGTAGAAACATGGGAAAAATCCAGCGAGCAATTTATTAAAAAACTGGCAAAAGAATTAATGGAAGAAGCAGGAGAAAACAGCTCTGAAATTATTGGTATTTTTGCACCAAATGATGAAAAGAAATTAGAAATAGCAAAGGATGCAGACATAATTTGGGCTCTTGCTGCTGCTGGAGTACAAATATTATCAAAAAAATTAATGGTTAAACTTCAAAATAAAATTGTAATTGACATTAATTTAGTCCCTCCTTATGGAATTGAAGGATTAAAGCCAAAAGATGATAATAAAGAAATACATCCAAGCATATTCGGAATTGGAGCATTGGCTTTAGGACGTTTAAAATCTAATATTGAAGCAAATATCCTTAAAGAAGCATCGAATACTAAGGGAAAAAAAATCTTTGATTATAATTATGCTTTTGAACAAGCAAAGAAGATCTTGTTGGGAAATGAAATAAAAATCTCTACTTAATTTTTTTTTTTATATTCTTTTTTTAGTTTTGAAATTTATTTACTAATCATTTTAGAAAAATCTATATATATAATTTAATATGTTGATATGAGATTTTATTTTATTATTTATGAATAATAAAAGCAATTATTCACCGTAACATTAATTCGAGTTATAAAATTATAGTTATATTTTTAGAAAATGATGTCCATGAAGTCCAGATTTTCTACATCCATTAGATTGTTTTGGATGAAAATTGTATTTAAATTCTTTAAAATTTTTTTCTTAACTATATTGATATGGTTTGTAAAATTACCTAAGAATTGGTTTATCTCGTTTTTGAGTACTTGAGAAGGATTAATTGGCATGTAAAAATTTTGGTATTTCGATATCCATTTTCTCTGCTTTAATGTCTTAAGTATGTTATATATTATTTCTGGTTTTAACCTCATAACATCACTCAACATAAATAAATCAGCTTCTCCTAAGAATAAAAGTGTTGTGTATACTTTTACTTGAGATTTAGTTATATTAAAAACTTTTAGAGCAGAATAAATCTTATCACTTATTTCTGTTATACGCAATTTCTTTTTTTTAGATGCTTTCTTGATTTTTATAAGATCAATATTATTTGAAACTATCACTTTTTCTTGTATTAAAGCATCATTAATGAGTTGTTGACCCTCTTTAGTACGAATAATAACACTATTCCAATTATCACTCGGGGCACCTACACTCCCTACTGAGATATCAGCAAATTCTGCAGTATAATCTTTGCAATATTCACAACTTGAATAATGATAGTTGCTTGTATCTTTTATTGAGATTTCTTTAATAGTTCCGTTATTTAAATAAGCAATAAACTTACCATGAGAAACATCAAACTTTTTAATTGTCCTAGTAGAAACTCCTATTAAATCTTGTACAAGTTTATTCATTGATTCATATGAATAATTAGAGGAACAGAATAATCCAATAATTAATCTAAATTTACCGTATTTATCTGAAAGAGGTGGCCACATTTGAAATTTTCTTACTGCTTGAATTTGACATGGTAAACCAACAAATCCAAGATTTTCAATTTTATATTTGTACACGGCTTCTTTATATACACTTAAAGTTGGTATCATAGCATAGATTGAGCCTGCAGCACGAATTACTTCTTCTGGAGTTCTTGCTATGAAGGGTTTAGGACACCAATTTTCATCCTTATTAGCCATAAGAACTCCATCAATTAATCCTGTATTTAATGCATGGATAAGTAAAGTTGTTACGACTCCACCATTTTGAGCATTACCTAAAATATTATTATCCGTGCTTTTAGCAGCAATGATTTTTTGAAAATTCCCTAAAAGAATATCTTTTTGAATTTTTTCATTAAAAATTTCTTTTTGAAACAGTGCTTTTGGAAAAAATGTTCTTGGACAATATTTGAAACATAATGAACATTCTGGGTCATATTCTATAAGAGCTGGTTTATTTTCATTAATACCAATACGAGGGCAAATAGAGAGACAAGCTCCACAGTTAACACAATTTTTTTTACTTATAACTAAATCATGTAAATCTTGGAATTTAAAAGATGAAATGTCACATTGTAAATAATCAATCATTTGTTCTTTAGTTATCATTTTTTAACATTTAATTGTTTTATTTTCTATAATTTTATCGATCTTAATTATGATATTTCTGATCTTACTATATAATTATATTAATCCTAACATATAAATGATCTATTTGCATATATAATACATGGAAATATGATATATAAAAATATCAAATTTGAATACAATAAGAAGAAGACATAGTGAATCTTAATGGAATATAAAGTTATGATATTTTCAAGCGCAGGATGTAATTATAATGAATTAAATTTAGATGATATAAAAAAATCTAAAGAAGTAGATACTGTTAAAATTAATAAATCGGAAAATTTAGGAACGCTGGATATAACCCAATTATTAAAAGCAATTTATTATGGTTTTGATGGTATATTTGTTATAATTAATGGTAAACTAAAAAAAGATAAATTTATCTCAGAATTTATTTCATTTAATAAACCAATTGAAGAAGTAAATCGAATATTAGGAAGAAGAGGTTTAGGTAATCAAAGAGTAAAATTGTTTAAGTTTGATGGAACCAATCAAACGAAATTAAATGAGACTTTCAAGAATTTCTTAAGAAAATTGATTCATTCTGGACCTAATCCAATTAATTCAGGAATTCGAAAAATGCAAATAAAATCTTATTATAATTATAATTTCGAATATATTTCAATAAAAAAATTGTTATATGCATCATATAAGGCTTCTTACAATTTTCATTATAGATCATTATTTAAAGCAAAAGAAAATATTTTAAAATCAGGAAAGTATAATGAAAGTGAGCTTATTTATTTATTAGACTCGATTTTTGAAGCTGAAACTGCTAGGAAATATATACTTGAGGAATTAAAACGATACAAACCATTAACGTTAGAAGAAATAATGGATCTTTTTGATTTTTCAGAAGAGAATGTCATTCGTGACATATTCTACATAAAAGATCAAGGTTATATTGAAGAAATTGTCGAAAAAATACCCGTTAATAAATTAATTCATAAATATAAAGTTAAAGATATTGAAGATACATTTAAGGAAAATTACTTTAAATCAGTTGCTACCATTCATGATAATAAGATTTGCTGCAATTGTGGATTATGTTCTTCAATATGTCCTACAAGGGGCATTGAACTTTCAAAAGATTATTTATGCATTGATGAAGGATTATGTTTTAACTGTGGTCTTTGTTATAGTATATGTCCACAATCCTTTTCAATCGAAGATCTATATAAGTTAATGAAAAAATCTGATGCTAGTTTAAATTATTCTAATGAACTAGGCTATTATAGAAATGTTTTTTCAGCAAGAACATTAAAATATGCAATTAGAAAAGTAGGGCAAGATGGAGGTATAGTAACTTCGTTACTTTATTATTTATTAAATAAGAATTTAGTAGACGCTGTAATAACAATTATACATTCAAAGAAAAATTGGAAACCTGAAGTTGGCATAATCGAAAAAGTAGAAGATTTATACAAGACAGCAGGTACTACATATGCTCATTCTCCAATGTTATTAGTTTTAGATAAGACAAAAAAATATAAAAAAATCGCTATAGTAGCACTTCCATGTAAAATAAAAGCATTAGCAAAAGGAGAATTGTTCCCCGTAAAATTACCATTCTTAAATAATATTAAATACAAAATAGGTCTTTTTTGTAAAGAATCATTTCCCTATGAAAAATTGCTTAAACTATTTAGTGATAAATTCAGTGTGAATATTGGTGAAATTGTTAAGATGGACATAAACCGTGGAAAATTTGTTGTAACTATTGAATCTGGAGAAATATTTTCACTTCCGTTAAAAGAATGTGATTTTTATGGCTCTGATTTTTGTAATTATTGTAATGATTTTACGGCAGAATTTGCAGATATTTCATTAGGATCAATTGGTTCAGAATTAGGATGGTCTTCTGTTATTACAAGGACAGAAAAAGGAGAAGAAATTTTTAATGGTGCAATTAAACGTGGATTAATTGAAATTAAAAGTTTTATAGATAAAAAACCTCTTCAATTAAAAATAGAAAGATTAGCAGAGATAAAAAGAGAAAGTTCGAGGCCTATTGAATTAAACATTATGTAAAAATAACAATTTAGTAAGTAATGAAAAGAGAGAATATGAATTTTAAAAAAAAATATAAAAAATCTATTGAAGATTACGGTAGAGATTATAATTTAAATCCAGAATTATTAAGAGTAGAAATAGATCAGCGTTATTTCATTGATAAGCAGGGAAGGTTAAAGAATTTAAATAATCAATCAAATAATTCGAAAACTAATCCAAATCCTTCCTCTAAAATAATTAATCATAATATTGGTCTGGACGCAAAAATAAAACATAGGAAAAAAAGAGAAGGAGATTAGAAATTGATATTTTAACAAACAACAGAATTACGTTAAATTTCGATCTTAATAAAATGGATTAAAAAATAACAAATTTTGATCTTTTAATTAAAAATAAAGAGAGGATTCAAGATGAAGATTTATAATGCAGATTTGACAAAAAAAGAATTAGAAAACGAAATGGAAAAGGAATATAAAAAGCAAAAAAATGAACTAGATCTCTGTGAATTACCTCTGTGTGGAATTAAAGAAAAGAAAGCTTATAAAAAAGATTAGAGTCAAAAATATGAAATGAACACTATTTTTATATAGTAGACACAATGATCGATTTCAAAAATGGGATTTTTATTATCGATCCCTATATGTCCATATAACAAAATACTTATATATAGAAAACAACTTTTGATTATTGAAAAGAAGAGTTCTATTTTAGATTTCAAATACCAACCCTCACAATATTAATTTAAATCCTTGCCCAGTTGTGTAAAATAAATTTTTATTGACTTAAATTATTTGAATAAATAGAACTAATCTTTTCACCTATTACTTAATGAAAAGTAAAAATAAGGGATTTAAGTTGAATTATATAATATTTGAGTCTATTATAAGTAAGAATTTTTTGAAATATTACTTAAGGAATCTCGAAGATATAATAAAAATATTGAAATGATCGAGCGATAACTTTAAAATACAGCTTATAATACAAAGATTTTTACTAATGAAAAAATTCCTAATCCAAATGCATAAATTGGTATGAAATATTTCCAAATTTTATTCGGTAAAACTCTAACTAAATAAGGAGCAGAAAGAGCTGCAAAAAATCCTCCTGTAAATAATGATGGAAGAAGAACAAGATCTACTTCAATACCCGCAAAACTTATTAGAAAGAATGTTAAAATACCCACAATTGAGACAATAGCTTCTGAAAAAGATACAATTGCAGTTGCACTTTTTTCATAAACACCAGAAAATATTTGTCCCATTGTAATGACAGGTCCGTATCCTCCACCTCCAATCCCTTTATTAAAACCAGCTAAAATAGCAAATCCTATTATCATTTTAGGACGGGAATTTGAATACTCCCTTTTCCTTAATTTTATTTGTATAAATCCTAAAATACCCATAAAAATAATTAGTACTGCAACATACGTCTTAATTACGATATCAGGGAATTTTAACGCAAAATAACCAAGAAGAATTGATGTTAAGATTGCTAAACATCCAAAAAATGCCATTATGAGCGCGAATTTAGTAGCATCATTTAAAGGATGGAAAGAATAACGTACATTCTTAAATTCATGGTCAAAATATGTATCAATTATACCGGTTATTGCTTCTGAAATTAAGATAGCTGGAACAACTTGAAGTGGAGTGTAACCTAATAAGAATAATAATGGTGATAATGCTGTACCAAAACCCATACCCGCCATAGAATCCATAGACTCAAATAAAAATGCTAATAAGACTATGAAAAAGATTAATTCCATATTTTTTTGTACTCACAAGAAAAAATAGAATAATGTTATAGTTAAAGAAAAAAATAATAACGCAATTATTATCTTTTTAATAGAACGCTTTTCCACCTTCAATCTTTCTAAAATGGGTTTTTCATCTAATTCTCGCGCTTCCTTTCCAATTTCAGAAACTACGGGCATTTTATTTTCACTAAAACCTTTAATTAAATTTAGTTAGATTTAGTTAAATTTAGTTATATATAATTAAGTATAATGAGGATTCTTTATTTAAAGGTTATGTTTTTCTAATCAAAATAAATAATACCGTATTTTTTTCTTTCATTATGTATTAATCAGGAACAGAATTCTAGGCATGTAAATATTAAGTTTTATAAATACTATCTGAAAGGAAATTAAACAAATAGTCTAGAAAAAAAATATATATTGGATTTTATTCAATAAGAAAAATTTATAATTATTTTTTAAAGGTAAAGGTAAAATTCCTAATTTTCTTACTGTATTAGAACCCCTAAATTTCTTTTGATAACAGAAAGCGCTTTGTCTGCATTGGAAGGAATGAACATTTTTAGCTTTTTAGATAAAGAATCTACCAATTTCTCATCGATGATTCCATCCAATATCATTTTAGTTTCCTCTTCTGTAATATCCTCCAACTTTTCTGTTAAGCCTATAAGAACATAATGAATATTTATCCAGAATAAAATTGGAGATGGATAGTTTAAGTCCAAAATATGGATTATTCTTGGATAAAGAATGGATAACTTTATATAGATTTTACTCTTAAAATTGTTGTCTTTAATAATTTTATCTTTATAGGGGTCTTTCAAAAAAAATTGGAGCTATATTGCTAACATTAACTTTAATTATTGGATTTCTTCTATTAGGTTTTATCGGCTTATATTTTGGCGCTAAACTTGCCATAATTGGGCTTGAAAGCATAGCTAACCGTTTGGGTATAAGTCATTTATTAGTAGGTCTCACTATTTTAGCGATTGGAACGAGCTTACCTGAAATCACAGTAAGTATCATGGGAGGTATCGACAAACTAACAGGAATAGATACAGCAATCGATGGAATTGTAATCGGAAACAAAATTGGATCTTTTTTTACCCAAATTACGCTTATTTTAGGGATATTGGGTATAAGTCAATCTATTATGGTTAGCAAATGGGAGTTAAGACGAGAAGGACCAATGTTGTTTTTTTCAATATTAATATTTTTGATATTTGCCATTGATGGTGTTTTATCTCGTATAGAGGGTATTTTAATGATAATTGCATACATAGCATACTTATTAATAATAATTTGGAGTGAAAAAAAAATTGTAAAAGCAGGATTAAAAATCCAAAATATAAAAAAAGGAAGATTGCAAACTCAAGATTTTGAAATCATCGAAAATCCTATAAAAACACCGTCACCCAGAAAGGATATTGGTATTTTATTAATAGGACTTTTTATTTTATTAGTTGGAGCAGAAGTTACACTTCTCTCGGCACATAGGTTAGCAACAGAATTACGTATTCCCGAAAATGTAATTGGAGTATTAATTGTAGGAATAGGTACGAGTTTACCTGAGCTTGTAGCGGATTTAACAGCTTTACGACGAAGATCGTGTGGAATTGCTATAGGTGATATCTTGGGTTCTAATATCTGTGATATACTTCTAGCATCTGGATCAGGTGTATTAATTATTGATTTTAATGTAACCCCTATATTATTATTTTTCGATATACCAATGCTTCTTATTGGCTTATCAATTGCAATCTTTTTCTTGTGGTCTCAAAAAAAGCTTAAACAGTGGGAAGCTGCACTATTGATAGGTTTTTATGGATTTTACGTAGCATCAAAATTAATGTTTTTCCAAATATAATGCTCTAATCCTCATCTCCATAAACTTTTAGAATCTAAAAAAAAAAGAAAAATAAAATAGTAAATTAAACATAAAACTAATTTCTTACTTTACGGTAAAGCCTTTTAAGTAAAGTCGGATCAATTATTTCTTTTGGAACCCAACCTTTTTCTTCTAGATACTCTATTACTTCATTTTTTATGTTAATAGGAATATCTGCTTCAACACGAATGAATTTCTCTAAATCATTTGGAAAATTTACACCCTTATATTTACGTTCTAAATCAATCCAGTGAGATAATTTTATCATTCTGCCTTTAGAATTGTCAGCTGGTCTCAAACACATTTTAGCAACTAAACAAATGTAAATTGATAAATAATTCAAAACGTCTTTCTTCTTTTCTCTTTGTATAGTTGGGAACCTAAAGAAAATAAGATAAAAAAAATCAGGTATTATTAGACATCTTTTTAGTAATGCTTTTAGTTTATTAATAGTTCTAAATTTCTTTTAATAACAGGAAGCACTAAATCTGCATCAGAGGGAGAAAATATTTTGAGCTTTTTAGATAAAGATTCTGCCAATTTCTCATATGTGATTCCCTCCAATATCATTTTAGTTTCTTCTTCTGTAATATCCTCGAAAATTTCTGTTAACT
>CAZBNW010000065.1:9827-14546 GCA_964493385.1 uncultured archaeon | reverse complement strand
CCAAATTCAGATTTAGTTGATGAAAATTTTATTCCTAACACACCTTTATCTTCTATAGGGACTATATACATAGTATTTGGGGCAATTTTTTTAGGATTTGGTTATATGTATAAAAGTTTTCAATCAAAAGGCATATTAAAGAAAAAATATCTTTATTTATCAGCAGGTTTTATTTTTGTAACCTTATTCGGAACAATAGAAGGCTTCGGCGCTGTTGGTACTGTTCTCTTTTTCTCTAGGGTGGGTATTATTATAAGTTTTTGGTTTAATTATTTTGGTTTAAGAGAAGAGCCTATTAAAATTGAAAAAATAACTACTAGAAGAGAAATTGAAGTTGAAGATTCATTATTTAGAATTGCAAAAAGACCTGCTCGAATAACTGAGGAGGAAGTAACCTATTACAGAGAGCAGAAAATATGCTTGGTTTGTAAAGGAAAAGCAGGGGGATTTAATACTTATATTTGTAATGAGTGTGATGCTTTATATCATCAAGATTGTGCACGAGCTTTATCTAATATGGAGAATGCTTGTTGGGCGTGTAATGAGCCAATTGATAAATCTAAACCA
The DNA here is from genome assembly GCA_964493385.1 of uncultured archaeon. GTDB lineage: Archaea > Asgardarchaeota > Lokiarchaeia > Sigyniarchaeales > SOKP01 > Loki-b32. Next base: position 13,979 of record CAZBNW010000065.1, on the reverse strand, counting down.
TCAAAACCATTTGAAATAAAAGAAGAACTGGAAGATATTGATAAATTAAATGAAAAAGGTAAAAAGCAATAAAAAATTTCTAAAATAGTTCAAAATAAATTTAAGAAATTATCGTTAAAAAAAGAGGTAATTTTCAATGCGAATATCAGTCGAAGATACGAGAACTGGTAAGTTAATAAAACTCGATGTTAAAGAACATCATCCAATTGAACGTATTATAGACATAGTTATTAAACACATGGGAATTATCAGTGCAGAACAGCGCTCGTATACTTTAGTTCTTCATGAGAAAGAATTGCCCACTTCAATTACAATTGAAGATGCAGTACATAAATTTGGTCTACAAGAAAATGACAAATTATCTCTATGGGCAAGGGTTATCGGAGGAAATCTATAAAATATTTATCAAACGATTTATTAATTTTAAAATTGCAAATCTATTTGCTTAAAACGTTAGAAAATAAGAGCTAATTACTAACTTTAATCATCGATTATGATTATTTCATCTTTTTCCTGTTCTTCTTCTATTTCTTCAATTTTATATTGTTTTTTAAGATCATCCATAGTAGCTTTTTTAAAAAACTCAGCAGCTTCAAGACATATATCATATTTGAGTGGATCTTCTGGATTAGGATTTTCTACTAATTTTTGTAGTGCCTTAACTGTAGTTTCCAAATCTGAAAGTCTAGACCATTGTTTTAGAACATTTAAACATATATAACCAGTGCCGAGTTCTTTAGAAGAAGTTAATTCAACAGGATGAATATTGGGATGGAAAATATTGGAATACCAAGCAAAATCGATTCCTCCTGGATAAGGAAAAGATCTGTTGATTTTCAAAAAGATACGATGAGATTTCTGAGGAACTAAGTTTATAACATCTTTATAATCTCCTAAAATGAATCCAATAGCTTTAACATTAATCAGTAATTCTATATTATTTTCATGCCAAACTATTGAATCTTTCTCAATTACTTTTAAGTGGCCTAAATTTTTAACTTCATTATTAATACGATCCTTCCATATTTCAAAAGGCAATTCTGGCATATTTTCTATCAAGTAAAATTATTACTTAAGTTAAATTTAAAGTATACATTTTTGCTTATATTTGTTTCATAAATAAGTGTTTATATTACATATGTTTAGCCAATAGATTTCTTATATGAACATGTCCAACAATTAGGATCTTTTAACTTTTCAATAATATTAAATTTATTTATAAGTCCATTATAATTTATTTGTTTTCCAATGAGAGGTTCTCCTATTTGAGGATCCCAATTCCCATATTCTTTAAATTGATCCAAATTTAATATAAATTTAATAACTTGCTGAGATTGAATTCCTCCTATAATTGAAGTTGTACTTATAATAGTAGCGATTTTTCTAGTTGTTTCTCCATTTTCAGAATCAATTTCTTGTCCAGTACATGAAAATTTCTTCCACATTAAATCTAAATCTTTATCAGAAATTCCGCATTGTAGACATGGAGCATCTTTAACTTCTGAATATACTACTTGAATGGATCCAAAATGTTCATCTATACCAGAATCAATAAACGGGATACCATAGTAATGCGCGTAATTATTTGCTTCTAATCGCGCTTCAATATTATCCACACAAGAGCAAATTACATCTGATTGTTTATACAGGTTTTTATCAATATCGTTTAATTTATTTTTATAGGTTAAGATTTCTATATCAGGATTTAAAGTCTTAATTGATTCTTTTACAACATCAACCTTATATTTACCTTCAATATCATCTCCCATATTAAATAAAACACAGCGATTAAGATTCGATTTTTCGATAATATCATAATCAATAATAATAAATTTACCAATTCCCGTTAATGCTAAATTCTTTACTAATTCATTTCCAGTAGCCCCAACACCTATTACCATTACAGTAGCATTAGAAACCTTTGATTGATCCCAACCTGCAATGCGTTTTTGGCGGTCATATTTGTCTGAATCAATTGATTCAAAACCCATTATTTCTATATCTAAATTATCTTTTTTTTCTGTCATTTATTCATGTAACTTTATTTTCATTATTAATTTTAGAACAATACTTAATAAATTAAGCTTTATTGCTTACTGTTTGGATGATATTATTGCATTACTTACTTCTTCATACTTCTTTTCTGATGCTTTATCTAATGTAAAAAATTTAAATTCATCTCTTATTGGATCTATGACTAATGCTACTTGATATGACTCAGGAAAGAAATATTCTTGAGTATGAAGATCCGTTGGTGATAAAAAACACCCAAAATTAGGATGAGAGTGCCACCATCCAACGATTCTTAAATTATCATCTTTTTTCTTACTTTTTAATTCTTTAAATCTTTTCTCATATTCTCCGGCTTTTCCTTTAATTTGAGAAGTTGAAAAGTGATTACTGTGAATAGCGTCCTCAATGAATAATTGTTCTTCAATTATTATGTATATTTTCTCCTTCCATTTTAATGTATTTCCAATCAAATAACCAAAAATCTCCTTTTTAGAATTATTGCTTAAATCTTTTATTTGATCTAATATTTCTTCATAAATATATACTGGAAATACGAAATCTTCTTCTATTGACATGTTTTTTAAATATAAAGTCTATTTAATTCATTAAAATTTTCAAAATTAATCATTATGTAAGTTGTTATCGCGTACTTTGGATAAATCGACGCCTTTTTTTCTTTTCCTTTTCCCATTTCTTACGTTCTGAACGGAGTTTGAAGAGATCAATATCCTTGTAAATTAAGTTTTCTTCTTTTGCAGGTATGATTCTTTCTATCCTCTCCTTTTCTGGAGTATATATAAGAGATTCACCATATTCAGCAATATTAACAAAAAAACAATAAGCATAAATGGATCTTCGGGCATCAAAATGAGCTGCTTTGAAATCCGCTTTAACTGGAGTATATGCGGGGTTAATAATAAGGTCTACTGGTGGTTCAAAATTTTTTAATTCTACACGTAAATCCATATCAAGAAAATCTCTACATATTATTATCGCAATTCTACCAAACTCAGTATTACAAACAAAAGTTTGTCTAGGGAACGTATCTACTTTTATTTGTTCTTCAAACTTTTTACCCTCAAAATACATAGTTGCTGGTATATGTTTTTCTTGTTCCCAAACAATGCCATCTGGTCCAATTACCATACAGATATTTTGTTTAGTTTCTAGATTGTGAAATGAGCCAGGAATAATTAACATATCAAACAATTTAGCTAAATTTGATATCTCCTCTAAAAATTGACCATAATTGAGATCTATGGCCATTTCAGGAAATATGAGAAGATTAACTTCATTATTATGAGCATTCTCAATCATATTTCTAACTTTATCTAATATCAATTCAACTTTATCTTCCCGAAGCCCTAATAAACCCGAAGCTTTTTCTTCATAAAACTCTTTCATGAGATCTCCTGTACTAGATACTCCTATTTGAGCAATCCCGACTCTGTATTCTCTTTTCTGAATTTTAGGGTATTTTTTAAGTAAATCGTAATAGATTAGTTTATATTTCTTTTTTTTACCGTTTTTTTCTTTAACTTTCTTAATTTCTTCTTTTCGAGGAAACGCAGGGGCTAAAGTATCTATAGTACTCTTAGAAATTACTGGTTCACTGATTGTATTGAGCGCTGATATGATGATTTTTTCTTCTTTTTCTATTAAATTCAAGCGATCTAAAACCTCTGTTTCTTTATCTTTGTATCCCGCTTTTCCAAAAAGTTGTGCTGCTGATTTAAACATACCCGAACCAATGTCCAAAAGATTTTTCTTCTCATCAAGGCTTAGTTCTTCATCCGCTCTGATAATATACCATGTAGCATCAAAATAAGTTGAAGTAGCAAGTGCCCAATCAGCTTCGCTTTCAAATCCACCTTTTCGATATAAATTAGCTGCATTCCTGAGATTCATTTTAATCTTTGGATAATATTCTGCTTTAATAGATGTCTCACTTGCCTTGTCGAATTTAGAACCTAGTTCTAAAGCTTGACAAAAAGCAGAATTTCCTAAAGCTAATGATTTTGATTTATTATCAGTAAAATGTTCACTAGCCTTATTAAATAACTCTACCGCTTCTGTGAACTTATCAGGATTATCATATTCTTCAGCGAATTCCATACATTCCCATGCTTTACAAAGGTA
>CAZBNW010000065.1:7080-9727 GCA_964493385.1 uncultured archaeon | reverse complement strand
GATGTTTCTTTTCTTGTTTGGTTAAAATAGAAGTTCGTAATATTTCTTTTAAAATAAAAAATATTTCGTTTTTAGCTTCTTTTTTATTTGCAGAAAAACCAAATGTCTTTATATCAAACATTTTTTCTATTTTTTCTGGATCAAATGCAGAATCTTTTAAATCTTGGAAGTTTGCGATGATGTAAAAATCTGCTTTATGAACTTTGGGTTTTAATAATGAAACTAGCTTTTGAGTTCTTCCCAAATTGCTTGCTCCTGAATTTGTAACAATTAGTACAATATCTACCGAATTCAATAGATTTTTATATAAATTTGAATTATTTAATAATTCATCTAAATCAATATCTCTTATAGTACATTGCTTTATCCCTTTAAAATCTATGAAGGTAATAGGTTTTTGTATAATCTCAATTAAATCATCATCTAATTCAATAATTGTCTCTTCTGGAAATAAATTCATAATAGTCGTTTTTCCCACACCATTTTCTCCAGCTAGTAAGATTTTAGGTGGTATAAATATATTTTTTTCTACGAATTCATCAAAATCTTGAAAAATACTAACATTTCCAGTCCAATTTTCTAAGTATGGTCTATACCTTTTTATAAATTTGTTTTTCATTAATTCAACTTTAGGTCTTGCTTCTTCTTCTAAATCATTTATATCTATAACAATAACAAAAATACAATTGAATTCAATGGAATATGAATATATAAAATTAAAATTTTTAAAAACAAGAGCTTTTATTTCTCCGCCTTTAATTTCTTTTGCAAAATTGCTAATTCCAGTGAGAAATCCACTAATAATACTGTCATCAATATCAATTTGCTCAAAAAAATCCTTAGAATAACAAGGGACTCCTCCTGGACCTATTATAAATATCTTTAATATCAATTGTGATCTCCTGTTTTTACTTACTTGTAATTAATTTAATAAAAGATAATAAAATTAATTAAAATGATTATGAAAAATATATGATTGAAATCAATAAAACCTTGATAATAATAATGAGTGTGTATTAAAATTGAACGAGAAAGAAGAAAAATCTTTGTCTAATAGTCCACCACCTAAAATAATAGATTCTGAAGATAAGAAAATCTTAGAACAAAGACCACCAAGCGAGAAAATTCTTTATTTTAACCTTGTTAAGAATGAGAATATTATAAAATCAAAAGATGAGGAAGATACCACTTAAAAGCATTTTTTTTAACTCTTACTTCGTAACTCTGAAAATATTGCTTTATACTTATAATATAATTCTCTTATGATTGCCTGAAATGCTTCATTCACTCCTTCCCCTGTTTTTGCTGACGTCATAAAATACTTTAGATAATTTCTTTTTTTTACAATTTTTTGAATCTTCGTATTGTCTAAAGTTTTTTTATCTACTAAATCAACCTTATTAGCAAAAACTACAACAGGTATGTCTCCGCAAAACTGCTTAATATCTTCATGCCAATTTGTAAGATGTTTAAAACTTTCTTTACCAAGATCGTTTTCTTCAAGAGTATAAACAATAATAGCAGCTTTACTATCCTTATAGAACGCAGGACGCAAGAAATGAAATTCATCTTGACCAGCAATATCCCAAAAAAAAAGCTTACACATATCTCCATCAATTTCTTCTTCAAATACAGAAAATTGGGCTCCTATTGTTTTGACATAATCTTCTTGAAAACTCCCTTGTGTAAATTTTCTTATTAAAGATGTCTTTCCAACAAAACCGTCTCCAATGACAGTAATTTTGAATATATACTTTTCTTTAATATCATTCATGGTTTCTATTAGTGAATTCTTATTTGATCAATTATAAATATCAACCATGGTTTAATATAAAACTTTTCTTTTGTTTTGTTAAAGTGAAATGCGATTATTTTTATAACAAAAGTTTTATAAATTTGCTTAACAATGTTTATATTACAAAATTGTGGAACTATCAAGCAATTTCGAGAAAATATTATGTAATGAGGGATTATGATGGTTACAAGAACAGAAGATAGAATGGAAGTTTTGTTTGGTTTTTTTGGTACATTAGTATCTGTAATTTTACTAATTACAGCTGTTTTTATTTCTCCAGGATATACTCCATTGAAAGATACTGTAAGCTCATTAGGGTGGGGTGATGTAAAATCATTATTTAGTATTAGTTTTGTTGTAGGTGGGACATTATGTATCCCTTTTTATATTTATCTTGAAAGAGAATTAATAAATATAAAGGAGAATATTAGAAGGTTAGCAACAGGAGTGTCAATTTTTACTTGTGTATGTATTGCCTTGGTTGGAATAATTCCAGATGAGACTTATTTGGATATATTTATATTTTTTCATGGCTTTGTAGCAACAGTTAGCTTTATAGGATCGGGAATCTATATTGTGCTTTACAGCTATTTAATATATAAAGTTCCTAAAGCTAAAATGTATGAAGGACCAAAATTTAAAAAATATATAGCTTATCTAGGCTTCTCAATTGGTGCCATATTAATTCTTTTTTTAATAACACTTTGGCCCATATTTGAATGGATTTTAACAATTTCTATTTATTTATGGATTATGTTGATGGCAATTCACTTAATATCATATAAGTTTTTTAACATCCCTGGTGTTTATTATAAACGATCAGAATATCCTGAGGCATTGAAAAAGTTTGAA
>CAZBNW010000065.1:0-6980 GCA_964493385.1 uncultured archaeon | reverse complement strand
CCCTGGTGTTTATTATAAACGATCAGAATATCCTGAGGCATTGAAAAAGTTTGAAGATGCACTTCAAATTCTAAATAAACTTGATTTGAGTGAAGAACCTATATCAGATACTCTAAAGGAAAATATAGAATTCTTGAAAAAACAGCTGGAAAAAGAAATTTAGTTGAAAAACAAAATCTTTTACGATTAGAGTAATTGAAACTTTCAAAAATAAGAGAAAAAAAGGATAATTTTCGATTTTTATGATTTTTTCATAATGGAACAACGATATGAGTTTCGGTTCTATCGACACCTTCTATATTATGGATTTTTGCTAGGATTGTTTTAGCAATTGTTTCGACATCCTTTCCTTCCACTTTAACAATTATATCAATACCACCAGTTACGGGATGAGTTTCTTTTACTTCAGGAATTTCATTCAATTTTTTGACAACGCTTTCCACAAATCCTGCCTTAGTTTGCATTAAAACGAAACATAATGTCATATTTACAAATCTTCTCTATTATATTTTTCATTAATTACTTATAGATAGTATCAAGGAAATTTAAAAATCTTTCAGTTTAATTTATTTTCCATTTTTATAAATATAAGTAATTATAAAAGCTAAATGAATTATCAAGAAAGATTGTTCTGTTTTTGAGATTATTAATTTCATGCTAAATAAGATTTAACCCTGTTTAGATAGTATTTCTGAATCTTCTTATTTAATCAACAATAACTCTAGTTTAATTAATAGATCATAGGGATTGAATATTATGAGAGAAATAAAAAAAGTTTTAATAATTGGTGCTGGTTTCACGGGAAAACAAATAGCTGCAATCACAGCTTTATATGATTATAATGTAAATATCTTTGATATAAACTCAGAAATATTGGCAGAAGCAAAAAAGTACATCAATGGAGTATTAAAACGAAGCAAAAAGCTTGATTTAATCAATAATGTATATTACTACAATGAGATTGAAAAAGCAGTTGATGATGTAGATCTGGTTATAGAAGCTGTACCAGAGAATATTGATTTGAAAATGAAAGTGTTTTCCCAAATCGATCAAATCGCACCTATGAAGACTATAATTGCGACAAATAGTTCCTCAATTCCAGTTTCTAAGATTGAAGATGCTGTAGATAGGAAAGATAAAGTTTTAAATATTCATTTTTATCCGCCCATTCCTCGACGACCAATGGCAGATATTATGCGAGGTACTAAAACAAGTGATGAAACATTTGAAATTGGAAAGAAATGGATTGAAAGTATAGGATGTCATCCGATTATTCTAAAAAAAGAATGTCATGGTTTTGTTTTCAATAGAATGTGGCATGCAGCTAGAAAAGAAGCTCTTAAAATTTGGTCAGGAGGGTACGCCGATATTGAAACTATAGATTTAGCATGGAAAACTTTTACAGGTATGAAAATGGGACCTTTCGTATTAATGGATGCTATTGGTTTAGATACCGTATATGCCGTTCAAATGAGTTATTACCATGAAAGTGGGGATCCCAGAGATAAACCTCCCGATCCTCTTAAGGAGATGGTTGAAAAAGGAGATCTTGGTATGAAGACTGGTAAAGGTTTCTACAAATGGAAAAAAACAAAAAAAGAAAAGAATTAAGATTATCCCAATTATTTCAAATGAAATAAAGGATTCTAAAAACATAAATAAAACAATTTTTTAGTTAAAAATAATTAAAAGACTAATTATATGAAAAAAAGGTATGACGCTCATGAAACCAAATTTGATTACAGATGAAAAAGTAATTATTACTGCTGCAATTACAGGGGGTATTCAAGGAAAATGGGCAAATCCCGCAATACCTATAACTTCTGAAGAACAAGCTCAAGATGCATTGGAATGTTATAAAGCAGGAGCATCAATATTACATCTCCATGTTCGTGGTGAAGATGGGCAAAATACGCCAGACTTGAAGTATTATAATAAAGCAGTTAAACTTATACGTGAAAAGTGTCCAATTATTGTTCAAATTGGAAATGGCATTGGTGCACGTGTAGCATATGGAGTCAAAACTAGTAGTAAAGGGCGGAAATATGGTCAGGCCATAGTTATGCCGACCTTAAAAGAAAGGTTAAATCTTCTTAATATAGACCCACCTCCAGATATGCATACTATTAATGCGGGTACTTTTGAATTTCAGACAAAATATGGTAATCATACTTTTAATAATCCAATCTCCTTTAATAAAAAATATGTTGAGCGATGCAATAGAAAGGGGTTTGGTATTGAGATTGAAGTATATGATACAAGTCATATAGCTAATATCGAGACATTAGTTTCAAGGTTTAAGGTTCTGAAACCACCATTACACTTCAGTATTGTTTTAGGGATCGGTGGAGGAGCACCAGCAACAATTAGAAATCTGATTAACATGGTAGATTTATTACCTGATGGATCTACTTGGCAAATAGTAACAGTAGGTAAATTAAATCTTCGAATGACTATAATTGCTCTCTGTATGGGGGGAAATGTACGAACTGGGCTTGAAGATATCCTTTATTATCGAAAAGGGGAGTTTGTAGAGAGTAATGCTCAATTAGTAAAAAGAATGGTTCGATTAGCAAAAGAACTTGGAAGAGAGCCTGCTACTGTTGATGAAGCTAGAAAAAAGTTGGAATTAATATAAAAAGTATACTAAAATGTAAAAAATAAAAAAAAATTATTTTAATTCAGGATGTTTTTCTAATTTTTGTCTCATTATTTCGAGTTTTTCACCATGTAAATCGTAATATTTGAAGAATAGGATTGATCCAACTAGCGCAATTGCGGGAAATACCCATATTAAGATTTTCAAGCCAAGATCTCTTAAAGCGGGATCGGCAACAATAGGTACATACTCACTCCAACCAGTTCCCGAGAACACAATGTAAATAGATGTTATGCCGAGTATCATTGAGAATCGGTGAATAAATGCATTTACACCGTAATAGCTAGCTGCCCTTTTTACGCCAAATTTAAGAGCATCTTGATCTATAACATCACCATGAATTAAATCGATATAAAATAACGCAGCTGATAATCCAAAACCTCCGCTAATAAAAGTTATCATCGATATTATTCTGCTAATTTCATTATTGGATAAGAGAACTAAAGGGAATAGAGTAGCAATCCATATTCCTAATCCAATCATTAATCCCTTACGTGTTCCAATTTTTGATCTAATCTTAGATTGTAATGGCATAAATAATGCTGCAGAAAGAAGTATCAGCATTAGGTTTATCCCAATTGCTAAAGAACCTTTGCTTATTCCAAGTATAAAAACCGCGTACAGTGGAAATACTGTGAGTAATACATTGAAACAATACCAAATAAGCATATTTCCTAAAGTAAATTTTATAAATGTTCTATTTGAAAAGGTGATTTTTATAGATTCAAGAAATCCTGGTCTTTTTTCATAATCAGAAACTTTTTCCTCTTTTTCTTCAACAGCTAAAATAATGAAGATACTTGCCATAACCAATACTATCATGTATAGAATGATTCCAGCTCCAATATACATTGATTTAATACTTGCGACTTCCACAGGATCAAGTGGATCAGATTCTGGAACTAAAGGATCAATAATGAGTGTTGGAACCAATGATGCTATTATTACAGCAATCATAGTAAATACTTTTATGAATACATTTGTAGTCGATCTTTCTTTTTCGGTTGGAAACATTTCGGGAAATATAGCATTAGTATTCACTGAAAACATTGTATAAAAGAATTCAAAGGTAAAAATTATAAATATAAAATAAATAAACTCAAAATTTGTAGGTACTACAAATAGTAAGATCATCATTAAGGATAATGGAATAAACGAAATTATTAAATAGAATTTTCGTTTTCCCAATCGCCCTTTTTGTTTAGTTCTTTCACTTAAAGCACCCAATAGAGGATCATTTACCATATTCCAAATACCCCAGAGCACAAATCCAATCCACATTTCAAGCATACTTAGCCCTACGACTGCGAAATAAAAAATGAACACATATATAGTAAAAGCTTGATATGTTAGCTGGTCGGGAAAGGCACTAAGTCCAAAGATTACTTTTCTTCTTAGACTTTTATCTCGTTCTTCACTCATTTTATATACCTTAATTATAAGTTAATTTTAAATAAGTGGTAATTAAATGTATTTAAATTTTGATCTATTTAAAACTATATGAATACAAATGTAAAACATTATTGACCTTAATAATATTCATTTAACTGGAATCATATTCTAACTTAAGAAAAAAATACAATTTTTAATCTTAAAATTAAAAAGTATGATGTAATATGACAGATTTAAGTATTGAGGTTACTTATTTTGAGAAAGGAGGGCCTCAAAATACGGAAAAAGCATTACAAATTGCTAAAAAGTACGCTGATCAATTTAATATCAGAGATATAATAATTGCGAGTACCAAAGGAACTACAGCAAAAATAGCTTTAGAAATTTTCAATCCAAAGGAATCCAATATAGTAATAATTACACATTCATATTATTTTACTGGCGCTGAAAACCGACAAGAATTTCCAGAAAATCTTATGGAAGAATTAAAAAATAAAGGGTTAAAGATTTTTACAGCTACTCATTCTATGGCGGGAATTGAAAGAAGTATAAGGATTTCTTTAAAACAATGGATGCCAGTTGATATTTTGGCTAAGTATCTTAGAACTAATTTTAGTCAAGGAACAAAGGTTTGTATGGAAATCGCGAGTATGGCTGTTGATGCAGGATTAATTCAAGATTTAGAAAAAGATGTAATATGTATTGGAGGAACTGGAAGAGGCGCAGATACTGTGTGTTTGATTAAACCCATGCCTACAGGTTTATTTGATCAACTTAGAGTTAAAGCAATTTTAGCTAAACCATTATAATATTAAATGAATAAAAAAAAGATAATAAAAAATTAAATAATCCCTAATTTTTTTCCAACTTTTTCTATAGCGCTTAACGCCATGTTTAAGTCTTCTTTAGTGAGTAATGCGTTCATTTGAACTCTTATTCGTGATAATTCTCTAGCGACCATCGGAAATACTATTGGTGTTCCATATATGTTTTCTTCTTCAAAAAGAATTCTAGCTAGCTCTTGAGCTTTGCCAGGATCACCAATTATTAATGGAATGATGGGAGTTTCCGAATTTCCAGTGTTATAACCCATACTTTGAACTTCTTTTTTAAAGTAATTTGTATGTTCCCATACTCTTTTTACATGTTCGGGCTCACTCTCAACAACTTCAATAGAAGCATTATTAGCAGCCACAACCCCTGGGGGATGGGCTGTGCTTAACAGATATGTTCTACTCTTATTCGCACAAAATTCAATCAGATCTTTTGAACCAGCTACAGTCCCTCCGAAAACACCAAATCCTTTACTCATGGAACCTCCCTCGACGTGAACTTTTCCTTGTAAATTAAAGTGGGCAACAATACCTCGCCCATTGCCTAAAACTCCTTCTCCATGACAATCGTCTACGAAGATCATGGCACCAAAGTCTTCTGCTACATTAGCGATATCAGCTAAAGGTGCCATATCTCCATCCATGCTAAAAACTCCATCGGTTATTATGCAAATTCTTCTTGCTCCTTCTTTTTCAGCTTCTTTAAGCTGAGATTCCAAATCTGATACATCTCTATGTTTATAAATTATTCTCTTAGCTCCTGACAATCTCACGCCGTCAATAATAGAGCCATGATTGAGCTGATCGGAAACTACAACATCAGGTTTTCCAACTAACATAGGAATTAATCCTGAATTAACAGCAAATCCCGTTTGACAAAGAATTGAAGCTTCTACTTCTTTAAATTCGGCAAATTTTTCTTCGAATTGCTTAGTTAAATCAAAGGAACCCGCTATAACAGGTACAGCGCCAGCCCCAGCACCATATTTTCTAGTAGCATCTATAGATGCTTGAATTACTTTTGGATGTGTTGCTAGACCGAGATAATTATTAGTATTAAGCATTAAGACTTCTTTTCCATCAACAACAGAATGTGGTTTAGACCCTTTTTCAAGATATCTTATAATCCATTCAAGATTGTTGTTCCTTAATTCAGTCATTTCCTCTTTAAGAAAGGCAACAGGATCTCTTTTCATTAAATCACCATAAATAGTTTTATGTATATTGAGAAAATTGATAATTTAATGGTATTTAGAAAAGTATTTTAGTTTTACCTATCCCAAGTATAAGGATTAAAAATGGGAGAAAAATGAATAAAACTTTTTATATTGACTATACTATGAATAGTACTAAATATTTTTGAATAAAGTGAATGATTAAAATGAGACGTATTTTAGTAATCGGTTCATGTGGTCAAATCGGAAGTGAATTAGTGCCAGCACTAAGAAAAAAATATGGAAATGATAATGTAATTGCTACAGGACGTCGCACACCTCCACCAAAAATACTCAAGGAAGGAGGTCCTTTTATTTATTTGGATGCATTAGAAATTGATGCTCTTAAACGAGTTTTATATGAATATGAAATTGATACAATCTTTCATATGGTATCTATTCTTTCTGCCACTGGTGAAAAAATGCCTCAAACAGCATGGGATATAAATATGAATGGATTGATTAATGTTCTTGAAACCAGTAGGAGCTATAAAATTAAAAATGTTATTTGGCCAAGTTCAATAGCTGCATTTGGACCTACTACTCCAAGAGATAATACACCAAACATTACAGTTTTACAGCCAACAACTATGTATGGTATCACTAAGGTAGCGGGAGAACTTTTAGCGGAATATTATTATAAGAAATATGGACTTGATACGCGCTCTATGAGGCTTCCTGGAATAATAAGTAGTGAAACACTTCCTGGTGGAGGAACTACCGATTATGCTGTTGAGATATTTTATGAAGCAATTAAAAACAAAAAATATAAGTGTTTTCTTAGAGAAGATACAGTTTTACCTATGATGTATATGCCTGATTGTACGAAATGTATGATTGATCTTTTAGAAGCAGATGACTCAAAACTAAAACGTCGAGTCT
>CAZBNW010000064.1:0-14573 GCA_964493385.1 uncultured archaeon | reverse complement strand
TACACGAAGAGCTTGAAGGATACACGGAATACACCAAGAAAGTAAAAAAAAGACTAATTCCATTGATTTGGTAAGTATTATTGTTATTTTTTAAACTTGAATTATTATAGATAAAATAAAATCAAGTGATTTTCTGAGAAATTTCCCATAAATATGGGAAAAGGTAAAATTTTTTATATAACTTAGATGTTTAAAATAAGATTAAAATATTTTTGAAATCGTTCTGATTCATTAAAACAGAGAAATTATTTATTTAAATGAATAGATGTATGAAAGGAGAATAATTGTATGACGTGGCTTAATATTGGTGAAATAATTAATGTTAATGCTAATAAATATCCAAACAAACTTGCTCTAAAAGATGCAAGACGACAATTAACATTCAAAGAATTGAATGAAAGAACTAATAAGCTCGCTAATGGAATTCTTAAAAGTGGAATAAAAAAAGGAGACAAATTAGCTATTTTATCGAATAATTCGATAGAATTTATGGAAATTTATGTAGCGGCTGCTAAAGGAGGCTTTATTATCGTTCCTTTAAATTTTCGCTTACACCCTGATGAAATTTCATTTGTAATTAATAATTCAGATGCAAAATGGTTATTTGTAGAATCTCGATTCTATGAAGCTACTGAAAAAATATGGCAAAGAGCTAAAGAATTAGGGTTTGAAGGTGTAGAACGGGTATTGATAGCCGATGAGCCGGCAGAGGGTTGGAAATATTATGAAGATATTGTTAAAAAGGGAGAAAATACCTATCCTTTCATTGAAATTAAACCAGAAGATACATGGATAATACTATATACCTCAGGAACTACCGGGAAACCTAAAGGTGTTATACGTTCCCATCGTTCTTATATTGCATTTTTCCTTATTAATGAAGCCGAATTTTCCTTTACTCCTCAAGATTATGGAATGATTTTAATGCCATTATCCCATGTAAACTCTACATTCTATTCATTTGTCTTTACTTACCTTGGAGCACCAGTTTATATCCATATTGAATATAAATTTGATCCCGAAGAAGTCTTGAAGATAATTAACCGGGAGAAAATAACTTTTACTTCGATGATCCCTACTCATTATAATCTAATATTAAGCCTACCAGAGGAAGTAAAACAAAAGTATGATCTTAGCTCTGTAACATCATTGTTAACTTCTTCGGCTCCTGCTACCAAGCAAATGAAATTAGATGTAATGAATCTTTTTAATAAAACAAAACTTTTTGAAGCTTATGGTTCAACAGAAGCAGGGCTTGTAACACTCCTTAGACCCGAAGATCAGATGAATAAATTAGGATCTATTGGGAAAGAATGTATTGGAACAGATTACATAAAACTCTTAGATGAAAATGGAAATCCAGTTCCTATAAAAGAAATTGGTGAACTATTTTCTCGCGGTCCACAAATGTTTGATAAGTATTATAAATTACCACAAAAAACCAAAGAAGCTTTCATTGGAGAGTTTTTTAGTGCTGGTGACATGGGTAAAAAAGATGAAGACGGTTTTTATTACCTTGTCGATAGGAAGGCTAATATGATAATCTCTGGTGGAGAACATGTTTACCCATCTGAAGTTGAAAAAGTTATTGTTTCACATCCATCTGTAATTGAATGTGCTGTTATTGGCTTACAAGATTATAAATGGGGGGAAAAAGTAACAGCTGTATGCGTTTTAAATGAAGAAGAAGCATGTTCAGATGAATTGACTGAAGAAATTCGTCAATTTTGTGAAAAAGAGTTAGCAAGGTTTAAAATACCAAAAGAAGTGTTATATATTAATTCCGAAGAGATGCCCAGAACAGGTTCTGGAAAAGTAGTTCACCGAAGATTACGAGAACGATTTAATAAACAAATTAATAATGAATAAGAATTTATCAAAATAACAATTATAGAATAAACAAGGTTATTTAAAAAAATGTCTTTTAAAAATGCTTACATACCATATGGTCAGTATTGGAGTACACCTTTTTCTAGGTGGCAAATGAGTTTCCAAAATCTCCATGCTGTAAAATTTGCAGCAGAAATAACAACTAGATTTTTAAATAATAATGAAATTTCTCCAAAAGATTTTGATCAACTTATATTCGGTTTAACTATTCCACAACTCAACTGTTTCTATGGTGGACCATGGTTAGCAAGTATGATTGGAGCTGCACAAACTACAGGTCCAATGATTAGTCAAGCATGTGCTACTGGGACTAATTCTGTTTCGATTGCTGCACAAAATATAGAAACAGGAGTAAATAAAAATGTCCTTGTCGTGTGTGCAGACCGATGTTCCAACGGACCACACCTTGCTTATCCGAATCCTCAAGCACCTGGAAGTACATTGGATTCAGAAGACTGGGTATGGGATAATTTTGGTTACGATCCGTATGCTAAAAACTCGATGATTGAAACAGGTGAAAACGTAGCAAAAGAAGTAGGGATAACTAAAAAGGAGCAAGATGAAGTTACTTTATTACGTTATAATCAATATCAAGACTCTTTAAAGAATGATCGTGCATTCCAAAAAAAGTATATGATAGGACCTATCGAGGTAAAAGATCGCTCTGGTAGAAAAGTATTGGCTACTGTAGAAGGAGATGAGGGTATATATCCAACTACAATGGAAGGGCTCTCTAAACTTAGACCTGTACTTCCAGATGGTACAATAACTTATGGAACTCAAACCCATCCAGCTGATGGTAATTGTGGTATTATTGTAACTACCCAAGAGAAAGCAGAAAAATTAAGAAAGAGAGAAGATGTTGAGGTGAAAGTAGTGTCTTATGGTGACCATAAAGCAAAGAAAGGCTATATGGCTATGGCTATTGTTCCTGCTGCAAAATTGGCTTTAGAAAGTGCTGGAATTTCCATAGCAGATGTATCTGTAATTAAAACACATAACCCTTTTGCCGTGAATGATGTATATTTCTCTAGGGAGATGGATGTTGATTGGAAAAATATGAATAATTACGGGAGTTCACTTATATTTGGCCATCCCCAAGCGCCAACGATGTTGAGGGTAATAATTGAATTAATCGAAGAACTTGTGGAGAAAGGCGGTGGATACGGTCTCGCAGACGGTTGTGCAGCAGGTGATACTGGCGCAGCTCTAATTTTAGAAGTAAAAGTAGATTGATTTAGAATTTTATTATTTTTTTTTAAAAGAAATTAATCATATGGAGGTATGCTTAATGCTTAGAAAAAAAATTGAGGCCGCCAAAGAGTTAAACCAAATCATGTCTGATTATTATCATGAATTAGATCATGCCTCCAAAAGCAAAGATAACAAAGTTGCTTGGTGCTCAAGTGTTGGTCCTGCAGAAATACTAAGAAGTTTGGGATTTGAAGTTTATTTCCCAGAAAACCATAGTGCTCTGTTAGGTTCCTCTAGAATGGCAACTGATTTAATACCATATGCAAATGCAATAGGTTATTCACCTGAAATTTGTTCTTATCTTACTGCTGATATAGGTGCTTATTTAAAACAAGTAACTCCATTATCAAAAGCGTATCCTGATATTAAGAGTGTTCCAAAGCCCGATGTGTTAGTCTTCAACACAAATCAATGTAGAGAAGTTCAAGATTGGTTTGGTTGGTTTGCTAATGAATTTAAAGCACCCTTAGTGGGTATTTCTACACCTAGAACTGTGGGTGAAGTCACAAACGAACATATTACATTTATAGCACAGCAAATGGAGAAGCTTGTTGAACTATTAGAAAAGATATCATCTAATAAATTTGATATTGATAAACTTAAATATGTTGTAGCATTATCACGTGAGTGTTCTGAACTTTGGAAAAAAGTTTTAGAAACAGCAGCTACTATACCATCACCGATTACATTCTTTGATGGAACAATACATATGGGGCCAGCTGTAGTTTTAAGAGGAACCCAACAAGCTGTAGATTATTATAAGATTCTATTAGCAGAACTACAAGAGAGAGTAAAAAATCACATTGGAGCCGTAGATGATGAGCATTATAGACTTTATTGGGAAGGAATGCCTATTTGGGGAAGATTAAGGCACTATTCTGAATTGTTTGCGAGTCTTAAAGCATGCGTGGTTGCTTCAACATATTGTAATAGTTGGATTTTTAACGCTTTTGATGAAAAAAATCCTTTTAGAAGCATGGCAAAAGCATATACAGAGTTATTTATCGTACGCTCAGACGAAATTAAAGAAAAATATCTTAATGAAATGGCAGAATTCTTTAAAATAGACGGTATCATCTTTCATGATGCTAAAACTTGCCCTCATAATACTAACGCTCGGTATGGGATGCCTCAAAGGCTCGAAAAAGATATCGGAGTTCCTAATTTGATAATAAATGGAGATTTAAACGACTTGAGGTGCCTTTCTGATGAGCAATCAAGAACAAGTATAGAAGCTTTTATTGAACAGCTTGAAGAGAGTTAAAAGAAAATAATTTCTAGTAAAAAAATAAAACATTTTTAAGTAATTATAAATAAAAAAATTTGAAAGAAAGAGCGAGATAAAAAATGGTTAATAAGATAAAAGCCATTGAAATAAAAAACTATATTGGGAAAGAATTTCGCACAAAATGGTATCAAGTTACCCAAGAAGCTATAAATAAATTTGCAGATCTTACTCAAGACCACCAGTATATTCATATCAACCCTGAAAGAGCAAAAAAATCGCTTTATGGGGAAACAGTCGCTCACGGTTTTTTTGTCTTATCTATGCTTGGTTTCTTTACATTACAAGATGGAGAGAAAGATTCAATGCAATTTTATGTAACAGATGCTAAATCAATAGTTAATTATGGATTTGATAAAATAAGATTTATTTCAGCAGTTCCAGTGGGTTCTTATATTCGAGATGTTACTTTCATTTCAAAAGTCGAATTAGTTAAAAGAGGAATGAAATTTACTTCACACCATGTAATTGAAATTAAAGGTCAGGATAAGCCTGCTGTTATAGCAGATTGGATAAATTTACTCATTTTGTAGATAAAATTTAGTTGGAAATTATATTTCGTAATAAATTTTCAATTTTTGATATTTCCTCTAATATGTTTAGAAATAGATTTATCCCCCAACGAGAGGAGGAGAAATAACTATTTCGTCTCCATCCTTTAATATCGTATTTAATTCTTCTAAAAATAGATAATTTCTTCCATTTACCAGAATAACTACATGTGTCTCTAAATTTCCTTGATTATCGACAAAACTTTTCCTTAATTTCTTTCCATACTTACTCATAAATAGATTGATTACATCACCCAGATTATCAACATTTGAATAGTTGATCTGAGTTAATCCAACATCAGTCGAAAATATCGTCATTAATTTTAATGTAACATTTGCCATTACATTTTTATTAAGATAGTTTTAGTAAAAATATTTTCTAAAGAGTTTTATAATTTAATAACAAGGATTAAAACTGTTTTTAATTTTTTTTAATAGTGAAGTGAATGAAGTTAAAAAATAATATTATCACACGATTAAAACAGAATTTAAAAGAAAGTCAAATCTTAACTGATTTAGAAGACCGTTATGTTTATTCTTTTGAAAAGATTTTTTTAGACCCAACATATCCAAAACCTGATTTTGTGGTTAAAGTCTCATCCTTGAAAGAAGAAAATGACATAGTGGATTTATTTGAAAAGGAAAATGTTGTTCTAATTAAAAGAAGTGAGAATATTCCAGAATTTATTAAAAAATCTTCTAATAAAGTAATTTTATTAGATAACATAAAATCTCCAAAACTTGAATGTAATATTGAAAAAGTGAACGAAAAAGATCATTTTGTTGCTGAGGGATATGGGAGCTATAGGAATCTCGCCTTAGCAATACAAAACATATTTTTGGGAAAAACTTTAAATAAGTGCCAACAATGCGTCACCTGTACTGGTTATTGTACAGTATCACCTTCTTTTAACGGAGTTGAGACATGGTCCTCGAAAGGAAGAATGCTCATTTCTAGAGGAATTATGAAAGGTGATTTAACTTTTTCAGATAAGATTGTTGAAATATTATATACTTGTACAAAATGTGGACTCTGTTATGCTCAATGTTTTCAAGATTTAGAGTTTCATGAAGCAATACTTTATTTGAGACACCTTATAGCAGAAAAGAATTTGACCCCACAGGTTTTTTACACCGCAGCTAGTAATATTTTTGAACATGGGGATCCTGCCGCAATACCAATTAATCGTCGAATTTCACGGATAAAAAATATTTCTTATTTAGATCTACCAGAAAAAGCGAATAATCTCTGTTGGTTAGGGTGTACAGTTGCAACACGAACTCCAAAAACAGCTGACGCTTTTATTAATATATTAAACCGAACTAACACTGAATTTACGATGTTAGGAAAAAAGGAAGGTTGTTGTGGTTATGTCTTAATTTCATCTGGACTATGGAAAGAAGCTAAAAAAGTTGCGAATGAAGTTATTAAAAAAATTGAAAAAACCGATGCAAAAACCATAATTACTCCTTGCTCCGGATGTTATTACACATTTACAAGGCTTTATCCTGAAATTCTTGATATTAATATGCCATGTGAAATCCTTCATACTTCCCAATTTCTTGAGGAAATAATAAAAAAAGAAGAAATCCAGCTTAAACCTTTGAATTTAAATATTACTTATCATGACCCTTGTTCACTCGGAAGACATTGTAAAGTCTATGATCCACCTCGCAATGTACTGAAAGCAATCCCTAATCTTAAGCTTATAGAAATGCCACTAACTAGAAATTGTGCTCGTTGCTGTGGAGGTGGTGGTGGACTTTGGACATTTAATAATAAAGTAAGTTTAGAAACAACTCAAACGAGGTTAATTGAAGATCTAATTCCTACAAATGTTAATATATTAACAACAGCTTGCCCACAATGCCAATTAAACTTCCGGTTTGCTTCTCGTATGAAACTTTTACCGAATAATTCATTAAAGATTTATGATATTACTGAATTATTTGAATCAGCAATGTAGAATGAAAATATCTTTTTTATTTTGCTAAACCTCGAATCTTTGGTTGGCCTGGCCATGGCCAAGAGATTCTATATGTAATATTACAACGAGGGCAAGTTGCCTCTTTTACATTTGGTTGGATAGGAAAGCGTTCTAAACAATTTAAGCATCTACATTTAGAACTCTCATTCATATATGAATCACACAATTTTCAGTTTAATTTAGGGATTAGGTAATCATCTGTGATATTACATTAAAATATATTATATTTAAATAGCTTACACTACAAAAGTATAAACTAATTTATTAATTATTAGTTTTCATTGCAATATTTAAATCTAATGGATGATATAAATAAAAAGTAAATTAAATTAATTTTTTAAGTGAATACTAATAACAACTTAACTTCACAATATAATTCTGTAGTAAATGTGGGTACACATTCCCATCGCAGCAAAATACTTAGCGATTCAAGGTTTAGTATAATTTAGATGTAGAGGTGGTAGACTATAGTCTGGAACAAAGAAATTGCGTATATTGATCTATCTAATGGAAGTATTACTAAAAAACTGATTCCAAAATCAATCCGAGAGCAGTTTTTAGGTGGTAGGGGGATAAATATGTATCTTTTGTATAACCATCTACAACCTGATATTGATCCAATTAGCCCAGAAAATATTTTACTTGTAGGTGCCGGATTGCTTACTGGAATCCCAGCACTCGGAAGTGGTAGATGTGATATCGCTGCGAAATCACCATTAACTGGTGCAATTGGAGATTCAAATATTGGAGGTTTCTTCGCTCCTGAGATGAGAATGGCGGGATTTGACCACTTAGTAATAACAGGAAAAGCTGAGCAACCTGTTTATCTTTGGATTCATGATGGTGATATCGAGATTTTAGATGCAAGCCATCTTTGGGGGAAGGATACATTTAAAACTCAAACATTAATCCGTTCAGATCATGGAGATGAGGAAATTAAGTCTTTGGTAATAGGTAATGCGGGAGAAAATCTCGTACGTTTTGCTAACGTAAGAACAGGTATGAAAAATTCTGCTGGACGAACTGGTATGGGTTGTGTTATGGGCTCTAAAAATCTGAAGGCCATAGCTGCTCGTGGAACTATGGATATTGAATTTGCCCATCCAATAGAATTATTAGATTACTGTAAAGAAATGATAGATATGGTTATGAAAAACCGCTATTCAAGAGCCGCGTCAAAGTGGGGCACACTAGTGATATTTAGCACTACAAATACTACAGGATTGATTCGAACAAGAAACTTCCAACTAAATCAGTTAGATCAAGGGTGGAATATCGAACCTGAAGAAATGGACAAGTATACGATTGGTATGTCAGGTTGTTATGGATGTCCTGTGAGCTGCCGTCATCGCTATACATTAAAAGAAGGTCCTTTTACTCCTATTTTTGCAGAAGGTCCAGAATATACTTCGCTAGGAGCATTTGGTACGATGGTTGATTGCAAAAAAATGGAAACCATTCTTATTGCAAACCATCTTGTTAATAAGTACGGCTTGGATACATTAGAAACTGGAGGGCTCATCGCTTGGGCAATGGAACTCTATGAGAAGGGAATAATTGCTGATGAACTGACAGATGGATTAAAACTTGAGTGGGGCAATGAAAAAGTTCTTTACGAGTTAATCCACAAAATTGCCTATCGGGAGGGTTTTGGCGGTGTGCTTGCTGATGGATTTAACATAGCAATACCTAAGATAGGAGAGAAGTCTAGATATTATGCAATTGAAGTAAAAGGTATGAGTAATTTACATTCGGATGAACGTCCTACTCCCAGTCTGGCCTTAGGCATAACAACTTCAACGAGAGGTGCGGATCATTTGAGAGGTCGCCCCGCCATAGATCTTTATGGATTACCAGAAGATTTTTTGGAGGAGATATATGGAGGAAAAATGTCTTCGGATTACAGGTCTTATGAAGGAAAGAGTCGAATGGTTTGGTGGCAAGAACTCTTGTACGCTGTTACTGATTCAATTGGCACATGTAAGTTCCAAACAGTGTTTTTGGCTGTACATGCCCCTAAATGGGATGAATTTTCAAAACTTATTGACCTAGCTTCTGGAATGCAATATTCAAGCTCTCAAATAATGGATATTGGTGAAAG
This sequence comes from uncultured archaeon, assembly GCA_964493385.1. Taxonomy (GTDB): domain Archaea; phylum Asgardarchaeota; class Lokiarchaeia; order Sigyniarchaeales; family SOKP01; genus Loki-b32. The sequence goes on along the minus strand of CAZBNW010000064.1, from coordinate 5,504 downwards.
AATTTACACTATTGAAAGAATGTTTAATAATAGGGAAGGATTTTCAAGAAAAGATGATATTCTACCAGAACGCTACTTTATGGAAGCAACTCCTATAGGACTTCCAAGAGTGAAAGACAGAAAAATTGATCGAGAAAAATTCGAAAAAATGCTTAATGAATATTATATTTTACATGGATGGGATAATAATGGAGTCCCTACCGAGGAGACCCTTCAAAGACTTGGAATCGAAAGAGAACCCTCTCATGTCATTTAAAAGCGAGGTAAGAAAAATGCAAAAAATTTTATTTGTTGATGCGGAAAAATGTACAGGATGCCGGCTCTGTGAGAATGCATGTTCAATCTTTCATGAAAAGGTTAGCAATCCTTCTAGAGCAAGAATTCATATTGTTAAATGGGAAAATGCTGGTTTATATGTACCGATGATTTGTCAACAATGCGAAACACCTATTTGTGAAACTGTGTGTCCTATGCGTGCTGTAAGTAGAGATGAGGAGACAGGAGCTATGCTTATCGATGATGAGTTATGTGTAGGTTGCAAACTCTGTGTAATGTTCTGTCCCCTTGGTGGTGTGGGAATAGATAGGAATAGAAAAATTTTAAAATGTGATCTCTGCAGCGGTGATCCCGTATGTGTGAAATATTGTGTTCCAGAAAGCCTTCAATTTATAGATGCAAATGCAATAAATTTAAGAAAAAGAAGAATAGCAGCAGGAAAATTATCAAATTTAATGAAAAAATTGTTGGATATATCAACATAAAGAAAATTTCTGATAAATTAAAGAGATTTAATTATGGTAGTAAAATTTAAATTTGGAATTGTGGGAATGGGACCAACTGGAGGTATTATGGCAGCTCATCTTGCTAAAGCAGGCCATCATGTGGTTCTTGTTGACATAAATAAAAGTCATATGGATGAAATAAAAAATAATGGACTCATAATAACTAATTTTCGAGAATTTAAAATTAAATTCCCTGAAGAGAATATATGTTATTCAATAGATGAACTTCATAATAATGAAGTAGACACATTGTTTATTGCTGTCAAAGCGTCTCTTCTTGCAGAAGTTTTACCACAAATTAAAAATATTGTGAAGCCAGGAACCACATTAATTAGTTTGCAGAATGGTTTTGATACAGAAGAATTCATTGCAGAATTTTTTGGAAAAGAGAATACTATACGTATTGTAGTTAATTATGCGGGTAATTTAGAATTCCCAGGAATCATAAGAATGTCATTCTTTAATCCTCCAAACTATTTGGGAGTATTAACAGTCGAGGCTGAAGATAAAGGCAAAAAATTAGCAGAAATCATCACATCAGCAGGATTAGAAACAATTTTTACTCCAGATATAAAAAAATATGAATGGACAAAATGCATACTTAACACCATAAGTCCCATATGTGTTACCACCCGAACGACAATGAAACAAGCTTTGGAATTCAAGGATACGAGAAATCTTTGCAGAGAAATATTACGAGAGGGAATTGAAGTTGCACGAGCACGAGGTATTGATTTTGGGCCAGGTTTTTTAGAATCCGGCATGAATTATCTGGATAAAGCAGGTCACCATAGAGTGTCAATGGAAACAGATATAAAAGCAGGAAATCCATCAGAAATTGAATTTCTTAATGGAAAGATAGTAGAATATGGAAAAATTGAAGGAATTCCCACTCCATACAATAAGATATTTGTTTCTTTAATTAGAGGATGTGAGCTTCCTCCTGTTAATCGTTAATAAATTTATAGTTCGATTTTTCTAGAATTATGTCAGATAGGATATATGTTGTAGGCATTGATGTTGGAACTTCTTTTGTAAAGTCTGTAGTTCTCAATAAAACTAAAGAGATTGTTAGCTCCTTCATTAAGCGTACTGGTACTTCTATCGAAGATTCAAGCAAAACTGCTTTTGAAAAAGCCATTTCAACCGCATCATTAGCGAGATCTTCAATCCACCATATAACAGCAACAGGCTATGGAAAAAATAAAGTGTCTTTCGCGAATACTAATAAAACAGAAATTAGTTGTCATGCAAAAGGCGCTTATTACTATTTCCCGAAAAAAATCACAGTCATCGATATAGGGGGGCAAGATACTAAGGTTATTAAGCTTGATGAAAATGGAAAAATAATTAGGTTTAAAATGAATAGAAAGTGTGCTGCTGGAACTGGCGCATTTATTGAGGAGATTGCTTATCGACTCGACATTCCGCTTAAAGATTTAAATAATCTAGCAGTTAAATCCACCTCAAATGTTCCTCTTGCAAGTTTTTGTACTGTTTTTGCTAAAACAGAAATTCTTACTCGGATAAAAGATGGAGAGAAAGTTGAAGATCTGATAAAAAGCGCATTTGGTTCCGTAATAAAGAGAGTGATTGAGATGACTGAATTAGAGGGTAGCGTAGTCCTTACTGGGGGAGTTATTGCACATAATAATATCATTGCTAATATTCTTAAAAAAGAAATAAACGCAGAAATTTTAATTCCCCCGAATCCCCAATTAATAGGAGCTATAGGGGCAGCATTATTCGCAATAGAAACTTATAGTCTAAATAAAAACTGAAAATATAATTATTTAGATAGGCGACAATGCGCTATTTACGATTAAAGAATTCATGACATATTTCAAATAAAAAGTTAAAATTTTCTTACTAAATTAATAACTGAGAGTTCTATTAAGAGATTTCATTTTAAACATCCTAAAATTTAAAAAATTGACTATTTTGATTATTCTAAATAGATTTCGCTCTTATTAAGGATTTAATAAAATTTTAATTTGTACATAGGGCTAACTATTAGATCAAAAATTTATAAAAAAGTTCGGATAACCTTTTTCAAAAAAACCGATTTATTTTCCATATTTTTCAAGAAAATTTTTTTTTTCCAATTAAATTTATGAACTTTTTTAGCTTTTATTTTTAAAATAAGGATGTAATAAAGAAATATAAATAAAACAATCTCATAATGGTATCATACCAATACAGTTCACGCAATAATGGAATAGAGCGTTCATAAAATTGACGAAACATTAGAAACATTTATTAGGATAGTTAACTAGATGCATATTAGAAAAAAATTTAATTTTTTTCTAGTAGTGGAATGTTTTCTATTAGTCCATAATTTATTCCTCCACGAATAAAGCTAAAAAATCATTCCATTACTTATAATTTTTTTTTATTCTTGCACTCAAAATAAGATTTTTTGAGTTTTTTTTTAATTTCCTTTATAATTGATTCACTTTCTTAACATCCTAATATGATAATTTCAGCAATTTTGTAGTAATGATTATCGAACACAATAGACTATAAAATCTAATTTAGTCATATATACAATTATCTAATGCCCTTAACGCTCTAAGGAACTATTACAAAATAAGTAAATAGAGAATTTATTCTTCTGATTTTATATTTTTGATCTCATTAATTAGAACAGGAATTACTTCATGTAGATCTCCAACGATTCCATAATGAGCCCAATTAAATATTGGGGCATCTGGATCTTTATTTATCGCAACGATAATATTAGAATTTTGCATGCCCACAATATGCTGGATAGCTCCTGAAATACCGCAAGCTATATATAATTTTGGAGTTACAGTTTTCCCGGTTTGACCAATTTGCCTATCTGGTTCAAGCCAATTTAATTCAACAGTTATTCTTGATCCGCCCAATTCCGCATCCAATACATTTGCCAAATCTTTTATAATTTTAAAATTTTCTTTGGAACCGACACCACGTCCTCCAGCTACTATGATCTCTGCATCTTCAAGGTTTACTGAAATTTTTTTTTTGCTTATTACTTTCACAATCTTTGAAACTGAATCTTTCTCTTTGAATTCATAATCGATTTTCCTAATATTTACTTTTTTCTTTACATTTTCAGGCATTTTATAAGTACCTGGTCTTACAGTCGCCATTTGTGGTCTGCTAGAAGGGGTTCTAATGGTTGCCATAATATTTCCGCCAAAAGTTGGACGAGTTTGAAGTAGGTTTCTAGTTTCAAGATTTATATCTAATCCTGTACAGTCTGCTGTTAAACCTGCGTTGAGTCTTTTTGCTGCTCTGGGAGCAAAATCTCTTCCACTAGGAGTAGCACCAATTAATATAATTTCAGGTTTGTTATCTAACACTAATTCTGTAATTACTTTTACATATAAATCTGAATAATAATCCTTTAATATTGGTGATTTAACATAAATTATCTCATCCATCCCATATTGACTAAATTCTTCTAATTTTTCATCGAAATTAGCTCCTATTATAACAAGTGTTAAATTTACTCCTAATAAATCTGCTAATTCTCGCCCCTTTCCTAGTAGTTGGAATGCTACGTTATGAATTTTATTCTTATAATGTTCTGCAATAACCCAAACTCCTTTAAATTGGGAGATATCCATTTTTTGAGCTGAAAGGTCCCCTCGTTCCAGTATAATTGCCTCTTCAGGACAGACTTCTACACATGCCCCACACAGATTACAATTTGGTAAAATTCTTGCAATATTGCTATTTAATTCAATGGCTCCATAGGGACAGCTCTCCATACAGCTACCGCAACCAGTACATAGTTCGTCATCAATTAAAATGCTCAAATGAATACTCCTCTTAGAAAATTTTATCCTCTTTTAAATGTTGACATAAATTTTGAGCAACTTCTTCAGTAGGACCTTCTAAAATGATATGATTTCCCTTTCTTGCAGGAGTGAAAATTTTCCAAACTTCAGTCATAGAACCATTTAACCCAATTTTTGTCTTATCTGCATTTAGAGCATTAGAATCCAGATATATCACACTTGATTTTTCATGGGCTTTCATAATTCCAGCCATGGTTGGATATCTAGGCTTATTTATATCGTTTAATACAGAAATTAATGCTGGTAATTGTGTTTCAATAATTACAATCTCTATAGCTCTAAATTTTCTCTCTACAACAATTTTGTCTTCACTTAATTCAATATTCTGTACATATGTAATTTGCGGAATTCCTAATTCTTCTGCTAATTCTGGAGGTACTTGTCCGGTATCTCCATCTATTGCTTGAGCACCGCATATTATGAGATATTTTTCTTCAGAATAAGATTCTGCTAATATCTTTTTAATTGCTAAAGCAAGAGTATATGATGTAGCTAAAGTATCTGCCCCTGCAAAAGCTCTATCAGTTAATAAAATCCCTTTATCCACTCCCATTGCTAAAGCTTCACGTAGTACTTCTTCTGCTTGAGGGGGTCCCATACTTAAAGCTATAACTTCGGTTCCATGCTTTTCTTTTAAAATTAAAGCTAATTCAATAGCATTTCGATCATTAGGATTAATTACTGACAAAATACCTTCTCTTATTAGTGTATTTGTGTTTGGATCAATTTTTACCTCTGAAACTCCCGGTACTTGTTTAATACAAACGAAAATTTTCAATCCGAAATCACTACTTATTTAGCTCAGCTTAAAAATTATTAAATTTTTTTTTAAAACGAATAAAAAATTCTAGCAAAATAAATTTTCCGATATTAA